>NZ_GG698602.1:600000-827500 GCF_000160055.1 Dialister invisus DSM 15470
GCCTTCAACGATACTTCCGACTTCTAAAGCCATGTAAGAATAAATATCCTTCCTGCAATACATAAAATAATATATCCACCATTATACGAAACTTCATTTAGGAGTGCAATACAAACAGTTATAAAATCTGTAAAATATCTGCATGAAAAACTTACTTGATATAGGGAATCTCCCGTTCCTTGACAAGCCCCAGATCTTCCCTTGCCTTTTTCTCTATGACAGAAGGATCCTCCAGATCTTTTTTCTTTTCCTGTAGCGCTTCCTGCATTTCCAAAAGGTGTTTCTTCTCTTCGGTAAGCCGTGATTCCTGCACTTTAATCTCGTAAAAATGGTACATACTGTATCCTGCAATATAAACTGTTGACATAACCACAATTACAAACAGAATTCGCAAGAAAGGACTATAAGGAAACAATCGTTTCAGTAATGGCGTTTTCTTTTTTCTTCCCATGAAGACTCCTTTCCCGTCAATTGATTCATAAACTTATAGACGGCAGGTTCTCCCGCCATTTCCTGTTCATATTTTTCCCAGGCCCGGATGCAGGCGAACCCATAATCAAACCACGCTTCCACATCCTTCCAGCGATTTTCATCGTCATAAACTGCCGCAATCAAAAGCTGCCCATCACGTTCAGCAGAAGCAACAAGACATTCTCCTGCCGCCATCGTCATTCCCGTCTTGATTCCGTTTGCCCCGCGGTAACCATTGGATAGAAACTCATTCCTGTTTTCCACATTACGATATACCCCGCTGCGATACCTCATGGGGTACACCTTTTCCCTTACGATTTTTCTGAACTCAGGATTTCCCATGGCATAACGGGAAATTTTCGCCATGTCAATAGCAGTTGTATAATGGTTCTTGTCTGTCAGACCATTAGGATTGGCAAAATGGGACCGGGTGGCACCAATAGACACCGCCTTTTCATTCATCATCTGAATAAACCCGCCATAGGAACCACCTACCGTTTCCGCCACAGATACAGCTGCGTCATTTCCGGAAACAAGCATCATGCCATACAGCAGTTCATGAAGAGAAATCGGCATGTCACTGCGAAGCCCTATATTTGTTCCGTCCTGCCCAATTGCCAGCGGCGTAATGACCGCATCCGCCTCCAACTTCTCTCTTCCCTCTTCCAGCGCAATAATACAGGTCAAAATCTTTGTCGTACTGGCAGGATAAATTTTCAGTTCCCCTTCTTTCTGGGCAATGATATCTCCTGTATTTCCATCCATTAATACAGCGGACACAGCGCCCACGGGAGGAAGCGGCGGAAACACAGGCGGCTTTGGCGGTGGAGGTGTCATATATGCCAGCGTACCGAAACCAATCCCCGTAAAAATAACTATACAAGAAATGATTGTTAAAAAATATTTCAGAAAATTCCCTTTTCTTTTTTTTGCTATGCCCATTGATTTCTCTGATTCCTTTTGTTCGTTTAACGAACAGCTGTTTCCGCTGTTTCTATCCGTTTTTCTTTGAGCTTATCTTTTCTTTTTTCCACTTCTGATTTCTTTTTCACCGGGTCACCGCGATCCAGCACGATTCCTTTATTCAGAGCCGCCTCGATTTCCATGCCGTTCTCTCTGGAGGAAACGGTGTAAATCGGTACATTGCCAATCTGTATCATACCATCTTTATATCTTGCATTTTGTACATTACCATCATGATATACAGCCGCCAGCTTGCCTGCCGTCAGATACGCCCGTTCCGTCTGCGTATACCGTTTTGTTTCTGCCGGCTGAAATGTTTTTTCCCCGTTGATAAGGATCCAATTATCCTTTGCTTTTACATGATTTCCGGAATACTCGTACAGACGTTTTCCATTCTTTTCTACACGTTCCTTTGTGGATGGATGGTCAGCCGGAGCGATAACGCCCTTAAGACCCGTTCTTGGTTTATCTCCATACTTGTCAAGAAGGACGCTCATGGATGCTGCCGCCCCGCCAGGATTGTAACCGGCTTCCACAAGATACTGGAATCCTAAGCTGTCAGCTTCTTTCTCCTGATCCTTGGTAAATACCGCATTAGAAATATAATTGGCCGCGATATTCCCAAGAATCACACCGCCAACCCCTTGTTCGCTTCCAAGATAAATACTGAGCGCCGTCTGTAATCCCACTCTTTTCTTCACGCCATTCACACTATGCCGTTTTTCACCATGGACAAGCTCATGTGCCATGATATAAGCCAGCTCATCATCATCCATAGCATCAAGAGTCCCCTTATTGATGCACATGACCCCACCAAGACTCATAAACGCGTTGATGTCCTCATCAGGAGAAACATATACAATATAATTTCTTTCTACCGCTCCCGTTTCCACAAGACGATCATAAATATCCGCCACCCGTGTCTGGGCTTCCGCCGATTCATAAACACCAGTTTCCTTTTGACACGTTTCCAAAAACTGCAACTGCTGATGATCATCCATATCTGAAAAATAACGGGAAATAAAAACCATGGCTGCCGTCCCATATAAGACTTTTTCCAGTGTACTTGCCGCCTGTGCTTCCATAGGAACTGCTGCACCGGAGATAAGAACGGCTGCGGCCAACATAGCGGTTACAATTTTTTTCAGACGACGCATGATTATCCCTCCGTCATACTTATTATCTACTGGTCTTATTTTACCATTTTCACCGTATACCACAAATATATAATTAATCGCTGTTGAAATTCATTTAAAATTTATCCCTTCTCCTCTTTTGGGATTCATATCGATATGATACAATGTGGATACAAGAAATTGGATATATAAAGGAGCTTCTTATGACTGCAGACAACCTTACTTTCGCGCTGGAAATAGACTTTATTCCGGATTTACAAGAAGGACGCGATGATTTTAAAAAGAAAATGAAATCCGTTGCCGAAAAAATAGACGGCAGCTATACCTTAGACCAGAAATCCCGTCCTATTATTTCCGGACTCACAAAAGAAGATATTGAAAAAGTGCTGACGGAACTCGGACTGCTTGCCTTCGGCATGTGGCCATCCTGCATACTCACCTGTTCCGTCACAACCGCTCTTCCCATGCGTGCTGTAGGCATGTCTGACGGTTGGGATATATACACGGGAAAAAAGACTTTCTTTGCCTTTGCCCAGTTCCCTGCAGATGCGCTTTCCATCATGGTCAAAGCCTGTACCTACTACCTGGATCACGAAAATTACCAGTCTTTAGAAGAATTTATCGACTCTATGGGATATGAAGCATTCCGCGACACTGTCCTTGGAAACACCATGTCCGATATGAACGGTAATGAAAATTACTACGGAAGTTCCTGGGTCATGCCGAATGTTCCCCCGTTAAATGAAGGCGATTTTGTGAGACCGGAACACAATATCATGCAGGTCATCGAAGTATATCCTGAAATGGGACAGTTCCTTATGGAATACGGCATGTCTTGCGTAGGCTGCTTCGTCTCTTATGATGAAAACCTGTGGCAGGCGGCACAGACCCACGGTATGGACGTCTTTGAACTCATTGGCGAAATCAATGAATACCTGTCAGATAAATTCCAAAAACCCCTTTTAACGGAAAATACGCCTATGGAAGAAATCCTCACTCTCTATCCGCAGCTCCTCCCTCTCTTCCAAAATGAGAAAATACAGATGCCGTCCGAAATGGCAACGCCTATCGGCGAACTTTGCAAAGAAGCAAATGTAGATTTTACTTCTTTTATTCAAAAGTGCGATGCCCGACTGCGCGGTGATGAGAATAATTTATAAAACATAAAGTGCATTGTATTTTTCTATTTCTCTTTTTACGATAAATGACTCCCTTCGCGGGAGTTTTTCTTTTTCCGGAAACCTTTTCCTCTGACTCTATTTCGTTTTCCGGAGAAGTTCTTCCGGATAAAAAGCTTTCCCCATATATATATTTCATAAAAGGAGAAAGCTTTTTAAATATCGTTTTATTGATTTATATTATTTCATTTTCCATCCTGATTTTTTCAGCATCATCACAATCGGAGTAATAATAATGCCGGATACCAGTGCTTCAGGAATACCATTCATCGTTACAATCCCCATAAGCAGGTATCCCACCCCCGCCACAGACATATCATGAGCCTCTGCATAAGGCGCTCCCACAAGAATAAAAATGGAGCCAAGGAAAAGTACTGTATTTGTGAGCGATCCGCAAACCGCAGCAATTGCGGTCCTTGTAAAATCTCTTACCGGTATATGTTTATACAGCCAATAAGAAACCAGTGCAATACAGATACGCGGCACAATACATATAAATGCATCATAGACTACACTGTACTGGAGAATAAACTGCATTAAAAGGCTTGGTGCACGGAGCGTCTGGATAAAAGAAAATGCCCCGAAGAGGAATCCGACGACAATTCCCACACGGGGACCCGCCACGACAGATCCGATAATCGTAGGAATATGTAAAATTGTGGCATTCATAAAAATAAGCGGGATAAATCCATATCCTGTCAGTCCGAGGAAAATGGTAATTCCCGCAAGCAGACCGGAAACAGTAAGTTCACGGATGCTCATAAACGGATTCATCTGTGATCCCAAACTCTGTGAAACACCGCCGGCCATTGCAGCTTCTGTGTACTGTCCTTTGATCTGATTTACTTTTTCTTTCATTGAAAAATACCTCCGTTCTCATTCCATATGGATACAAGGCGAATAAAAATACAGGCACAGGCTTTTCTGAAGTCCGACTCAAACGATATCGGCAATACAGATTCCTTCAGCCAATACCTGTATTATAAACAAATCTCCCCACATGTCAATCTTAAATTCATATTTCCATAATAAAAGATGACGACTTCTATTTTTTACGGGCCGTCATCTTTCCATTTGCGAAATCAAACCTACGAAGACATTCATTTAAAAATCCATTTTGACACATATCCGCCGATGATCATTGACAAACCGACACTCCATAAATCCGATAAGACCGGAAACAAAGAAATATAAGCAGGATCAGCATAAGCACGCCATTCCCCTGCCATCGGCAGACGGAGTGATATGATAATCGGAATATAAATCAGCATCAAATAAAACAAAGCGGTAAAAACGACCTGTGTTGCCCGTTTTCCTTTTGTCCCTGACAAAGCAAAATACAGATAGACTGCAAAAGATGCCATAGCAAGAAAAATTTTCAGGAAAAATGTTTTTTCCAAAATCGTTGACACAAAGAACAATTCCGTATAAGGATCAAGGCGCATCCCTTGAAAAAAGTAAATAAAAAGCACCGATACGATAATCGAGGCAGGAACCAGACCGATAAAATAACAGCATGCAAGCCAATGTGCTATATTTTCATTCTTTCTCCGCAAAAAAATATAAACATGGGCAAGTGCATCATCCAACAGCATGGATAAAAAGACAGCGGCCGCCATCACAGGAATCGATAATGCCGCAAAAATCATTTCTCTTTCCCATATTTCCTGAAATAGATCGAGAAAACACCAGACTATCGCAAGAAAGAATACAGACAGAGCACTCCAGGCCGCTAAATGCGCCGCACTATGATAGGGGCCTTCTGCATCGCCCAAATCTTCTCTCTTCACAAAATAATATAGAAAAGGTCCTATCAAACCGCAAAGTATAAAGCCAATAATCCCCCAAAGAAAGGAATACGGCGTATGTAAAATGAATCCCGCAATGCCCGGAGGAACGGAAAGCGCCAAAAGCCACGAAAACTGTTTCCCTTTATATATACATCTCATCAAGCTCACCTCGAATGTTTCCATTTTACCATAAGCAGCGGCATGCTGTTCCCATAACGCAAATACCGGCCACCTGTAATGGTGACCGGTTTTCATGCAGACGCTATTCCCCGCGGCGGCTTCCTTTCGCTTCCCCTTTCTTTTTCTTCTTCCTCATGTCAGATCCTTTATGCCCAAGCACCTTATGTTCTTTTTTCTTTGTCGGTTTGTACATACCGGGCAGGATAACCTTTTTCTTAGCGGACGGGCCTTTGATCCGTCGGATATTCCCTTTTTCATCATACTTCGTGATGATTTCCTTGATTGCCTTTTCCAGTTTGCGAAGCAGCAGGATATCTTCAGGCGTTGCATAAGTGATGGAGACCCCTTGTGTTCCCGCTCTGCCTGTACGGCCAATCCGATGAATATAGTATTCCAGATTGCGGGGAATATCATAATTGAAAACATGAGTAATCCCCTCTACATCAAGACCGCGGGCAGCGATATCAGATGCCACAAGCACCTGCGTCCTTGCCTTTTCAAACTCACGAATAACTTGGTTCCGCTGACCCTGGCTCATATTTCCATGAATTTCATCGACAACAAGATCCGTTTCCTCCTGCAGACGCCCCGCCAATTCATGGGCACCTTCACGAGTATTGCAGAAAACGACAGCCATATAGGGATTTATCTCTTTGAGATGACGAACCAGCAGGGAAAATTTATGTGTTTTTACTGTTTCATAAACACGCTGCTCCACCGTCGAAGCTACTGCCTTTTCCGCCACGTCCGCCACCACCGCTGATTTCATGTACTTATGGGCCAGTTTCTTGGCTTCCGGCGGCATGGTTGCACTGAAAAGAAGCACTTGCCGTTTCTTCGGTGTTTCATCCACAAGGGCATCTATATCTTCTCTGAATCCTGCTGCAAGCATCTGATCCGCTTCGTCAAGAACAACCGTTTTTACCCCGGATAAATCCAGACTGCGGCGGCGTATATGATCCAAAAGACGTCCGGGCGTTCCAATAATGATATGCGGTTCCCTCTTCAGTTTCTGAATCTGGTTTTCAATCGTCCGCCCGCCGATGATATCCGCCACGTCCGCTTCCATAAGGATGGCAAAAGGACGCAGTACATCAAAAATCTGCTTTGCAAGCTCACGGGTCGGTGTCATAATCAAAACCTGCGTACCGCCTTTTTTTACATCCACACGCTGTACCAGCGGCAACAAGTACGCCAAAGTTTTCCCCGTTCCCGTTTCTGAACGGCCGATGATGTCTTTTCCCTTAAAAATCGCAGGGATAGATGCCTGCTGGATCACCGTGGGAAACCTGATCCCCTGCTGGTATAAAGCCTGCGCCAACGGCTCTATCACGCCAAGCTTAATAAATGCATTCATAGTTCCTCCCGAATCCCTTCGTTAAAATAATTTCACTCATTATACCATACCGATCTTTTTTCTAATTGGCCAATCTCATATGCAAAAAAAGATCATCACCATAAGTAATGACCTTATACAGCGCTGAGAAACTCCTGCTATTCTATCAGTTTCAGCATACTCTCCAAATCCGCCGGCTGAAAGCTGTTACATTTCGGCTTCTCTTTCAGTGCGGCAAGAACAAATGATAACGCCGCCGCCACTCCTGTCACCAATCCTTTTTCACCGATATCAAACGCAGGAGTATGATGTCCGCTGCCACTTCCTACCGTTTCATCATAAATGCCTGTAAAAAAGAATACCCCCGGATAAATGGATTCCGTGATGGAAAATGTCTCCGTTGCCATCCACATGGGGCAATTCGGATCAAGCGCTCCCGTCCCACAATTCTCCCTGACCGCTTTCCGCGCAAGATCCACACATTCCCTTGTATTCACCGTCACAGGGAAATATTGATCCTCCACAAACTCCGCTGTACATTCATACATGCGGCAGGTATGCTCTATGATTTCCTTCATAACCGTCCGGAATGACAGGCCGTCTTCATTCTTTGTACACCGTGCCGTTCCTGCAAATGTCAGCTCTTCAGGAATAATATTCGGCTCATGCCCACCCTCTACACAGCCAAAAGAATAGGTCAGACTTTCCTCCGGCGCAACGGCACGCATACGATATGCCCGAAGTTCATTGGCAATCGTAACAAAACATTCAATCGGGCTGTGAGCCATATCAGGACGAGAACCATGGCCGCTCTTTCCATGGATTTTCACCCGGAAGAAATACGCGCCTGCCATGACCGAACCATAAAGGATTCCCACTTTCCCCGCAGATAAATCCCATTTCACATGTGTACCGAAACAGGCATCCACATGAATCCGGTTGTCTCGCAGATAACGGAGCAAGGGCGCGATACCACGCTCCCCCATTTCCTCCGCTTCTTCAAACATCAGAATGATCTTGCCTTCCCATTCTTCTTTATGCTCCGCCAAAATCTTGGCTTCTGTCAAAAGCATCGCCATATGCCCGTCATGCCCGCAGGCATGCATTACTCCTGCATTTTTAGAAACGCATATCTTTTTCCCTTTTAAATTACAGGAATCCTCATCAATCGGAAGCGCATCGATATCTGCACGCATGAGCATCGTCCACCCGGGTTTACCGCTGTCCAAAACACCAAAAATGCCGCCGTGGGGAATACGAATTGTTTTTATTCCCCACCCATTCAATTTCTTTTCAATGAAATCCATCGTCTTAAATTCTTTTTGCGACAATTCGGGATTTTCATGGAAATAACGGCGCAGACCAACTACCAGATTTTTTTCATATCTCGCCAGTTCAAGTATATTCAAAATATCTCCTCCATCATTTGCATCAGATGACTCCCATTATAGAAACGACCATCCCCCATGTCAAACTTTCCTGCCCTGCCTCATTTATATACCTACATAAAAAATCCTGCCATATATTTAAGCCGATCGTCTTTCCGCATAATAAAATACCGCAGGAACGTAATAGTCCTTACGGTACTTATGGTGCCGGAGGTGGGACTTGAACCCACACGATATTGCTATCGGCAGATTTTGAGTCTGCTGCGTCTGCCATTCCGCCACTCCGGCATATATCAACGGCAATTATTGTAACATACACAAGAGCTATGCGTCAATGAACGCCGCTGTAAGTTTTCCTACTTCCCTCAGATTCTCAAAATCGGTTTGATTCCACTGCAGCGGAGTAATCGTTATATAACCTTTTCTCGACCAATAAACATCTGTCTCCGGTTCATATCTTTCCAGCGGTTTCCCTCTCATGATAAATTCCATTTCATCCGCTTTTGTCCGCTTTCCCGCAATCACATTAGAATAGCGCAGCAAGCCGAGCCGGGCTACTTTCACATTTTCCCAGGAAACTTTTTCCGGTTTTATCTTCGGAATATTTACATTGAGTATACCAGTATACCGCTTTTTCATAAAATATCCGGATACCAGATCCGCAGCAAAAGCAGCCGTTTCTCTTAAAAGAGTTCCATCTGCCATGCTTTCCATAGAAACTGCCATAGAAGGAATTCCCGCAAATATACCTTCCAGTGCGCCTGCCACTGTCCCGCTGTAAAGACAGTCGCTTCCTGTATTAAAGCCATCATTAATCCCTGATACAATCAGGTCCGGCAAGTCATCCTTAAGCCAGTATTCCAAAGCCAATTTACAACAGTCGCCGGTAGTCCCCGTCAAAGAATATACTTCGATGTTTTCTCCATAACTTTGCCGCTTTTTCAATTTCATCGGCTTTCTTAAAGACAATGCGCTTGAACAGGAACTCACTCCTTCCGCCGGTGCGATAACGGTAATTTTTGCAAGCGCGGAGAGTGCTCTTGCCAGGGCTCGAATACCCGGCGCAGCGACACCATCATCGTTTGTCACAAATATATGCATACTAACTGTCTATTTCCTTTTTACGTGTAAGAGAAGCAGCCTGAAACTGCATGCTTCTCGTATGAATAGTATGAACCCATTGTTTCTCATGGCGATGAATCCATCCGAGGAAAGTCACAGGAACCCAGGAATACATGAACACAGGATAAATCAGCCAATACAGGTAAATTTTAGCAGGCACTTCAATTTGCAAAAGGACGATAAGCGGCAGAACATACTGGATTGTCCCCAATACACTCCAGAATTGCCGCGGAACCAAAGCATCATTATATAGAACCACCGTAAAACAAGGATAGAACATATTAATATATGTCATCACTAAATAAAAAGCGGAAATAAGCAGAAAATAATTCTGCAGCAGCTGCATAATCCCATCAAGCACGACAATACTGTGTCGCTTAAAACCTTCTTTCATCAAAATGGGGATATATCTTTCGGAACAGTCAAACTGACCTTGGGCCCAGCGCTTTCTTTGTCTCCAGGACGCCATAAAAGTCAATGGTTTTTCATCGTAAATAATCGCATCATGAACCCAGCAAGTGCGGATCCCATGAGAAAGGCATTTCATGGAAAATTCCATGTCTTCCGTGAGACAGTCGCACCCCCACCCGAATTCCCGCACAATATCCGCCGAAATACACATCCCTGTTCCCCCAAGACAGGAAGATAATCCTAAATTATACTTTCCAAGATGCCACAAATGATTGACAGTCCAGAAAGCAATCGCAAAAGTACCCGATACCCAAGTATCCACCGGATTTTTAGCGGATAAGTATCCTTGAAGAACTTTCTGCCCTTTCATCAGACGGGTATTCATGACCGCCAAAAAATCAAGATGGACAAGATTATCTGCGTCAAACACGCAAAATGCATCATAATGGCGGCCTGTTTCAAATATTTTCGGAAAAGCCCAATCCATGGCATATCCTTTTCCGCCAAGTTCTTTATTACATCGTTCAAGGACATAAGCGCCATGCCGTTGAGCCACTTCTGCTGTACTGTCGGTACAGTTATCAGCAATAACGTAAATATCATAAAGTTCTTTCGGATATTTTAAAATATTTAGGTTTTCAAGAAGATCTCCGAGAACCATTTCTTCATTATGCGCCGGAATCATAAGCGCGAATTTGTTTTTCGGTGCAGACAAATCCCTATCTTTCCTATGCCATATTCCAAAAACGGCAATTACCGTATAATAAACGGTAAACCACGCCACAATCAGTTGGATGGGCAGCATCAGGATATCCAAAGGATAATTCATGTCAAAATTCTTCCTTTACTCTTCTTTTAAGTTTTCTATGGAATTTCTTCCGGCGGTTCAGGTATGTATTTACTATGCCGAACATAATATACGCCGCACATAAAGCAGCTGCCCAGGACGGCCAGTAAATCATGGTGCAAAGTATGAAAAAACCGAGGCAGAACAGGAATGCCGGCAAATGAAGCTGATCGGCGCTGGCGCCTTTATTATCCGGATAATGTACTTCACTCACCATCAGCACCGCGAGAACAAGCACGCAAACCATGGCAAGCCAGTTCCAGATCTTTACACCGGAAAGGACATAGCAGGCAATAATTACACCGACCGTCGGGCAAGGCAGTCCTTCAAAATATCCATGGACAGAAGTCACTTTCACATTGAAGCGCGCCAAACGGAACGCGCAGAACGCACCGAGGAGTGCGCAGGGAATAAACCCGAGCGCCCCCAATTCCCGCAGCTGATAAGAATACATCAATGCCCCGGCAGCGACACCGAAAGAAATATCATCAGATAAAGAATCCAGCTCCACTCCCATCGGACCTGCAGTCCCAAGAGCACGAGCCACCCTGCCGTCAAAGGCATCGGCCGCCATAGCAATCAATATGCATATCGCCGCCACATGGTATTCTCCTGAAATCGACATCATAATAGAAAGACCGCCAAATAATGCATTGGCTGCGGTAAATCCGTTCGCAATCCATGATTTATTCATTCTAATTTAAGCCTCCCCACTATCGTCAGCCCACCGCGGACTGTATCACCTTTCTTTACACAAATTTCCGCTTCTCCCGGTATATAAAGTTCTGTACAAGATCCGAACTTAATCATTCCGTACAGTTCCCCCTTTTGCAGCGGATCTCCCAACTGTTTCCATGAAACTACACGTCGTGCCAAAATGCCGGCAATTAATATAACGAGGATATTCCTATGCTTTCCCTCGATACCAATCGCACCGCGTTCATTCTCAAACCCCACTTCTTTTTCATAAGCAGGAAGAAACCGTCCTTGTGTATAGGATTGGTATTTAATGGTTCCTTCCATGGGAGAACGATTACAGTGCACATCAAAAACAGAAAGGAAGATCGTGATCTTATGGCATTTTTCTCCAAGATACATTTCTTCTTCCACGCCATGAGAAACATCCACTACAGTACCGTCAGCCGGGGAAACGATCGTATCTTCCCCCGGAGGGATAATCGCATTTCTTCTGGGGCAACGGAAGAAATAGCAAAAGTAACAGGAAAAAACAAAAGGAATAACCGCCGCATAAAGCATGCTAAAATACCACAGCAACGCCGCGACTATTAAAGATATGATGATGAACGGATATCCTTCCGGTAATATAATTGGTTTTTTCAGCATATTTTATTTCCGTTTTTCCTTTTCCATTTTTTTATCGCCAGCATAAACTTTGGAATCGCCGCCATACGTCCGATACGGCTCGGCTGTAAATACAAGCGGTATGCCCATTCCAATCGGTGATTTCTCATCCACAGCGGTGCCCGCCGTAAATTCCCTGCCATGACGTCAAACACGCCGCCGACCCCCATCGCCAGCACGGGCCCTAACTCCTTCCTATGGTTCCACAGCCATTTTTCCTGTTTAGGCACTCCCATTCCACATAGAAGGACTTTGGTACCGCCGGATTTAATTTCTTCCACGATTTTCTGTTCTTCCATTTCATCGAAATAGCCATCATGGAAACCCGCTTTTTCAAAAGAGCCGTATCGTTCCGTAAATTTACGAATCGCAGTTTCCGCCACCCCCGGTGCACCGCCGAGAAAATATACCGGCCATTTTTCTTTCACCGCGATTTTAAGGATTTCTTCCGCGTAATCGGCGCCTGCCACCCGCGCAGGAAAATATGCCCCCAACTGTTCACCTGCCCAAAGGATTCCCGCCCCGTCCGGTACGACCAGGCTGCAATGGTTCAGCACATAGACCAATTCCTTATCTTCCTGTGCGATCATAACCATTTCGGCGTTAGCGGTAGCAATTATATGTTCTTCTCCTGACGCCGCCATTTCACGGGCACATCGCAGCGCCTCTTCCATAGTTACAGCATGTATGCGCACATCCATGACCGTATGAGATGGATATTTGTTTTCTATCATTATTTAGCACTGTAATTTGGCGACTCTTTCGTGATGCTTACATCATGGGGGTGGCTTTCACGAAGACCTGCGCCTGTAATTTCAATAAATCGGGTATTCTCATTCATAGCCGGGATATCAGGTGTGCCGCAGTATCCCATTGCCGCCCGCAGACCGCCAATTAACTGGAACAGTACGTCAGATACATGTCCTTTGTAAGGAATCCGTCCTTCAATGCCTTCCGGAACAAGCTTCTTTGCGTCCTGCTGGAAATATCTGTCCTTGCTCCCCTGCTGCATAGCCCCCAGTGATCCCATGCCACGGTATAACTTATAATTTTTCCCCTGATAAATAATTATTTCGCCCGGGCTTTCATCGGTTCCCGCAAGAAGATTCCCAAGCATGACCACTGACGCTCCTGCACCAATGGCTTTGGCTATATCGCCGGAGTACTGAATACCTCCATCGGCAATAACCGGCACATCCGTCCCGGCCGCCGCTCTCGCGCAGTCATAAATTGCGGTAATCTGGGGTACACCGATACCTGCGATTACCCGTGTCGTACAGATAGAACCCGGCCCTATACCGACTTTCACCGCGCTCACGCCTGCTTCAATCAGTGCTTTTGTCCCCTCATAAGTTGCCACATTTCCTGCAATCAATTCTGCATGGGGAAAAGCATCCCGAATCTTACGGATCGTATCCAATACCCCCGGGCTGTGTCCGTGAGCCGTATCAATCACCAGGACATCCGTCTTCTTCGCAAGAAGAGCTTCCGCCCGTTCCAATACATTCGGCGTCACGCCGACAGCCGCAGCCGCCAGCAGCCTCCCATCTTTATCCTTGGAGGAATTGGGATACTTCCTCATTTTCTCTATATCCTTAATCGTAATAAGGCCCTTCAAATACCCGTCCTTATCAATTAATGGCAATTTTTCAATCCGATGTTCCTGTAAAATACGTTTGGCTTCCTCCAGCTTCGTATTCTCCGGCGCGGTAATTAAACCTTCGCTCGTCATAATTTCTGAAATAGGTCTTGACAGATCCGTTTCAAAACGCATATCGCGATTGGTTATGATTCCAACCAATTTCCCATCTACAGTAACAGGAATTCCTGAAATATCATATTTCACCATGAGATCATCCGCATCGGAAAGTGTATTATCCGGATTGAGATATACCGGATCCACAATGACGCCGTGTTCAGAACGTTTTACCTTCTCCACTTCTTTACACTGTTCATCGATGCTCATATTCTTATGGATCACACCGATGCCGCCTTCCCGCGCCATGGCGATAGCCATATCTGATTCTGTGACAGTATCCATACCTGCGCTCATCACAGGGATATTCAAAGTAATGTTCCGTGTTAAACGTGTAGAAACATCGACTTCTTTGGGAAGCACTTCTGAATGCGCGGGAACCAAAAGGACGTCATCAAAAGTAAGTCCTTTTTTCCCAAACTTATCCTCCCTCATATTTACCTCCATATTTTATTATTGTATAAAAGTCATTCTCAAAGTACAGGCACAAAACATACCCGACTAATATATTTATTTTAATTCAAATAATAACCGATAGCAACTTGACTCTGCTTCATCAAGCTTCATAACTATACCACATACCACTTCTCAGTAGTATATCCGCTCAAAGAACTGCCCGCCGAACCGATGCCTTAATTCTTCCTTGAAATCCAGTCCTTTATCAACGGCTTCTTTCGCATCATGCTTCGCCAGTTCCAAGAGCGGCAAGTCACGCACGATATCCGCAGCTTTCAGATCAGGCATACCATGCTGATGGTACCCGAAAAACTCTCCTGCCCCGCGTAGGAGCAGGTCTTTTTCCGCCAGAAGAGCGCCATCCCGTATTTCGCACATCAGTTTCATTCTAAGCTGAGTCGTTTCATTTTGATTATCCGTATATAAAACACAATATGCCTGCTCTTTGCCTCTGCCCACACGGCCGCGAAGCTGATGAAGCTGGCTCAGGCCAAAGCGATCGGCGCCATAAACAAACATAACCGTCGCATCAGGCACATTCACCCCGACTTCAATAACTGACGTGGCCACCAGAAGTTTGAATTTACCTTTGCGGAAATCTTCCATAACCTGTTCTTTTTCCGCGTTTTTCATTCGCCCGTGAACCAGTCCTACGCCAAATTGGGGGAACACGTGATCCCGCAGATTCTCATAAACGGAAACAGCTGCCGCCAGATCCTGCTTTTCGCTTTGTTCCACCAAAGGGCACACCACATAAGCCTGATGACCGCTTTCCATCTCTTTTTTCATGAAACGGAAAATGCGCTGCAGCATATGGCTTCCTACCACATAAGTTTTCACCGGATGTCTGCCGGGAGGCATGCCTTTAATAAAGGAGACATCTAAATCACCATACACAGACAGCGCCATTGTCCTGGGAATCGGAGTCGCCGTCATAATCAACACATGGGGCGACTTGCCTTTACTTTCCAGTGCCTGCCGCTGTTTAACGCCAAAACGGTGCTGTTCATCAGTAATGACAAGGCCTAATGCGGAAAACACCACGTTCTCTTCTATCAAGGCATGCGTCCCTATTAAAATATGGATACTGCCGTCTTTTAGCTGCTCCAGTATTTCCTTCCGCTCCGCCGCTTTTGTATGTCCCGATAAGTAAGCTGTCTTTACAGGCATTCCTTTAAATACCTGCTGGAAAGTTTTAAAATGCTGGGCTGCAAGAACCTCTGTCGGCGCCATAAGCGCTCCCTGATATCCATTTTCTACAATTTTCGTCAGCGCCAATATGGCTATCGCCGTTTTACCGCTTCCCACATCGCCCTGCACAAGACGCTGCATAGGAACAATCCCCTCCATGCTGTCTTCTATATCGCGAAATACGCTTTTCTGCCCTTCCGTAAGTGCAAAAGGAAATTTCTTCATCACTTCATGCACTAAATTCCCTGATGGCATGCATTTGATTCCCACATTGTCCGTTTCTCTGCGCTTTCGTAAAAGCTGAATACCTGCCTGCATGAAAAACAATTCTTCAAAGGCTGTCCTCCTTCGTGCCGCCCGCTGTTCTTCCCAGCCAGCGGGATCATGCATTCCGCGGATTGCCGCCATACGTCCCATCAAATGCTCCCGTACAAGAACGTCTGCCGGAAGATTTTCCCTGATTCCCTCCGCATGATCAATGGCAAAGCGGATCATCGCCCGCATTTGCGAAGCACGGATTCCTTCCGTCAGGGGATAGACAGGTACCAATTTCTTGAATGCATGAAGCTCTTCAGCAGCGACTGCCTCCGTATCCGCATTGGATATCTGCCATTTTCTGTAATTATATTCTATTTTCCCATAGGCAAGAATGTTTGACCCGTAAGCAAACTGTTCTTTCTTCCACGGCTGATTAAAGTACACCAGATTGACCGCGCCTGTCCCATCCACCAAAGTCACTGTAAGTATGGACAGATTTCTTCGGGGATGTACTTCCCGGATTTCAACCACCGTTCCATAAACCGCAGTTTCCATTTCATAAGAAAGATCCGCCATAGGGGTAATCCGTGTCCAATCCTCATACCGCCGGGGATAATAAGAAATCAGGTCCTCTACAGTCTTTATCCCTAAACGTTCCAGCTTTTCTTTCATTCGCATTCCCACTCCCTTGACGACAGTGACGGCATCAGATAAATTCATAAAGCACCCCATTTCAAAATGCATCATTTCCTTTATTATAAATCGGGAAAGCAGCATACAAAAACACTTGCCTCTAAAAATATTTTATGCTATATTATGAATGTTGCAATTGCGGAAGTGCAAGGAGGTGTAGCACATGGCTAATTATTGTGAAATCTGCGGAAAACATACCGCAACGGGATTCAATGTATCCCACTCCCATCTGAAAACAAAGAGGACCTGGAAACCGAATATCCAGAGGGTTCGCGTAAAAGCTGACGGACAGGTCAAAAGAATGAATGTCTGCACTCGTTGCCTTCGTTCTCATAAAGTTGACAGAGATATCTGATAAAGTAACCGGTCAATCACACCGGTTACTTTTATTTTACAATGATATCATTCAGGTCCTCCTAAATTGAAAAGATATCTCTCCACGTACAGGAAAGATATCTTTTTCTTATCTATTTATATGGTCTGTGAAATTTTTGATAATGACGATAGGTGTTTTCTGATTATCATTGCCAAAGGGATTATCAATCAGAATCTTCGCTATCTGACCGGGATTGATTCCTTTGCTCTTCCCCAGAACGGCTGAACGCCTCAAGTCATTTACATCCGCAATGACTGCACCGTACGCACCGGTAGCATTTTTTATTTCTTCGCATACCCTATCAGTATCCGCCGGCCCATAAACGAGGCATTTATCAAAAGGAGGCATCGTTCCTGTAACATCATCAATCAAAGATGCCTGGCGGCATCGGGCGTAAAACACGCCGGCCTTGCCAAATATTTTTGCCACAGCGCCGATTATGAAAGAAAAAAGCATATTCCATTTCCCTTCTTCTTCCATGGCCGCCTGCATGCCATAAATACTGGCCATGGATCCCGCGCCCGGTACAAAACGGTTCATCAATCTGGCCTGCCAGCAGATATGAAGTTCTTCAGGACGGATATAACGCCCCTGAGTAATTGCCACGACTGATTCCGCTGCACAAACGATATCATGATTGGTAATATCATGCCCCGCGTATTCCATAATCGCATCTACAATATTATCTTTATTTGTCAGAATCCGGGTAGGAACCGGAACAAGTTTCAAATCTGCCATTTTATTTTCTCACCCCCGATGTGTACTGATAAAGAGCGGTCCGTAAATCTTCAGAGGTCAGAGTAACTCTTGTTTTTGCATAGTAATAGTCACTTCTCGCCACCACCTGGTAGATAATATCCATAGGCATATCAGGAAAATCCTCCAAGTCGCGAAGTATATTCCCTGATTTCCCTTTTATTGCCAATTTGATTAAAAACACTTTCGGTTTCCGAATTTCCATGATAAAAGCCTGCCAGTAACCGTCATCCCTCGGTGTGTCGGCAGCGGTAAGGGTGGCAGTTACACTTGCTTTGTCATACTGTTCAAAAGGAAGGTATGTACGGACAAACGCATCCATAATCGTGCCGATCTGCCTCCCTGTATTTACAATCGGTATCGTAAAAGACAGGACAACACTTTCCCTGTCCATGTCTTCCACCTTTAAAGGCGTCATTTTCCCCTTTAACATACGCAGCGAACAATCGCCTTTAAGAAGCGCCATCCCCCAGTAGGCAAGGAACCCGAGACAGACAAGGAAAATACAGATTCCAATTATTTTCAAAATCAATATAAACATTTTTCACACTCCTGATAAAACAACTCGTTGTATATCCGCTCGCCTGCCAAACATTTTCTTTACAAGAATTTCCGCCCTGAGGGTACTTTCCGTAAAGAAAAACAAGCATGGTCCCGCTTCCTCAGACTGCCCATTTTGATCAGCCAGGATGGACATCGCTTTTTTCACTGTCCTCTCCGCAGGATCAATCAACAGGGTATTCGGTAATATATCTCGGAAAACTCCTGCAACGAGAGGATAATGTGTACAAGCAAGCACAGCAGCGTCCACAGATTCAGCACCGGCCTTTTGAACTGCTTTGTTTATCATCCTATAAATAAAGGATTCTTCTTTTCCCATCTCTATAGCGTAAGCCAAACCGTCAATGGGGATTTCAGTGACATTCATCAGCGGAAAATCCTTTTTCAGCCGTTCCCGATGCCGATGACTCCGTATCGTCATGGGCGTACCAATTACCGCCAGATGATTCACGCTTTCCAGTTCCGGAAAATCAAGACTCATTCCGATGACAGGAATTTTACCTTCAAAGAAAGACGGCGGCACACTAAATGTAATCGTATTACAGGCGGCAATAATCATTTTTACCTGTTTTCCCGCTAAGAATGCTTTCATTTCTTCCGCAAAAAAAGTGACTTCCTCAGGGCTTTTGTTTCCGTAAGGATTCCGCGCCGTATCACCGATAAAAATAAATTTTTCATTCGGATATTTTTCTTTAAGGACACAGGCAACAGTCAAACCGCCTACGCCGGAATCCATGATCCCAATCGGTCTGTTATCCATCCGTTCTGTCCTCTTCCGCCATATCCATCAGCTTCTTCAATCTTTCTTCCGGTATCCTCACTATTTTCCCCGTGGAAATCTTCGTATACGTTCCCACAGACTGTCCCGTTGCTAAAAGCTCGTTCGTATTTTCACGAAGCACCTCATATTCAAATACCAACTTAACCCGATTCACCTCGCGAAGATACGCCCTGACCAGAACGATATCATCATACACAGCGGATTTCATATACTTCACATTCATTTCCACGATAGGGAATACAATGCCTTCCGCCAGCAAATCATTGAGGCACACGCCTCCCTCACGCATGTATTCTACACGCGCTTCCTCAAACCAATTAAGATAATTGCCGTGATAAACGACCCTCATTCCGTCAGTTTCATAAAAACGTACTCTTTTACGTAATGTATACATATACTCCTCCATGTTCTTTATTGTACTACAAGAAGAAACGAGTTTACAGGAAAACTTTGATGATATGGCTGAATGGTATCTTTCTATAAACCGATCATGCAGGTTCTTTTTCCTGCTATACATAAAAACCACCGCCATCCAAAGCAGTGGTTCGATTTCTATTTATTCACCTGCAAGTCCAACCCATTCCGTCAGCGCTTTAAAGCCGTCTCTGCTTCCGGCAAGAAAAAGCAGGTCGCCTTCCTGGAATACATAATTCGGACTAATCATATCAGTAACTCCTGCAGCATTCTGGATTGCAATAATATTCAGTTCAAACTTTGTCCTCAGCCCACTGCCGACAACAGTTTGACCAACAAGAGGCTTCGGCAGAGAGGCTTTATAAATATTAATTTCTTCATTTAACTGGACAAAATCAAGAACCATATTGGCGCGAAGGCGGCTGGCAAGACGAATCGCCATATCCCGCTTTGGATAAACAACTTCAGCGCCAATTTTTTCAAGTATCTCTCCATGTTCGGAAGTATCTGCCACAGAAATAACTTTCTTAATACCGAGGTTAATCAAATTCAGGGTAACTAAAAGAGACTTCTCCAGTTGTTCTTCCAAACAGACGATAACTACATCACAGTTTTTCACGCCGGAATCTTTTATGGATTTCTTATCATAATCATCAACCACAATAGCGCTTTCTGTCACGGTTCTGAGATCCTGCACTAAATTCTCGTCTTTATCCACAACAAGGAAATCATAGCCATACTCTGCCAATTGTATAGCAAGTGTATAACCAAATTTCCCTAAGCCGATTACTCCATAAGAAATTGTTTCTTCCTTCTTTTTTTTCATAAAGCCGAGCATATTCTCCCCCATTAACCAACTGTTACATTGCCCTCAGGATACCGCGCCCGGGTTTCTTCATAAAAATACCAGGCTGTTGCAATAGTCATCGGTCCCATTCTTCCTGTAAGCATAACCAGAATAGAAATCAGCTTCCCCCATTCATTCAAAGAAGCTGTCGTCCCAAGTGACAGTCCCACCGTAGTAAAAGCGCTCATCATCTCTGTAAAGGCTTCTGCCAGCGAAAGTTCCGGGCACACAAGAAGCAAAATAAACGTACTGATTACGATATCTGCGATAGCCAAAACTACGACAACCGCCGCTTTTCTGAACGCCAGTGGCGGCAATGAATAATGAAAAGCCTCCGCTCTCGCATTGGTCGTTACACGACGTACCCCGAGCACAAGCGCAAAAACAGTACTCGTTTTTACTCCGCCTCCCGTTGATCCCGTTGAAGTGCCGATAAACATCAGGACCAGCATGACAAGCAATCCCGCAGGAGACCAGGATTCAAAAGGATACACCATATATCCTACCGATCTCGCCGATTGGCTGCTGAAAAATGCGACCAACCAGGAAATAGGATTTGTCAGTTTAAGGAGCACAGCGCCGCCAATCAGAAGGAATACGGCCATAAAGATGGAAACCCGGGAGTGCATGCTGAGCTTGCGCCAACGAAACCGGTTTACCCAGCACTCACGAATTACAATAAACCCTAAACCGCCAACAAAAACAAGTGCTGTCGTAAGAATCAGCATAAAAGGATCTTCAGCATACATTTCCATGCTCCATTCTTTCGTCAGAATTGTTAATCCCGCATTATTGAACGAAGAAATAGAATGGAAAATACTAAGCCCGATAGATTCCATCATTTCATAATCACGGCGAAAAACGAAATATCCAAGAAAGGCTCCGATGATCTCTATAAAAACTGTCGTTGCGAAAAGTGTCCGCAAGAAACGGACCACACCGGAATAAGAATCAAGATTCATCGTATCATGAATCAGATTTCTTTGCCGTATCCCGACTTTCCGTCCAAGCATAAGCAGTACGCCTGCTCCCATGGTAGAAACGCCAAGCCCCCCTACCTGTATCAGCACCGCCAAGATTGCCTGCCCAAAAGGATTAAATACCGCTGCTGTATCAACAATAGATAAACCTGTCACACATAAAGCACTGACCGCAGTATACAAAGCATCTACATAGGTTATACTTTGTCCGGGCATATGCCCCCAGGGAAGATACAGCAATATAGAACCGATGAAGCTGATGCTGCCAAAGGCTCCCGCAATAATGCGCGCAGGAGACCATCTGAACATATGTCTTCTCATCTATCCGCTCTCCATAATTTATACATGATTTTATTATATCATGAGGCTGGAAAAATATTCTTCACAAAAAAAAACTCATCCGAAGATGAGATCTTAATGAATGACTGGTGCGGTTGGAGAGATTTGAACTCTCACGGATAAATCCACTACCGCCTGAAGATAGCGCGTCTGCCAGTTCCGCCACAACCGCATATAAACTTAAATATAAAAAATGAACTTGGAATGGTGCGGCTGGTGAGACTTGAACTCACACGATCAAGGATCACTACCCCCTCAAAGTAGCGCGTCTGCCATTCCGCCACAGCCGCATATTTGGTGCCTCAGCACGGAATCGAACCGTGGACACAAGGATTTTCAGTCCTTTGCTCTACCAACTGAGCTACCGAGGCAAAATTGTGGCGACCCGGATCAGATTTGAACTGACGATCTCCGCCGTGACAGGGCGGCATGTTAGACCACTACACCACCGGGCCGTTTTGGTGGGCGATGACAGGATCGAACTGCCGACATTCTGCTTGTAAGGCAGACGCTCTCCCAGCTGAGCTAATCGCCCACTTGGTGACCTGTGGGGGATTCGAACCCCCGAACCCGCCGTGAAAGGGCGGTGTCTTAACCACTTGACGAACAGGCCACAAATGGTGATCCATCCGCGACTCGAACGCGGGACACCTTGATTAAAAGTCAAGTGCTCTACCGACTGAGCTAATGGATCAACTTGGCAGGGGTAGCAGGATTCGAACCTACGAATGACGGAGTCAGAGTCCGTTGCCTTACCGCTTGGCGATACCCCTATTGGCTCCTGAAGCAGGGTTCGAACCTGCGACATCGTGATTAACAGTCACGCGCTCTACCGGCTGAGCTATTCAGGAATTTATAGTACATCCTTGCAGATGATACTAACTTATGGAGCGGAAAACGGGACTCGAACCCGCGACCCCAACCTTGGCAAGGTTGTGCTCTACCACTGAGCTACTTCCGCATCTGTTTTAGCAACGACATTATTATACCATTGCTTAGTCATTTGTCAAGCAACTTTCAAAACACGTTCTGTTTCAAAAGCGCCTGAAACTCTGACGTCATGTCCAATACTCTACCATACGAGATTTCCCATGTCAATAACACACTTAAAGAAATGGGGCAATCATATTTCCCCTTCAGACACCCATTCCAAAAACCTTCAGATGACGGCTGAAAATGGAATCTTCCCGATCCGTAAAATACCCTAAATATTCAGCCACCGTAACTTCCCCTTCTATTTTCTCCACACTGGCAGTCCCATAAGCAGTCTTATCCACCAGGAATCGTCCATCCATGGCGATAAATCCTGCAGAAAGCCCCTCCAGTATAGCTGCAGCGAATGGGTCAATATCCTCGGATGAAATCACATTCTCAGTTGTCGACACGGCTCTCGTCAGAATTTTTTCCGTCGTCCGGGCAGCTTCTGAAGTCCCCGCCGCCAGGGAAAATGGACAGGTAAATAATGTTTCCACACCTAAATAATCCAATCCGGCGAGAAAACAATACAAGGAAATCAAATTTTCCTCTTTTACCCGGCATCTGCGTAGATCAATAATTGTCGCGGGTATTTCATCCAATGCATCTGACGCGCCGGCAGAAAGAGCTGAAAACACTTTCCACCCCAAGCTTTCCCATCCCGACTCGCCACCTTCGCAGATTTTCCTCCATATGACAAACAGATCTTTCTGCTTTAGCAAAAGAGGTTTATCTTCTTTTTCCGGAATACAAAAATAATGAGCTGATACTTTTGCGTCAAGATTTGAACGTTCAATAAAATCGGAAGAAACTCCGGCTGCCTCCAATTTTGTTCGAAGATAGGCCGGCGGCACCCCCATATCAATCAATCCGCCAACCAGCATATCCGGCGTTAGTTTTCCATTACAACGGATAAATAAAGCTTTCATCACTGCACATCCTCCCTTTGCCGTCCCTTGCCGGGACCATCCTCCGCCACATCGACACCGCCCTGTCCAAAAGTTTTCATTTCATTAACCATATCCAAAGCAGCATCAAAAAGTGAAAGTCCCATCGCTGAACCAAACCCTTCTGCTACGGTAAAATCATAGTAGAAAAAAGGTTTCATTCCCAGTTTCTTCATTTGTATTTGATGAACAGGCTCATTATAAGCCGCTGATGGAAATACATAATCCCTTACTTCAGGATATACTTCTATTGCAGCAAGAACGGCAGCACCGGTTACCGCATTGTCAAATACGATGGCAATCTTCTCTCTTGCCGCCTGTACCACAAGGCCAAAAAGTCCTGCAATTTCAGCGGAGCCTACGCGAGACAATACGCCGACAGGATCATTTGCCATATTTCCCACATCATCCATATGGAGAGAAAATCCGTCTTTTAGGGAATTTTCCTGTAACTCCTTTTTCATAATGGCAGCTGTTACGCCTAAGGCGGACAACAAGGAACGCTCACCTATATTCCCCAGCCCCACAGCTTGAATACCCTGAACTGCCAATGTCCTTGCTACAGACATCCCGATCGATATAGCAGCGGATACCGCATCTTGGTCTAAAGCGGGATTTCCACGATGAGTTCCGTAAACCACCTTATTTGTCAAAACACCTTCTATGTCATTGGTATTCTGTTCCAGCCCCACATCAATAAGATACACCGGAGCACCAAGCGTACGGGCCACCGCACTTACAGTGCCCAATCCTCTGGATACCATCTGTACTTCTGTCAAACTTGTTTTACCGCCAGTCTTATTTTCTCCGTCTACCGCCGTATCACCCGCCATAATGACAATCGCTTTATTCAGCTTTCCAGGTTTTATTTTTCCTGTAATCCCCGCCAACCTGACTGCTATATCCTCCAGCTTTCCCAAGGAATGGATCGGCTTAATTAAATTATCCACATAAAGCCGGCAAGCCTCCATGGTTTCCTTATCCGGTGCCTGTATTCCGCTCATTCTGCCACTCCCGTTCTTTTATCCGCGCCGTCTTTATAAACAGCAAGCGCCATATCCAATATTTTCTTTTGTATACTTGCGCCGACAGCTTCCCCAAGACGGATATCCAAATCAATATATTCTGTAAGACCGATTGCCTTCAGTGATTTTCTGTGAGCCTGCTCCAAGGACAAATGAGAAGCCATCAGGTATTGAACGGATTCCTCAGACAGTGCCTTTGCAATAAATGCACTGGCAGTAGAATTAAATCCGTCAATAATCGTCATGCAGTGATTGGCAGCCGCACCAAGCATAACGCCCGTCATACACCCGAATTCAAAACCTCCAACTTTAGACAGCACATCCAAACCGTCAGCAGGATCCGGCTGATTGACATCAAGTGCTTTTTGCACCATCTCAATTTTATGAAGAAGACGGGCATCGGAAATATTTGTACCACGCCCCGTAACCTCAACAGCATTCCACCGGTTAAATGCTCCAAGTATGCAGGCAGACGCTGTCGTATTCGCAATCCCCATCTCTCCCACCGTAAAGACACGGTATCCTTCTTTTATTTTATTTTCTGCGATTTCAATACCGGCTTCTATGGCGTGAATCGCCTCTGCCCTGCTCATGGCCGCCCCTTCTGTTATGTCCTTGGTTCCGAAAGTAATTTTTCTGTGAAGCAAACCGGGCACATCACTCATGTCCGCATTGATTCCCATATCCACTACGACCATATGAGCACCGCAATAATGAGCCAGAGCATTGGCTGATGCGCCTTTTACATCCACATAAGATTTTACCATGCCTACAGTTGTAGACTGGGGGTAAGCAGATACTTTCTGACGATACACGCCATGATCCGCACAAGCCACCACCATACAGCATTTAGGAATCTCGGGTAATACCTCCCCTGTAACTCCTGCATACTGAATCACCATCTCTTCCAGCTTGCCCAAATCCCCTACACCCACATAAAGATCGTCCCAGCGCTTCTGCGCCTTATACATGGCCTCTCTGTCCAAGGGATGAATACGCCCAATTGTTTCATCTAACAATCCCATATTTATTTTCGCCTTTTATCATTAAATTCTATAAAGATTATAATTTAGATTCTGCTTAAATTATACCATAGAAAAACAGCAGTCTGCAGACATCTTCCGCATGACATGGCAGGTATCCATGAGAGCACTTCCATCGGAATTTCCACAAAAAAAGAAATGCTGCAGAAAATTCTCTGCCACATTCCTTTACACTGCTTTCTACTTTTTAATAATATGCAGACGCCCATCCATCAGTGAATCAGGAAAAGGGAACTCCATTTTCTTACCTGAGAAATCCACAATGAAATATCCGTCTTCCACACTTATGATAATCCCTTCGCCATACACCTTGTTACTGACTTTCGTACCGCTGCCAACCTCTATATAATTCGTCATGATCCGCTCTTTCCGTGTGGAAGCTGCCTGTACAGGAAGAGATTTAACCTCCTTTAGCGCCATCTTTACGGGCGGCACCTTATAAATACGAGCTACGCCGCCGGAATGCTTAATCGGTTTCTTTTTCTTCATCCCCGTTTCAGGGAAAGCACTTTTCAGCAGTTTCACAGGCAGTCCTGACGGATACAGAACAAACTCCCCCGTCCGTTCATAAGTTACATAGGTTCCCCGTTCTGTAATCTTTCCTACCACACCGGGACCTAAAATATCATCGACCACGTGCAAGCCAATCTTGACAGGTGAACGGCCCTCTCCCGGTTTCCGCTCCGTTTCCCTGGCATCGGTACGATCAAACTTGAATACGGGATTTCGATCATCTTTCGCATATTCCCTTTTGACAAAAGACTTCGGTTCTCCTCTTCGTTCTGTATGTTTATGACGGGGAATGATTTTTTCAATCACTCCGAACTGCACCGTCATGCTCTCTTTATTGATTTCCTTAACCGCTCCGGTTCCCAATTCCCTGTCATGGAATTCAGCTCCCACTTCCAGCTTTTTTCTTTTTAAACCGTCCCGCTTCCCTTTAATTCTTCTATTACGGCTCCCGTCACGGCCATCATAACTTTTGCGAGAAAAGGCCCCCCTTTTGCTGCGGAAATCCTTATGAGTCTCTTTTATATCTTTACTCTTTTCCATATTTGCCCCCAAATATAAAATTCTATCCTGCCTATTATACACGATAGCGGGAATTTACACACGAAAATAAGAACTCTATTCTGCCATCCATCATAAAAATATACCCGCTCCGCCATCTTCCTATGATAAAATAGAAAAAATGCTTTCTTCTGTAACGGAAAGGAGTTCTCATGAAAAAACTTTTCATCATTATTATACTGCTCGTTACCGCAGCTGTCGGATTCTATTTTGGTTACTGGACAAACACCCCCGCCTATGCCGCTGGAGAAATACAGCAGGCAGTACAAAAAAAAGATCTGCAACTTTTTAAAGAACGGGTAGATATGGAAAAAGTTTATTCTTCTGCCATTGACGATATCCTGTCAGAGCTGAAAGCAGACGGGCAACCAGAACATAAAATGGCCGCCACGGTCATCAGAGGACTAAAAAAAGATCTCATTCGTGAACTCATCCGGCGTACGGAATTGAAATTCCAGGCAAAAGAAGTCCCGGATTCATCCCTTATGGATAAACCGCTCAAAAGCATCACTGCTTACATCGGTTCTGCCGCACTCTCCATGACAGATGTTTTAGATGTGGAAGAAAAAGATGGGCTTGCTTTTGCCAATATAAAACTTCATGATAAAAAATTGGACCAAGACTTCCTATGGCGCGTACAACTTGAAAAAGATCCGAACAATAAATGGACAGCTGTAAAAATCGTTAATTTGAAAGAATACATGGAAAAGCGAAAAGAATTATTGAAAAATCAGGTTGAATTCTGACAAAGATATTCAATCCATTCTGAACGCTTGCGCATTTCCAAAAGAATTTGTGTAAAGGGCTGGCACAAAACGTAAAAAAATGTTTTGTGCCAGCTTTTTTATGCTATCCATTTAAAACCTCGCAATATTTTTCGAAAAAATGCCCAAACATCCTTACTCCGCGATACTGCATTTAAACCTTATGCAGTTTTAAGGAATCATCGTAAAATTTTACGATGGCAATTCATTTATTTAAATTCACTTATTTACACGATTTTCACCTGCCTTATATCAATTATCTTTTGAATCCAAGTATTCTTTCAATACCGCCGCCTGATTATGAGTCTCATCCTTAGCGCCGAAAAGAAGAGTTACTTTCTTATCTTTCCCTAAATGATGAATCATATCCTCTAAACGTTTGATCGCCGGATTATCTTCAAGTTCTTTTCTGTATTTATTCCTAAAATCATCAAATTTATCCGGATCATGTCCGAACCATTTTCTAAGCGCTGCAGAGGGTGCCACATCTTTTTCCCATATATCAATGGCAGCCTTTTCTTTTGACAAACCTCTGGGCCACAAGCGGTCCACAAGAATCCTTTCCCCGTCGTCAGGGCTGGCAGCTTCATACACTCTTTTTATACAGATCCGCATACTGCACCTCCTTTTTTATTTTACAATATGTGCAAAATAATGTGCAAAATAAAAATAAGAGCCCCGCAAAGAAGCTCTTATCTTTCACTCTATTAAACTATACAGATTACATCATTCCGGCACCGGGCATCGGAGGCATCGGAGGCATTGCCGGTTTATCTTCCGGTTCATCTCCAACGATGGCTTCTGTTGTCAGTACAAGTGCCGCAATAGATGCTGCATTCTGCAAAGCGGAACGGGTAACTTTTGCAGGATCTACAATACCTGCAGCAATCATATCCTCATATTTATCTTCCGCTGCATTGTAACCGATGCCGACCTTTGCAGCTTTTACCTTTTCAGCCACAATCGCACCTTCCATGCCTGCATTGCTTGCAATCTGGCGGATTGGCGCCTCAACAGCATGACGGACAATATTGATTCCTGTCTTTACATCACCTTCTGCTTTGATTCCATCCAGTTCTTTCTGGATATCAACAAATGTCGTACCGCCGCCTGCTACGATGCCTTCTTCTACAGCCGCACGGGTTGCATTCAGAGCATCTTCAATGCGGAGCCTCTTGTCCTTCATTTCCACTTCAGTTGCTGCACCAACTTCAATGACAGCCACCCCGCCGGACATCTTGGCCAAACGTTCCTGAAGCTTATCTTTATCAAACTGGGAAGTTGCCACTTTGAGCTGCTCACGGATCTGTTCCACACGGGATGCGATAGCTGCTTTATCTCCCGCACCACCGACAATTGTTGTATTATCTTTTGTAATGCGAACCTGGTGTGCTGTGCCAAGATCTTCAATAGAAGCGCTATCCAGCTTGCGGCCCATATCTTCGGAAATCACCTGCCCGCCGGTAAGCACAGCAATATCTTCCAGCATGGCTTTGCGGCGGTCACCAAAGCCAGGAGCCTTGACCGCAGCGCACTTGAATGTCCCGCGAAGCCTGTTGACTACGAGTGTCGCCAGCGCTTCACCTTCTACGTCTTCCGCAATAATGAGAAGTTCTTTACCTGCCTGTACCACTTTCTCCAACAGCTGGATAATATCCTGAATTACAGGGATCTTTTTATCGGTAATGAGAATGTATGGATCATTCATGACACATTCCATTTTATCAGCATCGGAAACCATGTACGGGCTGAGATACCCACGGTCAAACTGCATGCCTTCCACAACTTTAAGGCTTGTACCCATAGTTTTGGAATCTTCTACAGTAATAACACCATCATTACCTACTTTTTCCATGGCATCAGCAATCAGATTACCAATGGTAGAATCAGCAGAAGAAACAGAGGCTACCTGTGCGATCTTAGCCTTCGTATCAACGGATACGGCTTTCTTTTTAATTTCTCCCACAAGAACATCTACTGCCTTTTCAATACCTTTTTTCAGAACCATCGGGTTTGCACCGGCAGCTACGTTCCTCATCCCTTCATGAATCATGGACTGAGCCAGCAGTGTGGCAGTTGTCGTACCGTCACCGGCCACGTCATTTGTCTTTGTTGCCACTTCCTTCACAAGCTGGGCACCCATATTTTCAAAGGGATCTTTCAGCTCAATCTCACGGGCGATGGATACACCGTCATTAACGATATTCGGTGCGCCATATTTCTTGTCGAGGACCACATTACGCCCCTTGGGTCCAAGAGTAATCTTTACTGCATCTGCCAGTTGATCAACACCTTTTAAAAGCGCTTTGCGAGCTTCTTCATTATAAAGAACTTTCTTTGCCATTTATATCACTCCTATACATTTATACAAACAATATTAAAGTTTTCCAAGAATATCTCTTTCAGAAAGAAGAAGGAACTTCTTTCCGCCTTCTTCAATATCAACACCGGAATACTTTGCAAAAAGAACTCTGTCACCTACCGCCACTTCAAACGGTAAACGTTCTCCGTTGTCAAGGACCTTCCCGCTGCCAATGGCAATAACTGTCCCTTTCTGGGATTTCTTCTGCGCTGTATCAGGAAGCAAAATACCGCCTGCGGTCTTGGATTCTTCTACATCGACTTCGACAAGAACACGATCTGCTAATGGTTTTAACATTTCAATTCCTCCTTTACTTATTAGCACTCACCATCTTTGAGTGCTAACTTACGTTATTATAATACATACTTTTGGGTTGAAAATCAAGAGCATAATAATTATTTTTTTATTTCATTGAAAAAGAAGAGGCTCCCGATAGACTCTCCTTCTCCAACTCCTTATTTATCTTTCCTGTTCCAGTCCCTCACCAAGCATTCTTACATCAAGAGGAATATGGACGCCAAACTTTTCTTTCACCCGTCTTTGAACTTCATGGAGTACAGCCAAAACGTCTTCACAGGAAGCATTTCCATTATTCACCACAAAATCCGCATGCTTGGTAGATACCTCTGCATCACCGATTGCAAATCCGATCAATCCGCAGGCTTTAATCATGGGACCCACATGGTATCCCGGCGGCCGGAGATACATTGTCCCTGCACTTCTTTTTTCCAAGGGCTGCTTCGCTCGGCGGGATTGCTGATGGTCATCCATTTCTGCCTTGATTTTTTCAGAATCTCCCATCGCCAAATGAAGTTTGACGCCATAAATAACATCACCGTTGTGCATAAATACACTATCACTTTCGCCATAGTGCAGGTCGTCCCAACCATATACTTTGTCTATTTCCCCATCAATAGATACGGCATAAACCTCTTCTACCACATTTCTCATTTTGCTGCCATAACCATTGGCATTCATAAAAGCGGCCCCGCAAAGTGTACCGGGAATCCCCACCGCCCATTCAAACCCGGTAAGGCTGTTCTTTTGTGCAAATCGTGCTACGGTTCCCGTTCCTACTCCGCCATAAGCAGTAATCCAAGTTTCAAAGCAGGCCATTTCCGGTTTTATACGGGAAGTACAAATCGTTACCCCGCGAATTCCTTTATCACTAATCAGGCAATTGGAACCGCCGCCAATCAATGTCACCGGCAAACCTTCCGCAGCTGCTTTTCTTAAAACAGCAATCAGTGATTCTTTATCAGCCGGACTCACGAACACATCTGCATTTCCGCCGATGCCATAAGTATTATGGTTTGCCATCGGTTCATTTACTTTAATCAGTCTTTCGTCTAAAATCCCCTCAAAAAAGCTGTTCCAATTTGTCATTTTTGCAAATCCAATACATCCATACCCTGCGCCATCGCATCAGAAATGATCTTCTGAATATCCGCAGCCACCTGGTTCCATCGAATAAATGCCTGTAAGTATTCCTGGGCATCACTATTATTGCTTATAAGTAAGGCCAGTTCCTGAAGATGGCGATACTCCTGCCCATCCGTTTCCTGCCCCGCCAGCTTCGCATAGTCAGATTTCATCTGTGCCATGATATACTCTTTAACCATTTTCCCCGCATCTGCATTACTCTTAATTTTTTCCGCAGCCTGCGTAAGTCTTTTCATCTCATCACATTCACGAATTGCCTTTGCCAATGCATGCGCTTCATCGTAAGTATTCATTGCTCCCAGTTCCTCCTTTAAATAAACGACCGCTCTGTTTCAGCAAATGGGGAAATCCGACCTGGCGCATCGCTTCCATTGCCACAATCGCCACCGCATTTGATAAATTCAGGGAACGCGCTTCTTCTATCATGGGTATGCGGATACAGTCTTCTTTATGGCTCCGCAGCAATTCCTCGGGAAGTCCTTTCGTTTCTTTCCCAAAGACAAGTACATCGTCCCCATCATAGGAAATATCTGTATAGGAACGTATCGCTTTTGTCGTATTTAAATAAAAATGGTGACCCGCAAGCATCCGTACCACGGAATCATAATTCGGATGCACATGGACGTCAAGCAGATCCCAGTAATCAAGCCCTGCTCTTTTCAGATGTTTATCATCAATCTGAAATCCAAGCGGTTCAACCAAGTGAAGCGTCAAATGTTCTGCTGCACAAAGTCTTGCTATATTTCCTGTATTTCCCGGAATTTCAGGCTCCACCAAAACTATATGCATAATTAAATTACTCCCAATTAGAAATAACTGCCATACCGCTCCCTGTATTTATCTTTCATCTCGCCTGACTCATACGCCTTAAATGTATGAGGTTTCTGTCCCTTGTAAGAAATACGGTAAATAATATCTATATCCAATCCATTAACAGGAATTCTGTACACATTTTCATGGAAACCGTCAGAAGGTTGAAGAATAGGCAATCCCGTAGCTTTAACCCCCTCATTGAAAGTAAAACTCGGCTTGTAACCAGGATCTTCCACCTGGCGGGGATCCAGCTCCTTTTCTGTGAGCGGCTCTTTCATCATGACTTCCACATTCAAATAATCAACAGCAATAACCGATTCTATTTTATTTGCTTCTGCAGTTATGGAAACTGCTAAAACTGCCGCCATAAAGGTTGGTATGAATATTGATTTCATAACTCCTCCTATCATACATCCAGTTTATTGTATCACATTGACTATGCCCTGCAAATAATTATCTTTTTATATGGCAAAGTTTGCGAATGCAGTCACAACTCTTTTTCTGTACCACATTTATATGTAATAGTCTAAAACACGAAAAAAGAAGACCCGCAGGTCCTCTTTTCTTGTTTTACTTTCTTTCCTTAATCCTCGCCGCTTTACCGGACAGTCCGCGCAAATAGAACAGCTTGGCGCGGCGGACAATACCGTGGCGCTTCACTTCAATCTTTGCCAAACGCGGAGAATGAATCAGGAATGTTCTTTCTACACCTACGCCATAAGAAATACGACGTACAGTAAATGTTTCCCTTACGCCATGATTTCTTCTCGCAATAACAATGCCTTCGAACACCTGGATTCTTTCAGTCTTGCCTTCGACAACCTTTACATGCACACGAACCGTATCACCCGGACGAAATGCAGGGATGTCATTGCGGAGTTGTTCATTTTCCAAGGTTTCAATAATATTCACGATCTTTTCCTCCTTCTCACAAGACATTCATGCCGATCGCATTTGGCAGAGGACTGTCCAGATTAACGGTGTTATTATACTACAGAAAGAATGGATTTGCAATCATCATTTGATTCCAGACAGTTCGTCTCTGCTGAAGTTTCATTTAATTAAAGCCCTGCCATGGGAATAGCCAATTTTTTTAATTTTTTTAAAGCTTTCCCTTCAATCTGACGAATACGTTCGCGGGTAACTCCAAAATATTTTCCCACTTCTTCCAATGTACGCTGGGTTCCATCATCAATTCCGTACCGCAGTGCAATAACGCCTTTTTCACGTTCCGTTAATGTTTCCAAAAGCTGATGGATCTGCTCACGGCGCATAGTTGCTGCCGCCTCATCTTCCGGAGATGCTGTCTTCTGATCCTCAATAAAGTCTCCCAAATGGGAATCTTCCTTTTCACCAATAGGCGTTTCTAAAGAAATAGGATCCTGTGCCGCTTTTTTAGCTTCACGAATTTTTTCCACACTGGTTTCCATTTCTTTGGCCAGCTCTTCGTTTGTCGCTTCCCTACCATGTTCCTGCAGGAAATGTCGCCCTACACGGTTCATTTTATTAATGGTTTCCACCATATGAACCGGTACACGGATAGTTCTAGCCTGATCCGCAATAGAACGGGTAATAGCCTGTCGAATCCACCATGTAGCATAAGTACTGAATTTATATCCTTTCGTGTAATCGAACTTATCCACGGCTTTCAAAAGTCCCATATTCCCTTCCTGGATCAAATCAAGGAAAGGCATTCCCCTGCCGGGATATTTTTTCGCAATAGACACGACAAGTCGAAGATTAGCATTGGCCATTTCCTTTTTCGCTTCTGCCGCCATCCGTTTTTGTTCATCAGTAGCTTCAGGCATTTTTCCAATTTCAATCGTCTGTGCCAGTTTCATTTCCTGTTCAGAAGTTAAAAGAGGTGTCGTACCGCATTCTCTTAGATATAATCGAACCGGATCGGTTATCCCAGCCGGATCAGCAGAAATATCACCATCCCCCTTTTCCCATTCCTTTTCATCAACATCTGCTTCTGCATCGCCATCTTCTAAAAGTTCATCTTCAAATTCTTCTTCCGACTCTCCATCTCTAAACTCATCTTTACCGTCCTCTTCATAAATAATTTCTACGCCACCTTCATGAAGCGCCTTAAAAACAGAATCTAACTGTTTGGACGTCAGAGATTTTTCTTTTGTAAAAAGAAGTATGTCATCATATTTAATATTGCCATCTGCATTCACTTTATCCTGCAATTCTTTAAGCCACTGTGCAAGTTGAGCCGCTTTAGCCGCCAATAAGGACACCTCCTGAATAAACTTGTAATGTGTTTTCCCTATAGAACTCTCTATTTTTAAATTAAATTAATTTACTCCATTTAGAGGCCTGTTTATGCTGGGGATACTTTATTAACAGAACAACATGATACTCCTATCCATAGAAAATTGCAAGGAAGAATCTCCATATTGATTTTTCTTGCCATAAAATAACACAAAAAAAGATCCGTATATACAGACCTTTTTCTGTTCACAAAATGTGAAACTGCTGGTGACCCAGGGGGGATTCGAACCCACGACCTACCGCTTAGAAGGCGGTTGCTCTATCCAACTGAGCTACTGAGCCATGCTGGTCGGGGCAGCCGGACTCGAACTGGCGACCCCCTGCTCCCAAAGCAGGTGCGCTACCAACTGCGCCATACCCCGCAATACTACAAGAGTATATTACATATAATCTTGTATGTCAATAAAAATGTATTTCATCACACCTTTTTATGCCCCACATCTTCTGCACGGACAATCCCCAAGTAAATACAAGCGATGATCCATGCCACATAATCATCTACAGGAACAGGAATACGGCGGAATCCGTCCGGGATCAAACGCCGCCAGCCGGTCACAGGATGTTCTCTTTTATACCATGTTTCCCCCATTTCCGTGGTATATTTTTCATCCACCAATTCTATTTTTACATTCTTTTCACGCTCTTTCAAGAGCATCACCGTCCGCTGCTGCATCTCTTTATGATGAGTGCCGTTTCCCATCACAATGACACCTATGTCGTATGCGTCAAGAACCCCCTGGACTTCTTTTTCAAAATCTTCTGTTTGGATAACTTTTTTCCATGCGAGACTCCCATCTTTATGGACAACAGCCACACCGGTTTTTACTGAACCGGGATCAAGAGCAAGTATCATGAAACATCTCTTTCTACTTCAATATCAATTAAAAGCGGACCCTCCGAATAGATATCTTTTTTCGCTTTTATAACGAGAACACATTTGCTGTTATATCCTTTTACTTTTTCAATCACCGAAAGCAGTTCCTGCCCTTCCAGCTGTCCCACCTTTCCTGTAATCGGATCCGGCAGTATCCCTTTATCCTTTGCTAAATGGTTCAATTCATTCAGCATACTCAGAACCTGGGCATCCGGCCGTTTAAGACCTTTATAATTGAGCATCTTCGCCGTCATGATGGTTTCATTCGCATGAAAAACCAGATTATTATCATGAACATCAAATTCCACAATTGCCGGCTCCCCCAAAATCAGGTTTCCCGCAGCAACAACACGAACAAGCTTCTTACTGCTTGCACCTGCCACTTGATCAACGGCTTTGTCAAATGCAATCTTCGGCATACGTACAAGGTAAACATCTTTGTCACTGACATTCATTCGTTCTTTCAGCAAATTATTGATATCATTCAAAATACTCCCAAGTACCTGCTCAGATTGTTCTTTGGACATATTCTCATCAACAACCGCATCAGTAAGCACCTGTCCTGCACGAAAAACGACAGTGCCTTCACGGATAGCCGCAATATTCCCAAGAAGCGCTTCCTTCTCGCTGTTCAGTTTTGTAATATTACCGGAAAGTTCTTCTTTTGTTTTTTCCAACTGTTCTATTTCTTCTGCAGACTGCTGGATACCTGCCTGCGCTTCCTGGTAAGCATTTTGTACAGAAAATAGTTCACTCTGCACGTAAGCACGCTGGCTTTCCACCCGTTCCAATTCTTTTACTGTCTTTTCCGATTTTTTTGTTACCCCTTCATACTCTTTATTCCTTGCCTCAAGCTGCTTTTTACCTTCATCAAGTTCTTTATTTTTTACGATGATCTCCTGATTAAGGTTTGCCATCTGTGCCTGTAATTTGCTCAAGCCAAAAAGCGCTACGCGTACATTTTCATTTACTACGGCAAGCACAGCAACTGTCAGGAATGAAATAAGGACACCTGAAATAATCGTAACGATAATGGAAGTATATTTTGGCCGCAGTCCAAAGAGCGTCATTCTCTTTTTCCCCACCTTGGATCCAATTTTATCGCCAAGAAATGCAATGAGTCCGCCCATCAGCATAAGGACGAAAAACATAGCAATGCCAATAAACATACTGACCTCCTTCAGTTAAAATACCACAGCGAAGAAATTAAAAAGAGAAAACGCACAATATAATTACTGATTAACCCGCTTAATCAAGTACACTGCACAAATAAGAGCGATCAGGTTTGGGAGCCATACTGCTGCCACCGCAGAAATTACATGCCCTTTTCCAAGCGCTTCAAGAAATGTCATTACAGCATAATATACAAAAATAATAACTACTGAAAGTCCAAATCCGATTGATGATGATGATCGTTCGCGCTGCACGCCGAGAGGCGCTCCTACGAGACCAAATACAAAACTCGCAAAAGGAAGTGAAAAACGGCGATGAATTTCCATAACAATGGCAGTCGCATCTTCATGAGCAGCCTCATAAGCTTTTCTTGCTGTAAAGAGCTCCCGAATGGTCATCTCATCATAATCTTTATGCTCTTTTTGTATCGTTTCCGGCGACTGCCCATAAGGAATAAATTGATTCTTAAAACGCATCGTGCGGCTAATTCCATCTTCACCAAGATCATAAATAGTACCGTTTTCCATAAACCATTTACCATCTTTCCAAACGGCATTTGGCGCATTTTCCACGCGGATAACAGCTTCATTCTGGAATTCCTGAATCGTTATATTTTCCAATTTTTTATTTTCAGGATTATATCTCCTCGCATAAAGCAAATGGGCAATTTTTCCATTTTGTACATCACGAAGAATAACATGATCCGTAACCCCCGGATTCAAATTACGTTTAATTTCAATATTGATAACCTGTTCATATTTCCGATTCGTCCATGGCACCACATACTCATTAAAAGCCACCGCACATAAACTGATTAAAAAAGTAAGGATAAAAATAGGCATGACCAATCGGCTAAAGCTCTGTCCGGATGTGCGCATAACAATCAATTCGCTGGAACCGGATAGCCGGGATGTCGCCATTAACGCCCCCAATAAGACCGCCATAGGAAACGTATAAACAATAATCCGGGGCAGTGCCAATATAAATATTTTCAGTGCCGCGGTAGAAGATGCACCATATTTTGTAACATAGTCCGCAATTTTCAGCAGTGTATCCGCCCCGAGAAATATAGCAGTAAATGCGGCAACACCAAACAAAAAAGGTCCCAGGAATTCCTTAAGGATATATTTATCAAGTATACGCATCAGAATCCCACTCCTTTAATCAAATAAATCATAGGCTGAAATTTTCTCCCAGGTAGAATTTTCTCGCCACAGGATCTGCAGCAATATCACCGGATTTTCCATTAAGCAGAATTTTCCCTTCTGAAAGGATATACGCATTATCCACAATCCGAAGAGTTTCACGAACATTATGATCTGTAATTAAAATACCGATACCTCTTGTTTTAAGATGCATGACAACGCTTTGTATATCTTCGACAGCAAGAGGGTCTACACCGGCAAAAGGTTCATCCAGCAATATAAAGGACGGCCCCATGGTCAAAGATCTGGCAATTTCTGCCCGCCTCCGTTCGCCGCCTGAAAGGGCATCTCCCCTTGTATCCTTTACATGAGTAATGTGAAACTCCTCCAGAAGCCCTTCCGCCTTTTCTTTTCTCTCTGCAGGGCTTAATTCTGTTCTTGTTTCCAGTAAAGACATCATATTTTCCCATACTGTCATTTTGCGAAATATGGAAGCTTCTTGGGGTAAATAGCTGATACCGAACTGATGCCGTTCATGAATAGGCATATGATCCAAAGATTTCCCATCAGCAGTCACATCCCCTTCATCAGGCCGGATAATGCCGACAATCATATAAAAAGTTGTGGTTTTTCCCGCACCGTTAGGCCCGAGCAGACCTACAACTGTTCCCTGTTCAACTTCTACATTTACATCATTAACTACGGTACGTTCTCCGTAGCGTTTGATTAAATGATGTGTTTCTATTTTCATTTGTGATCCTTATCAAAAAAAGAACTTTGTGCCGGTTCGTCGGCATAGGATGGTCTTCCTGCGATAGGAGTTTCTTCTGTCACGCGTTCTGTGCCGCCTGTTTCAGCGGCTTGGTTTCCGGCAGCCATACTTGATGCGCCTGCAGTGTTTGTAATTGTGATTGTGCTTCTTCCGGAAGTCTCTACAATTTTCTCTGCATCCCGCATAATCAGCTCAGGTCCGTCAAAAGAATTCCCATTTTGCACAACATGGGCATTTCCTGTCAATATCAGTTTACCATCGATCCCTTCCTGTCCACTTCTTGTATAAACAGCTTTGTCCCCGTATCCATTCATTTGATGCATAGTACTGGAAAGGTGTACTCCACCGGTTGCTTCTATCTTTACCTGTTTCATATTTCCTTCGATCAAAGGCGCCTCGATAATACCATCAACAGATTCCAGGTAACCATTCCCCTGAATTTTGCCGAATCCGGTTTCCGGATTATACATGATATCGTCTCCTTTCATCGTGCGCTTTTCCGCTTCATCATGAATATAGACTCCACCTACACCGCGAGTTGTTTTATCTTCATATAAATACATTTTTTCCGCGGTCATAACAGTCTGGTCTTTTTGGTACTCAACACCTCCATCAAGCCATGCGCTGCGGTTTTCAAAATAATACTGGCCTTTTTTACCGGTAACTACAGCGCCCTCATTAGCATGAATAACCACATTCCCTGTCGCAGTGACTGTTTTAGCTTTTCCATCATAAGTCAATATATCGGCGGTGATATCATCTGCCCATGCCGTACCGCCTGCTGCAATTAAAAATACTGCCAGGAACCCATATATTTTCCTCACTTATTTGCCTCCTTATCAGCAAGCTTAGCATGTCCTTTTGCTACAATTTTTTCAAGTACACGATCGGCCGTAAATGAATCTGCTGTTAATATTCGCCCATCCTTTTCCGCGGTAAACGAGCAATCTGTGGATAAAACCTGCTTCTTCCCATCATAAGTCAGGTTTTTGGCATAAAGAATAAGGCCGTCTTTCGTCTTTCCCTCAATATCTCCCTCAAGATTTACTGTTTGCTCCGCTCTTTTTATGATTCCCTTCTTTGCTTTGATAGACAATTCATTCCCATCTTCTGCAAAAAAGCCTTCTATATCCGTAAGATAAGCCGTATTTCTGTTACTCTCCATCTTAACATGACGCGCCTTCAGATTCCATATCACTTTACCGTCTTTTTCTTCATTCAGGTTAATATCATTGAACTCCACTGCCTGTGTCGTATCATCACCAGTAAAAACAGAATTACCGTCTCCTTTAAAAAGTATGTACACTCCTAAGGTGATCAAGACCATGAGTACTACACCAATAATAGATTTTTTATGTTTTTTCATGTACTGCCTCCCTCCGCTCTTTCCGCAAAAGGTACTCCGTGGATAATTTCCTTTTTTTCTTCATCTGTCATCCGGCAATACATCTCAATACTCCATGGTTCCGTCCAAAAAAGATGCTGGAACCACATCCAATCGGCAGGATGTGCTTTAATAAACTCTTCCATAATGGTAGCCATTTTTTGTGCGTTCACCAGCAAGTCATGTTTTTTATCTCCGGTTTCTTCATAATAAAAATGCTTTCCTACACAAATGGTATTTCCTATGCAGTCTTCATTCCTAACTACAAAGATAGGAAGTACCGGAGCTTTGAACTTCTTGGCAAAAACCACGGGCCCCTGGGGAAAGGAGAAAATCCGATTCATGAAACGAACCGGTATCCCCACTCTATCTCCATCTTTATCAGATAAAAATCCGAGAATATGGTTCTTTTTCATGGAACGGGCCGCTGCAATCATTTCATAGCCGCCTGTTCCGGTCAGATAAATATGTTCGCCTGATTCCGCCCGATATTCATTAATAATCCTCATCAGAGCATCATCTTTCTGTTTTTTGCCAATAGCGGACGTATCATATCCATGCAGGGCAAGACCGGCTCCAAGCCATTCCCAGTTTCCTACGTGGGCAGTAAGCCCCACAATCCCTTTTCCCTCTGCGTATGCAGCCTCCAGATACTCCGGATGATCAATAGAAACATATTCATCTATATGAAGTTTCTCTCGGCACAGCCGCGGCATATACAGCATTTCCATCGCCGACATTCCTACACGTTGATACACTTTATTCAACAGCTGCTCCGCATCTTCTCTTTCACATAACAGACCTGTCATAATCTGCTCAATTCCACGATTACGTTGTTTCGGTATCCGATTCATAATTGCCGGCCCCAGAAAAGAACCTATAGCTAAAATATTTTTATAGGGCATTCTGCAAAGTATGCTGCTGACCATCTTAAGCAAATGATATTTTACATTAGAAAGCATGTCTTCTCTTCCTCAAAAATCAGTTTCCTAAATTATATAACTATTGCCGGGCAGGTGCCTCTTGCATTTCCGAATAAAATGACGCAACTGCTTCATCCCACCGTCCCTGTTCCTTGAGTATTTCCTCAATAAACTCTCTCGCTGCTCCACTTCCCCCGGCACGGCGGGAAACAAATTCCGCCTTTTTTAAGTTTTCAGGAGCTCCATTTGATGGACTGCCTGCTATTCCAACTTTATCAAAAAGAGGCAGATCATTTAAATCATCTCCCATGAAAGCGACTTCTTCCCAACATAAACGATACTTTTCCAAGGCCGCTGCCACGGCCTGTACCTTATTTTTCACCCCCATAAGGAGCACATCTACTTTTAATTCCTCCGCCCGCACACGGACAATATCCGAAGTACGCCCAGTAATAAAACCGGTAATATATCCCATACGATGTGCCAGCCCCAAGGCCATTCCATCCTGGGCGTGGAAGATTTTATAAGCTTCGCCTTCCGTCCCTAAAATCAATGTACCGGAAGTCAAGGTTCCATCTACGTCAAAAAAGAATGCCTTTATACTTCGCGAACCTCTCATCAGACCACACCTTGTCTCAACAAATCTGTGACATGCACCATACCTATAGATTTTCCATCCTTATCCACTACAGGAAGCACCGTGATAGGATGAGGCGCATGTTTTTCCATTTTATGGAGTGCTTCTGCCGCCAACTTATCAGCAGTTATTACCAAAGGATTCTGTGTCATCACTTCTTTTATGGTGAGCATCAGAAAATCTTTTTCTTTTTCCAGCCCACGACGGACATCCCCATCTGTCATAAGCCCCTTCAGCTTAAACTTTCCATCCACAACAGATACCGCACCAAGCCCCATTTTAGTCATCACAAAAAGCGCATCCTTAACAGAAGCAGTTTCTTTAATTACGGGATTATCACTGCCATGGTGCATAACCATTTCAACAGTCATAAGCAGACGTTTTCCCAAAGATCCGCCCGGATGAAATACCGCAAATTTATCGGCAGTAAAATTCTCTTTTTCCATAAGCGCCACTGCCAAAGCATCGCCAAGTGCCAATGCCGCTGTCGTTGAACTGGTCGGAGCCAATCCGAGGGAATCAGCCTCTTGTAAAACACCTGCATCCAATACAACATCTGCATTTTCCGCCAGCGTAGAATGGGTGTTCCCAACAACAGCAATCAATTTCGCACCGATTCTTTTCAGCGAAGGCAGAATGTTTAATATTTCACCGGTTTCACCGCTATTGGAATAAGCTACAACCACATCTTCAGCTGTCACCATTCCCAAATCTCCATGGATACCTTCCGCAGGATGAAGAAAAAATGACGGTGTTCCCGTACTTGCCATAGTTGCAGAAACTTTTTTTGCAATATGCCCGGACTTTCCCATTCCCGTCAGTATGACACGACCATTTGCATGAAGAATCAAATCGACAGCTGACTCAAAATTATTATCCAGTTTATCAATCAGGCTCAAAATGGCATCCGCCTCATCACGAAGCACCCTTATCGCTGTTTCTATCGAAGACATGCTTCCTCCCTTGATAAATCCATGCCGCTGGCAGCGGCTCACCATTAGGCAACTATGCCTTATCTTACGCTAAAAAGAAACGGTTTTGTTCTGTATCAATTTATTATACTATATTCTCTTTATTAATATTCTCTTTATTATTAGCCAATGTCTTCTTATTTATCGTGTTTCACAATTTCATTAATCTTAATTAAATCTTTCAGCAGCCCCTCCAAAGATGACAAATAAAGCATATTCGTAGAGTCAGACAGACCTTCCGGCGGATTATCGTGAACTTCCATAAAGAATCCATCCACTCCGCTTGCTGCCGCCGCACGTGCAAGATAAGGAATCATATCCCGCTGCCCGCCGGTTACCGTACCCATAGCGCCCGGCAGCTGCACACTGTGGGTAGCATCATAGATAACCGGATAACCAAACTTCCTCATTATCGGGAAAGAACGCATGTCTACTACAAGATTATGATAACCAAAAGATACACCTCGTTCGGTGACGGCCAAATTGGGATTATGAGCTTCTTCCATTTTATTCAGCACGTTTTTCATATCTTCAGGCGCCATGAATTGTCCTTTTTTTACATTTACCGGTTTTCCTGTCATCGCCGCCCCGTAAACCAAATCGGTCTGGCGGCAGAGAAATGCGGGAATTTGAAGCATATCCAACACTTCCGCGGCCTTTTCCAATTGAGTCACATCATGCACATCGGAAAGCACCGGCACATCCAGTTCCTTTTTTATAGACTTTAGAACTCGAAGACCTTCCTCCAGCCCCGGACCACGAAAAGAATGATAAGAAGAACGATTTGCCTTATCAAAAGATGCTTTAAAAATATATTGTACACCTAATTTTTCACAAATTCTTTTCACTTCACGCCCAATCATCAATGTGCGGTCGTAGCCTTCAATCACACAGGGGCCGGCAATTAAAAATAATCTGCTTCCATCAATAGTAAGATTTCCCACCTGAATTGTTTTCATAATTGGCTCCTTTCGAAATATGCGTTTACTTTCTTTAGATCTTCTTCCGTGTCAATCCCTATATCTTCCGTCTCTACCGTAATTACACCTATTTTATGCCCGCTTTCCAACGCCCTCAGTTGTTCCAAAGACTCTGTCATTTCAAGCGGCGTCTGCTTCATGTGGGCATATTTCAGAAGAAACTCTCTCCGATAGGCATAAATTCCTACATGTTTTAATGCGGGAACTACAAAATCATGGCGGGGATAGGGAATCAGCGCTCTTGAAAAATATAATGCTTCGCCCTTTTGGTTGACAACAACTTTTACCGCCGACGGATCTTCGTAGTCGTCATTTTTTAACGGCGTTGCCACTGTCACCATATCAAGTTCCGCCCGTTCAACAAGTGTCTTCGCAAGAAGATCGATAACATTGGGATCAATCAGAGGCTCATCTCCCTGTACATTGACAATGATATCATAATCCGGCAGACTTTCCGCCACTTCCGCTAAACGGTCAGTCCCGGTCGGATGATCAGCAGAAGTCATCACTACATCTCCACCAAAAGACCGGACTTCTTTTTCAATATCTTTATGATCCGTAGCTACGATGACCACATCAGGCAGCATCGCCAAAATCGCTCTTTCATAAACACGTCGCACTAACGTTTTCCCCGCAATCATCCTCAGCGGTTTTCCCGGCAGACGTGTCGATGCATAGCGGGAAGGGATTATACAGGCAATTTTCATAAAAAGGCCTCCCATTGTTCCTGAAGCTGTGCTTCTCCATTTTCAGCAAATTTCATTTCTATCTCCAAAACATAAAGAGGAATTTTACTGTCTTCCGCTTTACTTAAATTCAGCATCTTTACCGCATCTTTTTCTGTCACCGTGATCAGATCAGCACCACTATATGCAGCTGCCATTTCAGCAGATTCCATATCTGCTGATGTATATACATGGTGATCCGGAAAAAACATATTTCCCACAGGGCTCAGCCCCGCCTCTAATGTTGTTTCTTTAAACGCTTCAGGATTTCCTATTCCTGAAAGAATAAACGTCCTTCTCCCTTTCTGGCAGGATAAACAGTCTTCTTTGATTCCTTTTTTCCATTTATTGAAAGGAACAAGCAATGACGGCGAATGGAAAGATTCAAGGATAAGCGCCTGCGGTGCCAATCGAAAAAGGTTCTTCTTTATATCCGTTTTCACAGACACATCTGCCTGCTCACTTTTAGTGAGGATAAATGTATGGGCACGTCGTAATGCCTCCATAGGCTCACGGAGAAGTCCGCGGGGTAGGGAATATCCGTAACCGAAAGGATTCGTGCAGTCTATGAGAACGATGTCTAAATCCCGCTTCATATCCCAGTACTGAAAACCATCATCTAAAAGCAATATATCCGCCCCCAATTTAATCGCTTTTTCCGCAGAAATGATCCTGTTACGTCCCACAAGAACAGGGACATCAGGAATTTTTAACGCCATCATATAAGGCTCATCTCCCGCCAGTTTCTGGGAAATCCGCAAAGATCGTCCGTCAGATACAACTCCTCCGACTTTTTCCAATCCGCTTTTATAACCGCGGGAGAGAATGGCCGGATGATGCCCCTTTTTGTGAAGCATTTCAGCCAGCTTTAAAATGCACGGTGTTTTCCCCGTTCCACCGGCCGTAATATTTCCAACGCTGATAACAGGTATCGGCATACGGCGGGCATTTCGCCCAACCTTCTCATATTTTTTCACGACACCTTTTTCATAAATCCCTGCAAGAAGCTCCAACCCGCCAAGAACAATCTTTCCTATCTTTCCCGGCGACGGATTTTTTTGGAGTCCAAGTATGTAAGACTCAATACTCATCAGTATTCTCCATCAAATCAATCTTATACTTTTCAGCAAGTTTTGCAAAAGTATCTACATTCCTTTTCGTCGCCCCCTGATTCTCCGCCACCACAGACAACGCCGCTTCCCCCATAGCCTTCATTTTTTCGGGATGAGCCAATAAATCCCGCAGCGTTTTTTCTAATTCAGACTCATTTTGTGCCATGCGGCAGACACCACGCTTAGACAGCAGATCAAATATTTCCCGGAAATTGAACATATAAGGACCTACAAGCACCGGTTTCCCATGTGCCGCAGGTTCCAATATGTTATGTCCCCCCACCTTTACAAAACTTCCGCCAACAAAAACTACGTCCGCAAGACTGTATAAACGTCCTAATTCACCAATGGTATCAAGAATAATAACCTGATGGCCTCTCCCATCATCTTCCTCCGTCCCCATCTTAGAGCGGCGGAGAACACTGTATCCAAAATGCTTCACCAAAAAGCGGACAGACGGTGCCCTTGTAATCTCACGTACTGCCAGAAGCAACCGGGCGTCAGGATACTCTTTCAGAATCTTGCCAAATATACGAAGAATAATTTCTTCTTCTCCGTTATGCGTACTCCCTGCTACAATCACAGGCCCTTTTCCATCAAAGTGAAATTCATGACGAAGCTGTTGTTTCTCTTCTTCCGAAACTTCCACATATGTTTCATCATACTTTGTATTTCCTGTAATTGTCACCCGATCAGAAAGTGCTCCCATAGAAATAATATGTTCTGCATCAATGCCCGACTGCATACAAAATTTTTTAATTTGGAGAAGCATGCGCGAGGTAAAACGCCGGATCAGGGAATACCTTTTCATAGAACGGTCACTGATACGGCCGTTCATCATCATAACAGGAATATTCTTTCTCCATGCCAGCCGAAGAAAATTTGGCCACAATTCCGTTTCAATCAGAATAATTGCTTTAGGATTCACTATATTCACAATTCGTTCTGTGATAACAGGCAAATCAAAAGGAAAAAATATATGGCCGTCCGCCTCGGGCATGATCCTTTGCGCCATTCGGTGACCTGTAGCAGTAACGACGGATACAACGACCATTTCTTTGGGATAGCGTTTTTTCAATTCTCTCACAATAGGACTGGCTGCGACAACTTCACCCACCGACGCCGCATGTATCCAGATTGCATTATGATAAGCAATCTGTTCCAAAGTCGGCGTCGGCATAATCCCGGCACTCTGCTTCAGTCTGTCATAAAAACCGTCTTCAAAAATAAGACGGTAAAGCAGTACCGGCACCTGAAAGAACCAATAAGCAACCAGACAGACATTATAAAACCAGTACAAGTTATTTTTCTCCTTCCGGCTGTTTTATCGACATGGTATACAGTTCATGATATAAACCGCCCATAGCCATAAGTTCTTCATGTGTTCCCTGTTCTTCAATCCGTCCTTTATTCAGCACTAATATCTGATCAGCATTTTTAACCGTCGATAAACGATGGGCGATAACAAACGACGTCCGTCCCACCATCAGTTTATCCAAAGCATCCTGTACAATTTTCTCGCTTTCTGTATCCAAAGCGGAAGTAGCCTCATCCAGGATCAAAATGGCCGGATCTTTCAGTATTGCCCGTGCGATAGCAATACGCTGCCGCTGCCCGCCGGACAATACAAGCCCCCGGTCTCCAACTTTCGTATCTATGCCATGAGGAAGTTCTCTGATAAAATTTTCCGCATTTGCTGCTTTTATAGCTGCCCAAACCTCTTCATCCGTCGCATCCAGTCTTCCATAAAGAACATTTTCCTTAATTGTCGTATTAAAGAGAAGTGTATCTTGAGGTACAAGACCTATATTTTCCCTTAAAGAGCCGACAGTCACATCGCGGATATCCATACCATCAATGCAGATTGCCCCTGCGCTGACATCATAAAAGCGGGGAAGCAGGTTTGCCACCGTGGTCTTCCCCGATCCCGATGGACCGACAAGAGCAATGGTCTGTCCTGGCTCCGCGATAAAGTTTAAATCTACGAGAACTGGATTTTCTTTTTCATAGGAAAAAGAAACGTGCTTTGCCTCTACTCTGCCTTTCTTAATAATGAGCTGCTTTGCGTCCGGCTTATCCTGTACTTCCGGCTGCTCATCAAGGATGGCAAAAACACGGTCGGCTGCAGCCAGTGATTTTTGGATATTCCCAACGCTTTCCGCCACGCGCCGTGTCGGATTCGCCAAATTGATGGCATAAATAAGAAACGCAATCAGTTCCCCGGTCGTCATCACCCCGTCAATAACGGAAACACCGCCATACCAGATAATAGCGCACACCGCAATGGCCGCTAAAAATTCAACAAAAGGCGTCATCTGACTCTGTTGGCGGATGGAACGAACCGTTGCGCTGAAGCTGAAACGATTAATTTTTTCAAACCGTTTTTCCTCATAACTGCCGCGGTTAAAACTCCTTACAATACGAACGCCTTGTATCGTCTCCTGCAGCATGGAGGTTACATCAGCAAGGCATTCCTGTACCACCCTCCCGCTGGTATGCAGTTTTCTGCCGAAAAACTTAATCACATAAGAAACCAGAGGCACGATGATGAGACAAAGCACGGTCAGCTTCCATTGCAGATAAATCATAGACGCAAAGGAGCCGATAAAAATTGCGCTTTCCTGTACAAGAGAAATAAAATCCACCACGATGGCCGTTTGCAGCGCAGCAATATCATTAGTCAGATTACTCATGATATCCCCCGTACGGCGGCGATCATAGTAGGAAATGGACAAAACCTGCAAGTGATGGTAGAGAACATTACGGATATCCATAATAACCGCCTGTCCGATATACCCCATCAGATATCGATGCCCGAAAGTCGTGAGCGCCCTGATAAAGAAAGTCACTAAAATAGCTACAATAACCAAGTACAGCATTCGCAAGTCCTTTTGCTCCAGCACTTGGTCAATCACGTCCTTAATAATCCATGGAACCACCAAATTTGACAATGCTACAAAAAGCATAAAAACAACTGACAATATTAATAACTTCTTGTATGGCCACAAGTAAGACAGAAGACGTTTATAACTATTTATCTTATTTTTTTTACTACTCATTATTTCCCCTCTGCTGTCCTTAATATAAGTTCCGCCGTACGACGAACTGCTCCGCCTTCACCCAGCACGGCACGTACAGATTTTAATTCTCTTATATTCTCCTGCCGCTTTACTTCATTAGTCAGCCACGGCAGCACGACTTCCGCTATATTTCCGGCAGTAACTTTATCCTGTAAAAGTTCAGGCGTCACTTCTTTATGAAGCAGTATATTCGGCAGCCCCGCATACTCCACCCGTACAAGATGCTTGGCCAGGAACCAGGTAATCGCAGATAATCGATACACAAGCACAGTAGGAAGCCCCATCAGCGCTGTTTCAAGAGTAGCGGTTCCAGACGAAGCGATACACGCCGTACAAATCCGCATCAGATCATATATCCGGTCGGCCGTCACAATGATATCCAATCTCGGTGAAGCATTTTTTAAAAAACCTTGAATAAACTCCGATGAAATCGTACCAGCACGGGGCAAAAAGAATTGGCACTCACATTTTTCAGTAAGTATATCCGCTGTTTTAAGCATGGCGGGAAGAAGTTTTTCCACTTCATTTTTTCTGCTTCCCGGCATAAGCAGAATTCTTTTTTTTACTCTGTCTCCCCCAAAAAACATCATTGCCTCTTCATAAGACATAGACGCTTTCACAGTATCTGCCAAAGGATGCCCCACAAAAGTCACCCGGGCTCCAGCTTCTCGATAAGCCTCCGCTTCAAAGGGAAATATAGATGCCACATGCTCCACATCACGAACAATATTCTTTGCCCGTCCCTTGTGCCAGGCCCAAATTGTCGGTGCAATATAGTACACTACCGGAATGCCCAGCTCTTTTGCCACGTGGGCAATCTTCATATTGAACCCCGGATAATCCACACACACAACTACATCCGGTTTTTCTTCCATCATAGCATGTCTAAGGAATGTCCGTAACTTAAAAAACAGTGATAAATGACGAATGACTTCTACCACTCCGATAATTCCCAGATTACCGATATCATAAATAATACGCACTCCCGCATTACGCATATTATCTCCGCCCATGCCGAAAATATCAGCATCAGGATATTCTCTTTTAATTTCCGCGGCAACAGCGGCGGCGTGCATATCCCCGGAAGCTTCTCCGGCAGACATCATAATTTTCATAAATGCTCCTGCTCCACGGATAGAATAGCAATTCCTGCACAATCCGCCTCTTTCAGCACGGACGTTTTTTCCACAAATAAGGTGCGGTACGCCTCAATAGCAAGTACTTTGCATCCGGTTTCCATCATAGAATGTAAAGTTTCCAATCCCACAGCGGGTACATCAAAACGCAGATCCTGATCCGGTTTTGCCGTCTTCACCACCACGGCTCCCCCGCGGGCCAGCATACCACCGCGTCTAATACAGGCATCTGTCCCTTCAATCGCTTCCACTGCCATAACCGCCTGATCTTTGATGACCACCGTCTGCCCCAGATCCATACCGCCAATGGCCTTAGCCGCCTTAAAGCCGAATGCTACATCAAGCATTTCATTTTCTGTCGGCCGGCGTTTGGTAAATATTTGCGGCCCCGGCATTAAAGGCTTTAAATATTTCGTTTGATCCAGCACTGAAATCCCGTCTTTCCCCAATTCTTCCACAAGTTCCAAAGTAATCGTGTCATCCTTGAAATTCTTTTTCCTCAATCGATTCAAAACTTTCAGCGCACGCAAATCAGGAATCACATGATCCTTATACAGCCATTCTTTTGTTACTTTCCCAAGCATTGTGACTTCCTGCACGCCTTCCGACAAAAGCGTTTTAATGACCTTATTCAATTTAAAGACGCTGATTTCATAATAAGCATCAGCTTTTTCTTTTAGTTTCTTTTCGACTCCTGGAATCACAGCAATGCATACAACCTTATATCCCTGTATATGTGCGGCCTCTATAAATTCCACCGGAAGTATGCCGATTCCGGCAAGCAGTCCTACGGTCTCCATCGTTCCCCCTATCATTCTACCCTTTGAGTATTTTACCATATATTTCGTATTTTACGGAAATTATCGATTCTATATGAAAATACTTTTTTATGCTAAAAACGTATGCTAAACAGCCTTATACAAATCATTTTTATATGCTTCTTGAAAGAAATATAAACGCAAGGTATACTTAAATTATTATAATTTAAAGGGGGAATTACTTTGCTAAACAAAATCAAAAAAGTTTTGTCCAGTGTCGCATTGATCAAACAAATTGCTGTCGGCTTGGTCATCGGTATCCTGATTGCCGTCTTTACACCGACGGTAATCCCTGTCGTTAAAATTTTTGGCGATCTCTTCGTCAAAGCACTGAAAGGCGTTGCTCCCGTCCTCGTATTTTTCCTTGTCATGAACGCGATGGCACAAAAAAAAGAAGGGACGAACGCAAATATGAAACCGATCATCATCTTGTATGTCATCGGAACCTTCTGTGCCTCTCTCGTCGGCGTAGCATTGTCATTCCTTTTTCCGACCGTACTTCATCTCCAGGTGGCAGCCGATGCCAAACTGGCTCCGCCTTCCGGCATCGTTGAAGTATTGCACAATGTAATTCTTTCCGTTGTAGATAATCCGGTCAATGCGCTTCTTACTGCAAATTACATCGGTATCTTGGCCTGGGCGATCATTGCCGGTCTTGCACTCAAAAGTTACGCAAACGGTACAACAAAATCTGTGCTTGATGATATAGCCCGTGCTATCACTCAGGTCGTCACCTGGGTCATCCACTTCGCTCCGCTTGGCATCATGGGACTTGTTGCTGACTCTGTCGGTACTGCCGGTGTAGATGCCCTGTTGGGATATGCAAAACTTTTGGCTGTCCTGATCGGCGCCTATATTCTTGTTGCTTTTGTTATGAATCCGATTATCGTATTCCTCAATGTTCACCATAACCCTTATCCTCTTGTCTGGACAACAATCCGTGAAAGCGGTGTATATGCATTCTTTACAAGAAGTTCCGCAGCAAATATCCCTGTCAATCTGACCTTGTGCAAGCGGCTGGGCCTTAACCCCGATACTTTTACAATTTCTATTCCGCTCGGCGCAACTATCAACATGGCGGGCGCTTCCATTACCATTTCTGTACTGGCTTTAGCTGCTGCCAACACATTGGGAATTGTTGTCGATCTTCCGACAGCGCTTCTTCTGTGCCTGATTTCCACAGTTGGCGCCTGCGGCGCTTCCGGTGTAGCCGGCGGTTCCCTCCTTCTGATTCCTGTGGCCTGTGCCTCTTTCGGTATCAGCAATGACATTGCCATGCAGGTTGTTGGCGTAGGCTTCATCATTAGTGTTCTTGAAGACGCCTGTGAAACGGCACTGAACAGTTCCAGTGATGTCCTCTTTACTGCTGTTGCTGAATTTTCTGAACGCCGCAAGAATGGAACTTTTGATCCTAAAGATATGGTTCCCCACAACTGAATCTGATACAAAAAAGACTGTGAAAATGCGAAATACTTTTCACAGTCTTTTTTCGTGTGCCTTATGGCGGATATTCCGCATTCAATCTGATCTATACCTCTATCAAAAAAGCTCCGGCGGTTTTCATTTTTACATCTCCATAGCAGAGAATAAATTTATCTATATACCCCGCCAATTCCTTAAAAACTGATGCCTTAATAGAGCCTCCCCACTCCGATCCCCAATCATAATCAGAAAAAGATTGCATAAGCTTCATCCCTGCCGGTGACAAATGTAATTCACGTTCTGTTTCATGACTTCCTGCATCGATACCGGCTGCCCGAAGGAGCTGCACGGATACAATCAGCGCTGCCACCTTTTTATTTTTACATGCGGCAACAGTCATCGCACGTCCCAAAAGCCGGTATACCCTTTCATTTCTTTCCTCTTTTGGAAAGAATATACTGACCAACTCAATCACATAGTACCAGCACTGCATTTCTTCATAGGATAAATTCATCATATCCAAAAGCATCCGGCTCTCATACTGGGACATGAAAAAATTCTCGCCATCTTTCCACGCAGTGAACCGAAGAAACGCAAAAGAAACCATACCGCCGCTTCCACATCGTTCAAGCACCGTCTTGCCTACATAGATCCGTACTAATCCGGCAGATAAAGTAAATACATCCGCAATTTTCCCGCCATCCTTCCCCGCATGAGCATGAAGAAGGATCCCCTCATCATTTTCAAGCAATTTATTCATGACTGTCTGGTTCCGTTTCTTCTTTACGATCCATTTCCGCCTTCACACGCATAATACGGAATCCGTACATTTTCAGTACGGTAAACTTCCACCCGCCAAAAGAAATATGGTCACCGACTTGGGGTATCCGTTCCAATTTCGAAAAAATCAGCCCGCCAATCGTATTATTTCTTTCTTCATCATCAAACTCCATTTGGAGCCTTTCAGAAACATCTTCCAGGATGACGGTACCGTCAAACTCATAAACATGGTCATTCACACGCAAAATTTCAGCAGGCGCGTTGCTCTCATTCTGCGGAATTTCTCCAGCCAGCTCTTCCATCAGATCCTCCAGCGTCACAAGGCCTGACGTCCCTCCATACTCATCCACGACGACCGCCAGGTATGTTCTCTTATTCTTCATCATTTGAAGGAGGGCCGGCGCGGGCATAACTTCAGGTACAGTCAGTATTTCCCTCATGATTCTTTTTATGTTGTACTCACCCCTCAAAAGGCTTTCTAAAAAATCTTTTACATGAATAAATCCAAGAATATGATCCTTGTCCTCCATACACACGGGATAACAGGTATGATGCGTTTTTGAAATATTCCGGCGCATTACGTCCATATCATCATTAAAATCCAAAACGACCATATCATTCCGGGGAATCATGACATCCCTCACATCTAAATCAAAAAAGTCAAAAGAATTTTTGATCAACGTATTTTCAAGAGTATTCAAACGCCCGCCGCGATGACTTTCTTCCACGATGCAACGGATTTCATCTTCGGTATAAGTGAAATTAACTTCGTCTCTGCACGGGATTCCTTTCATATCCAATATCTTTTTTACCGCGAACAAGCCGATGAAAATGAAAGGCTTCCATAGCCTGCCGGACAAATTGATGAACCATGTATAAGAGGATAACATGGACAGCGGCCTGACCAATGATATGGATCCCGGCACAAGAATGGTAAAAATCCAATAGAGCATCAGTGCAATAACAATGTAGGCAGAAACACCGACATATATCAGCACCGCGGAAAAAAAATTGGTTTCTTCCCAAAACAAAACCATGTGACGGACACTCTGGTATAAAGAAAGGGCAAAAATGCTGCTGCAGAAAAGATAACCGATCTGTGTCCCCGCAAGTACCACAGAAGTCTTTTGATAATAAGGAGCCACTTTTTCCACTTTCTCCGCATCCAGTTCATCATTGTCTTCAATGTATTTCTTTCTCATTCGCGCAAAAGAAAAATTAACAGCAGTACATACATAATTGACGGCTGCCGCAAAAAGCGCAACGAAAATCCATACAATCACCCATTCTACGTGGATATTGATAAGTCATTCCTCCTTTTTTAAACATTACTTATGCTCTTTATACCCTAATTCCCGAAGAATATAATCTTTATTCTTCCAATCTCTACTGACTTTCACCCATAAATCAAGAAATACAGGAGCGCCGATCAGATTTTGTATTTCCTCTCGTGCTTCCTGCCCGGCCTCTTTAAGTAAGGTGCCTTTCCTCCCGATAATGATACGCTTCTGAGAATCCCGTTCCACATAAATCGTACAGCGGATATATACCTTTCCATTTTCCCGCTCACTAAATTCTTCAGTGAATACGCCAATCGCATGAGGAACTTCTTCTCTTGTACGCAGCAGTAATTTCTCTCTTACAATTTCCTGCACAATATTTCGCTCCGGCTGATCTGTCACCATATCATCAGGGAAATACTTGGGGCCTTCAGGCAGGTATCTTTCCAGAACCGTCGTAAATTCTTTCAAATTCTCTCCGCTTCGGGCGGAAAGCGGAATGATTTCCGAAAACGGGTGTATTCTGCTGTATTGTCCTATTTTCTTCAGCAGCATATCTTTTTTTATCAAATCAATCTTACTCAGAACCAGCACGACGGGTACTTTTTTATCCTTGAGCAGATTCAAAATATACCGATCGCCCGCCCCGAGGGGATCATTACAGGCACAAATAAAGACAATGACATCCACTTCATCCAAAGCGTCCACCGTACTCTGACGAATAACCTGCCCTAATTTACTCTGCGGCTTATGCATTCCCGGTGTGTCAAGAAAGACAACTTGGGAATTTTTACCATTCCATACACCGGTAATCTTATTCCGCGTCGTCTGCGCATGAGCAGACACGATGGAAACTTTCTCCCCCAAAACCGCATTCATCAAGGTAGACTTCCCTACATTCGGCCGTCCTACAAGGGCAACAAATCCAGAATGGAATTTTTCTTCAGCCATTTCGTTCTCCTGTCTTTAAACAGCCTTCTTCAAAAGCATGGGGAAGCAATTTGCTTCCATCAAAAATTTTATAGTGGTCTTCATCTTTTGCCACAATGACCACGGGGATATGAAATTCCGCTATGACCTGGCGGCAGATTCCACAGGGCATCGTAAAACCCTTATCACTCCCCGCCACAGCGATTCCCTGAAAACTTGTATACCCTGCTGTTACCGCACTGCCGATGGCGTTCCTTTCCGCACACATACCCGCGGGATAAGAAACATTCTCTACATTACAGCCGGTAAATATATTTCCATCTTCACCAAGAACCGCCGCCCCTACGGGGTATCCCGAATAGGGAACATACGCATTCTTTCTTGCTGCAAGCGCTGCAGAAACCAAAGCGGCCGCTTCATTCCCCATCATTTTCAAGTTTTCCTTCCGTTACAATACGTTCCATACCGCAGGCACCAAGTATTTCTTCTTCCTTTTCCCGCATTTTCCTCTTCTCCTCCGGATCATAATGATCATAACCAAGAATATGGAGAAATCCGTGTACAGATAAATACGCCATTTCCCGTTCTTTACTGTGCCCGAACTCTTCTGCCTGCTCAACCGCGCGGTACAAATTAATAATGATGTCGCCCAACACTTTTTCTTCCTCCATACCGTCCTCTTCTTCGCCCTCGTTTAAAGCAAAGGAAAGGACATCCGTCGGCGCGTCAACTCCGCGGTATGTTTTATTCAGTTCATGAATGGTATCAGCGTCACAGATAAGGAGACTTAATTCCGCGTCTTCCGCCACGTTCTGCAATTCCGCCCCTTTCGAAAGAACTCTCAGAATGAGCGTTTCCAACTCTTCACTGTAAAATTGCTCATCACTGTAATTAATCGTGATTTCCATCATCTTCCACCCCCTGTCTTTTCTTTTTTGTATCTTCTTCATAAGCGTGGATAATGGCCGCCACCAAATCATGGCGAACCACATCATCTTCCGTAAATGTCACGGATTCAATATCGGAAACATTTGCCAAAACACGCTGCGCATCAATAAGTCCGCTTTTCACATGAGGCGGAAGATCAATTTGGGTAACATCGCCATTAATAACCATTTTTGAGCGATCCCCCAGGCGGGTCAGAAACATTTTAAGTTGTTCCACTGTCGTATTTTGCGCTTCATCCAAAATGACAAAAGATTTTTCAAGCGTCCTGCCCCTCATATACGCAAGCGGAACCACTTCAATCTGGCCTTTCTGCTGCAGCCGGATGAACTCTTCCGGCCCGAACATATCCAAAAGACCGTCAAACAAAGGGCGCAGATAAGGATTTACCTTTTCCTGCATATCCCCCGGGAGAAACCCCAGTTTTTCACCTGCTTCCACCGCCGGCCGCACTAAAATAATCCGCCGGACATCATGATTTTTCAGAAAGAAAGCTCCCAATGCGACCGCCAAGTATGTTTTTCCTGTTCCCGCGGGACCAACGCCAAAGGTAATGGAATTCCGACGGATCGCATCTACATACATTTTCTGCCCTAACGTTCTCGGACGGACAGCTTCTCCATTCCGTGTAAGATTAATAATATCCTCTTTCATCTCATGAAGCAGTTCCATCTTCCCCTCATCAAAAAGCTTCATGATGAGGAGCATCTGTCTTTCAGAAACACGGATGCCTCTTTTGGCGTCAGATAAAATCTCTTCAATCACTGACAGGCTTTTGTATACTTTCTCTTCCGATCCTTTTACACGGATCAGATTCCCGCGGCATAAGATATCCGTGCCATAATGTTCTCCCGCCAGTGCAAGCAGACGGCCGCCCTGCGCAAACACACGAGCGGCGTCCTGCATTCCCTGTACCAGTATTTCTTTTTCTACTTTCGTTTTTATAGTGCTTCACCCCATCTTATATAAACCAAAGAAAGATTCTTATTCATGCAGAAATCTTCGAACAGCTGCCCCGTGAAGATAATTACAGGCCGATCCCTGTTGAATATGTCTGTTTCTCATCAGCTTCTCTATATATTCTTTTACTTCCCACCACGGACGTCCGCCATTTACGGAAAGCGTATTTGCCGAAGCACGCCCCACAATTCGCTGCACCACGATATCAGGGCGGAGCATGGATAAAATCAGAACAACTCTTTCCGCATATTCTTCAGGGGGTAAAAGTTTTATATCCCCTTTTTCATACATCTTCGCCAATTTCGTTCCTTTAATAATATAGAGAGAATGTATTTTTATTTCCGTGACGGGAAGAACCGAAACCAGTTTTGCCACTTCTTCCACATCGATACGGTCGTCCCACGGCAAATCAGCAATGATGTGCGCGCATAAATCAAAATGATACCTGCCAATTTGAAGAGCCGCATCAATAAACTCTGCCACCGTATGGCATCGTCCTATTTTAAGAAGTGTGTGGGGATTTACGCTTTGCAGCCCAAGCTCTACCGTGATATTCGTCCCGTATTTCCCCTGGGCCTCTCTGAGTACCTCCAGGTACGACTCATGGATACAATCGGGTCTTGTGGAAACCGCAAGTCCTACGATATCAGGATGCCCGCAGGCTTCCTTCACACAGTATTCGAATCGGGAAAGCGGCATATAGGTATTTGTGAAATTCAAAAAATAAGCAATGAATTTTTTCGCCTTATATTTCGGTCCCACATGGGAAATACTCCGATCAATCTGGCGGGTGATTTCCATTCCCACCGCCTTTGTTTCATAGTCCGCCCGAATAGAACCGCAAAAAATGCACCCGTCACTATCTAATGTACCGTCTCGATTCGGACAAGTCACGGGAAGGGCAATCGGAATCTTATAAACTTTCTCATTATATTTTTCTTTTAGATAATCCGAATACGTTCTGTACAATGCCATAGCATCTGCTCCTGTATATTTTTATTATATAACACCCCCTCTCATTTACACAAAAGAATTGCTTCTGTACAATAGAAATTAATAGAACATAGAGGAGGCACACCAATGATCCGTATCTCTACGGTGCAGTTATCCGTTATTCCGGGAAATATCCGCGCCAACTTTGAACAGATGGAAAGAGAAATACAAAACGCCCGAAAGCAAAACACTGACATCCTGATCTTTCCCGAACTCTGCCTGTCAGGGTACATGATCGGCGACCTGTGGGAACAGAATGCTTTCCTTCGTGAATGTGAGCGGTATGGTCAGAAAATCGCCGATGCGGCAGAAAACATTATTGTTATCTTCGGCAATATAGCCGTTGACCCGAAAAAAAAGAATAATGATGGCCGTGTAAGGAAGTATAATGCTGCTTTCGCCGCCTGCAATGGACAGTTCTTAAAAAATGACAGAGGGTTATCTTATACTATTAAAACGCTGCTCCCTGATTACAGGCAATTTGATGACAAACGCCACTTTACAAGCCTTCCTGAGCTGGCTGCCGAAGAAAATCAATCTGTATCTTCCCTGCTTGCGCCTTTTACATTTACCATCAGGCAGGAAACTCTCCGCGCAGGCATTGTTCTTTGCGAGGACAGCTGGGATGAAAACGCACGGCTGTCCCCTATGGAAATCCTTTCAGAAAAAAATATCGATATTCTTTTCAATCTGTCCGCCTCGCCATTCACCTTGGAAAAGAATGATAAAAGACACCGTCTCTTCTCTGCCTCGCTTTCCCGCCTCGGCTGCCCTATGCTCTACATCAATAGAAGAGGACTGGAAAACAATGGAAAAGACTGCTATACCTATGACGGCATGACTGCCGCCTACGATCCGAAAGGTACACTTCTTGCCGAAGCAGTCCCTTATCAGGCGGAGCGTTCTTGCTTTTCTTTTGATATCGCCGCAAAAAAACTGACTGCAGAAAAAGAAATGAAACCGTTTAGGGGAGATATGTTGCTGCCTGCTCTCCGCTATGGGTTGAAAGAATTTTTATCCGCCATTCATGCAGGCAGGGTGGTCATCGGCATCTCAGGCGGCATCGATTCCGCGGTCAACGCCGCACTGTACCGATCGGTTCTTCCTGCGGAAAATCTCCTTTTAGTGAACACGCCGACACGGTTCAATTCGGAAACCACAAAAAATCTGGCGCGGCGGCTTGCCGAAAATCTGGAAGCTCCTTTTGTGGAACTCCCTATCGATTCTTTTATCAATGAAACAGTTTCTCAAATTGACGATTTGCAAATTCCTTCTTCGTCAGACATGAAAACACTGCACCTCACCGGTTTTATGAAAGAAAATATACAAGCCCGTGACAGAAGCACCCGTATCCTCGCCACGCTTTCTTCCGCCTTTGGCGGCATATTTACCTGCAACGCAAACAAAACCGAATTAACCGTCGGCTACGGTACGCTCTATGGCGATCTGTCCGGCGCTCTTGCCGCTACAGCCGACCTTTGGAAGCATCAGATATATGCACTCGGCAGAACTCTGAACAGATATTTCGATAAAAACATGATTCCTGATGAAATATTTACTGTCAGACCAAGCGCTGAGCTTTCCGAAAATCAAGACATTACAAAAGGATTGGGAGATCCCCTTATTTATGAATACCATGATTTTCTCTTCCGCTCGTTTATTGAACCATGGAATCGGATAACACCGGAAGAGATTCTTACCTGGTACAGTGAAAATTGTCTGGAGGAGAAACTGGGAACTCCTGTATCCATCAAATCTATTTTCAAAACACATCACGATTTTATCACCGATTTGGAAAAATGGTGGAATTTGTTTGCAGGATTTGCCGTTGCCAAGCGCATACAGGCGCCCCCCCTGCTTGCCGTCAGCCGCCGTCCTTACGGCTATGATCTCCGTGAATCGCAAATAGCCCCTTACTATACCGACACCTATATCCATCTGAAAAATTCTCTTTTATCAAATGGCTGAGCAACGTAAAAGGAAGCGCTTACTATGACGCCTCCTTTTATATTGCTTTTCAATTTTTCTTAAAGTATGGTTTAAAACTGGACTCATGCATATTGCTCTTTTCCCTTTTTCTACTTTCCTGCGGACGGGAACGATGTCCGTTATACCTGCCGTCCCGTTTTTCACTTTCATAATTTTTATCACGGGAATGCCCTTGCAATCGTCTGCCGCGTCTTTCCCCGCCAAAAGAGCGTTTGCCGCCGGAGCTTCTGCGCTTCTTAAACTGCGGACGTTCTTCCGTAATCTTTACAGGCGTCACATCAGGCTGTTTTGTGAGCAGTTTAATTGCCGCCGCAACTAAAGATACCGCATCCACATGGTTCAGAAGTTCTTCCGCATTTTCACGATATTCTTCCAGTCCGGTCCCCCGGGACGCTTCCTGCAGATTCTCAATAGCAATCCGCTGATTTCCTTCAATGACGTCAGACAGCGTAGGAACACTCTTTCTTCTGATTTTGCGTCGGATAGCGCGCTCAATATCATGAAGCTGCCCGATTTCTCTGGAAACAACAAAAGTCATGGCCAAACCGGTCTGTCCCGCCCGTCCCGTACGGCCTACACGGTGCACATACGTTTCAGAATCCTGGGGCATATCAAAATTATATACATGGGTTACCCCGCTGATATCCAATCCTCGTGCTGCCACGTCAGTAGCCACAAGAATATCAATTGTGCCTTCTTTAAACTGGCGGACGACTGCATCGCGTTTCTGCTGAGACAAGTCGCCATGAAGACCTTCTGCCATATACCCGCGCTTTTTCAACGCCTCCGTCACCTCGTCGGCACGGCGTTTCGTCCGAACAAAGACAATGGCCAGTTCAGGATTCTCCATATCCAGCAGCCGGCAAAGGCAATCGAACTTCTGCATATCCGGCAATTCGATATATTCCTGTTCCACCAGGTCAATTGTAACCGTAGCCGCTTTAATCTTCACAAGCACAGGATCACGAAGGAAAGATTCCGCCAGTTCTCTGATCGGTGCCGGCATGGTAGCAGAGAAAAACATCGTCTGCCTTTCTTCAGGCATCCCCGCTAAAATAGTGCGGATATCATCAATAAATCCCATATCCACCATTTCATCGCCTTCATCAAGAACAAGAATCTGGACATGGGACAGATCAATGGTTCCTCTCTTCATATGGTCCATAAGACGACCCGGTGTCGCCACAATAATATTCGGCTTCTTGCGAAGCGCGCGAAATTGTCTTTCGATATCCTGTCCGCCATAAATAGGCAATGCATGAATCGGCAAGTACTGGGCAAGCCGATTCATCTCTTCCGCAGACTGGATGGCCAATTCTCTCGTTGGCGAAAGCACGATAGCCTGCGGCCCTTTTTCTGTCGTGTCAATCTTTTCCAGAATCGGAATACCAAATGCCGCTGTTTTGCCCGTACCGGTCTGTGCCTGTCCAATCAGATCCTTCCCCTCCATCGCCGCGGGAATAGATACCTTCTGGATAGGAGTGGGCTCCTCAAATCCCATATCTTCAATAGCCTTCATGATTTCAGGAACAAGGCCCAGTTCCTTAAATGTATCGTACATAATACCTCCTGCACGAAAAAAGGAAACGCACAAGCGCCCCCTATAATTGACTTATTTGTAGCCTGTAATTTCGTTATTATAACATAGTTTTTATTTATATAATAGTAATTAGAAAAGTATAATTTTTTCAAATTGCGGTCAAGGAAAACATTTTGTTCCTTATCTTAACATAAAGAGACACTTAAAAAAATTTTTCTTTACATCATCTTTCCCAAACTTCTTTTTTTGACAGGCAATAAGCAGGTTGAATACGCAATAAACAGGACTTATATGCCGTCAATACAGAAAATTACTATTTTGTCTTTAATATGCAAAAAGCAACCGGAAAGGCTGCTTTTTTCTTTGGTGGGCGATGACAGGATCGAACTGCCGACATTCTGCTTGTAAGGCAGACGCTCTCCCAGCTGAGCTAATCGCCCGTATGTTGGTGACCTGTGCGAGATTCGAACTCGCGAACCCGCCGTGAAAGGGCGGTGTCTTAACCACTTGACGAACAGGCCGTTGGCTCCTGAAGCAGGGTTCGAACCTGCGACATCGTGATTAACAGTCACGCGCTCTACCGGCTGAGCTATTCAGGAATACGTACTTAAGGTACGTGACATATAATATCAGATTTTTTCTGACTTTGCAACAAAAGATATACATTCTTCCAAAATACATAAACCGAAAGCATTAAGTTATATCCTTATATAAAAAACTATTTGTATACATAAGAAAATACGGAAAAGCAGGAATCATCATATTAAGAACGGATCATGATGAATAAAATGATTCGTACCATGCCTTCCGTATTTTCTTTACTCTATTTAACAATTTTATTCTTATCGGGTATGACTCCCCTTGTCTTTTAACAAAGGATTCTTAGCAGGTTTTACCGTTCCGTATCAAAACCGATGACATATCCCTCATGACGTACCAAGGTGACAGGACCGTCCCTGTTCGGTTTATCAAAAGTAAAGTAATGATCTGCTTTAGGTTTATAGACTACACCTTTTTTGCATTCCTCCGGAAGTATGATACTTATTTCTCCCTTTTCGCCTGTTCCGCCATCCCAAAGAGAACCGCGGGTTTTGAGTATCAAAAGATTATTTTCCAGACGCACCTCTAAATCTTCCCGTCCCGCTTTCACGATACCATAAATTAAATCGCATTTCGCCGTAGTCGGCCCGGGAGGCGCCGGCATTCGGCGCGCTTCCGCATCATTTCTCGAAAGAAGGGCTCCTGTTTTCTCATCATACCAGCCATGGACTTCTGCATTATAAACCATACCATTTTCTCTTGTACCGTCTGCCGGTTCCCCCTCATATAAAGGCTCCTCACTGGATTCCGTCGTAGAAACACCGACCTTGTTCAATACTTTTCCAAGATTGAAACCGGCAGCCGTATTCCCCATAACGCTGAAAGCTAATCCTGCTGCTATCCCTAATATTAATAATCTTTTTACGTTGGACATATTGACACCTCCCATTCTTACGATCTTCCCATACGATGAGGAACGAACTTTCCCTTCCCCGGCCTAAGCGTATACCTTAAATCTTCTCCCCGTTCAATATCCATTATATTACCAAGATCAGGCATTGTCAGTCTTGAAAAATAACCGGCACCATACCCCTCTTTGCTGAAAATAATATCATAATAAAGACCTTTGCTGAAATCAACAGTCACTTCAAAATATCCCCGTGCATCAGTTCTTGCAACCTCTACTGCATCACCGCCTTCAATTGATAATGTATGACCATCGACACTTTTCAGCTCAATACCGTCATAGTTATCGGTATAAGCACCCACCGCCGGTCCATAAAGAATAACTCCTTCCAGCGGCTTACGTTCGCCATCTTGACCTTTCACAAAAATATGCCCTTTAAATGTAAATACTTTGGAGTCCTTCCTCACTGAAGCTCCTTGTTTGGAATCGCCGGCCTCCTCTCCAGGAAGATTGATTTGCGGCAGTTTTAAACTTCCCAGATTAAATCCGGCTTCCACTGACATCGTCCCCAGCACCAAAGCTGCCAATACCAGTGTTAATACCCCTTTTCTCCTCATTTGCATGACACCTCCCGGTCTCCTAAAAAAATAAATAATAACATAACAGTTTTATTATGAGCTAAGTAAAATATTGCCTAAATACCAAAACAGATATTTATCCTAAATAAATTTAATTATCTATATATATTATGATAATATAATTTTTTTATAAGTGTCAAGCATATCCCAAACCAGTGCAGCAGGACATGAGTCACAAAACCGGCAATGTACAAACCATTCTGATCCACTAATGCGGAAAGTTATATCTTTTTTGCATACACAAAAAGCAACCCTCCCGGTTGCTTTTCTTTGGTGGGCGATGACAGGATCGAACTGCCGACATTCTGCTTGTAAGGCAGACGCTCTCCCAGCTGAGCTAATCGCCCATATTCGGATAAGCTTATTATGCCTTATCTCATTATTTTTTTCAAGTGCTCTCCGCTGCCTTTCCCCTCCTTCCTGTCATCTTTTCAAGAATATTATAAACAGACTTGACAAGAGTTACTACGTCCGTCTATACTCATGTTAATACATTATGCACAAGGATGAAGAAGCGCTTTTGCAAGCTCTCCAGAGAGATGGTGGACGGTGGAAACCATCAGCAAACAATTGTCGTTCCGCTTCAGAGTGGTAGATGATGAATCTATCGGGTATGCCCGTTACAGCAGATTAAAGATGGCTGAAAAGCAATTTGGGTGGTATCGCGGGTGCTCTCGTCCCTTAGAGGATGAAGAGCGTTTTTTATTACACAGGATATTTTGTCCCTTTTGGTTTCCTGCTAAATTGGGTGGCACCGCGAGAAAAGAGAAGCTCGTCCCATGGGACGCTTCTCTTTTTGTGTTTATAAAGTATAGGAGGTCTCTTTTATGAATCGAGTCTATAATTTCAATGCCGGCCCTTCTCCGTTGCCACTGGAAGTGCTTGAAGAAATCCGGGATGAGATGACAAATTTCAAAGGCACTGGGATGGGAATTATTGAGATGAGCCACCGCTCCAAAGAATTTCAATCCGTCATAGAAGAAACGAAGTCATTGCTTTTCGATCTCATGAAGCTTACACCGGATCATGAAATCGTATTCATTCAAGGCGGCGGCACCATGCAGTTCCTTATGGAAAGTTATAATTTTCTCCATACCCGCGCCGCTTACGCAGATACTGGTGTGTGGGCGCACAAAGCCCGTGATTCTGCTGCGTTCTTCGGAGAAGCGTATGATGCAAATTCCGCTAAAGACCGAAACTATTCCTATATTCCGGAGGACTGCCTGATCAAACCGGAAACGGATTATCTCCACATTACAACAAACAATACGATTTATGGCACGGAATATTGGAAATTTCCAGAAGTAGATATCCCTATCATTTGTGACATGTCCTCTGATATCCTTTCCCGCCGCATAGATTTCAACCGCTTCGACATGATTTGGGCAGGCATACAGAAAAACCTGGGTGCCGCCGGTATGGCTCTTGTCATTCTTAAAAAGGATTTTGCAAAAACGGCGCGTACAGATATTCCTCCTTTTCTTCAATATAAAACATTTATTGAAAAAGATTCTGCCTATAATACACCGCCGGTATTCTGCATTTACACATTGAACAAGATGCTCCACTGGATAATAAAACAAGGCGGACTGGATATCATTGAAAAAAGAAACAAGGAAAAAGCAAAATTGATTTACGACATCATCGACAAAAGCAACGGATTTTATAAAGGGCATGCCGTAAAAAAAGACAGAAGCCGTATGAACATTACGTTCAACCTTTCTTCTGCCGATGAGGAAAAAGATTTCATTGAGAAAGCAAAAGAAAACCGCTTTATCGGCGTCAATGGCCACCGACTCGTAGGCGGCTGCCGTATTTCTCTTTATAATGCAGTTACCATAGACGCCTGTAAAGCAGTCGCCCAATTCATGGAAGCATACCGGAAAGATCATCAATAATCTTATCTGTACATTTCTTTACTATTTTTTAGGAGGAGACATTATGTTCAAAATTTTTATCACTGCCGATGTTGCTAAGGAAGCAAAGGAATTTCTGGAAAAAGAATTTGTTGTGGATATCCGCCCAAACATGGATGAAGATGAATTGTGCAAAGTGATCGGCGAATATGACGCTGTCATTACAAGAAGCCAGACAAAAATCACAAAAAATGTCATTCATGCCGCTACTAATCTGAAAGTCATCGGCCGCGCCGGTGTGGGCATTGACGGCATTGATATTCCTGAAGCTACGGCGAAAGGAATTACTGTGGTAAACACGCCGGAATCAAACACAATCGCCGCCTGTGAGCATACCCTTGCCCTTATGCTTTCCATAACCCGCTATATCCCTCAAGCACACCAGTCCATTATGGAAGGCCGCTGGGACCGCAAAAGCTTTACCGGCATCCAGCTTTTGAATAAAACAGTCGGTATTATCGGTGTGGGCCGTGTAGGCTCCAATGTAGCAAAACGTCTGCAGGCGTTCAACATGAAGACCATTGGCTATGATCCTTACATTCCGCTGGAACGAGGCCAGCAGCTGGGAGTAGACCTGGTAGATCTTGATACGCTTCTCCGCGAATCCGATTATATTACGCTCCATACACCGCTCACCGAGGAGACCAAAGGCATGATCGGCGCGAAAGAAATAGAAAAGATGAAGGACGGGGTACGCATTGTGAATGCCTCCCGCGGCGCTGTCATTGATATTGATGCCTTAGCAGAGGCACTAAAAACCGGAAAAGTTGCCGGTGCCGGCATCGATGTGTGGACAAATGAACCGCTCAAACCGGAAAACAATCCTTTCCTAGGGATGAAAAACGTAACGCTCACCCCCCATCTGGGTGCCTCCACAGTTGAAGCACAAACAGGCGTCGCCACTGATGTAGCCCGCGGCGTTGCTGACGCCCTCCATGGAGAACCGGTAGCGACTGCTGTCAATGCATCACCTATCACAAGAGCTACACTCGCCGTTATCCAACCTTATTTTAATTTGTGCGAACGCATGGGAAATATTGGTATTGATTTGGCTGACGGACGTATTTCCCGTGTCAGTGTAGAATATACAGGTGAATTGACTGAAACAGAAACCACCCCGCTCACCACGGCTGTCCTGAAAGGACTTTTAACCCCCATTCTTCAGCAAACGGTTAATTTTGTAAATGCAAGAAATATCGCGGAAGAACGGCATATGGAGATACGGGAAGTCAAGGCAAAAAAAGGACATTACTTCACCAATACGGTCACGCTCACTATTGATACCGATAAAGGTACACATCGTATTACAGGCTCCCTTTTCGACAGGAAAGAAGCGAAAATCGTTTCTCTTGACCACTTCCGTGTAGACTTTGAACCGAAAGGCTGCATCATCCTTGCTCCTCATGAAAATAAACCGGGCATGATCGGCCAGATGTCAGGTATTCTCGGCAAGGCAGGCGTAAACATCAATGGCATGCAGGTAGGTGCATCCAAAGACAAAAACACCAATATTATGGCCGTTGCCATTGATAAGGATATTCCCAGCGCTATCCTCCCCGTTCTTGCAAACATTGACGGAATCCACGGAATTACAGTCATTCACTGCGAAAGTCATTAACGGAAATGAGGTCATTATGGTACGAATTATTCTTATACGTCACGGGGAAACTACGTGGAACGTGGAAGGTCGTTATCAGGGACAGGAAGACATTCCTCTTTCCCCAAAAGGAATTGCTCAGGGAAAAGCCGCCGGTCTTGCCTTAAAAGATATATCCATTGATGCGGCCGTCTCCGGACCGCTCTCCCGTGCCTTTGATACCTGCCGTTTCATCACAGAATACCACCATGTAAACATCCGTATCGATGAGCGGATCACGGAAATTTCTCACGGCAGATGGGAAGGCGTCCATGCCGATGAAATCAAAAAAAACTATCCGAAAGAATTTGAACTTTGGCACAACCGGCCTGAACAGATACAAATGCCCGGCGGGGAATCTCTGGCAGATGTAAGAAAACGCGTCCGTGCCGCCTTTGACGATTATGCCGCTATATATCAGGGCAAAACGCTTCTCGTTGCCGCCCACGATGCGGTCAATAAAGTCATCCTCTGTGATCTCATGGGACTCGGCATGGAACATTTCTGGCATTTCAAACAGGACAATGCCTGTATCAACGTCATAGAAGAACATGAAAAAAGTTGGAGGCTTGTCACATTAAACGCCACGACCCATTTAGGATATCTCTTTTCAAGTATTGAGCAAAAAGGGTTATAAAAGAAAACCGGGCGGAAATAATTTCATCTTTTATTTCCGCCCGGTTTTTGTTCTTGCTATTTATTCATTGCTGCCGCCGGTGTGTTGTCCTTATCGGCATGGACAGTCTCCGATAACTTTGCTTCCACATCTGTCGGCACACGGCGGTAAGGAAATTTTTTCCACAGCCGTTTCATCACTTCATCCATAATGTAACGGTTACGTACGGAACTTTCTTCTTCTCTTTCATAGTAAACCGCCTGATCATCCCTGACCCCTTCGCCGTTCTTACAGCTGTATACATCAACAACAACCTGCGTTTCCACAACGGGATCTATGTCAAAGAAAATGGAAATCGGATGAGAGCGCCTCTGTACCCACCTTGTAACAACAGGAAGTACGACAATATCCGCTCCCGTTTCCTCAGCAATGGCAGGAAGCTCCGCAGGACTGATACTCTTATAAGCATAGTCGGCCGTATCTAATTTTCTGTAATAAGGGTAACGGAACACCGCATTCATCTCTTTTGCAATGTATGATGCGGCATAGCTGCCTCTATCATTGCTCTGTGGCAAAAGAAGCAGTACTGTCCGTGTATTATCAAAGTATCCCATTTTCCGGTTTACCGACTTGTCAGCGGCTTGTGCCATCATCCCCACTGCACATACCATAAAAAAACAAAATAAATATTTCATAAAAGTCTTCATGGCAAATCTCCTTGCAGTACATGTTCAGAGCTTTATTTTTTCCAGTGTATCACAAGAGTTTCTCTTTCCGTACCCGTATCTTTTTATTTTCTGCTATAAGACTTTTCTATATTGTCCTTGCATGATATAATGATAAAAAACTTTTATATGTCCCCTGCTAATTTGTAGAGTCTTGTTTTCAGAGGTGTTTGCATGAATAATACGGACTGGAAAATCCTGATCTATCTCCGTGAGGAGCGAAGTATCAATAAAGTTGCCAAACGGCTGTTTATGACTCAGCCGTCATTAACATACCGCCTGAGTCAAATGGAAAAGGAAATCGGTTGTCCGCTTTTTATCCGCACCAATAAAGGTGTGCACTTCACCGATGCGGGAGCACGGCTCTTTTCCTTTGCGGAAAAAGAACTCCAGCAGTACCAGGACATGAAGAATTATGTCACCCACGAACCAAACTCTATTTCCGGTGTCCTCCGTATCGGGGCATCCCAATCTTTTTCCCAGTCCCACGGTCCTGCGCTTCTGAAAGGATTCGTTGATGAGTATAGTGATATTGAAATATCGCTGACTACAGACACAAGCGATCGTTTAGTAAAGCTGGTCAAAAAAGAAGACATCCATCTTGCTATCGTCCGCGGCAACCAGGAATGGCCCGAATCCGATATTCTTCTGGAAGATGCCCCGCTGTACCTGATTTCAGCCAAGCCTATTGATTTCAGTACATTGGCACAGCAGCCTTCCATACGCTACCGCAGCGATCCGTCTTTGGATGAACTGCGTACCCGCTGGTGGCGCCAGAACTTCACAAAGTCCCCCCACTTCTCACTGACTGTAAGCGACTGCAATACCTGCGTGGAAATCGTCAACCACGGTCTTGGCCACTCACTGATTCCGGCAGACATGCTTCCCAAGTGCAAACCGAATGTAGACCGACAGATGATTTACAACAGCCAGAAGCAGCCTATATATCGTCCGAGCCACCTCATATTCAAAGAAGCCATGCTCCAGTCTACACCCGTACGGATTTTTGTTGATTATGTAAAAAAATATTTTAAGATTAAAGATAACTGAATGAAACAGTTAATGATTTAAAAGGGTCATATTCTGATACTTATGAATCATTTTTGTCCGCTGAAAAAAAGCAGTAAACCAATTTTGATTTACTGCTTTTGAATTTCTATGTTGTAGGTTCTTATTTAATTGTTTGATTTTGACAACCCGGAATTTATTACTATTTCTTCTTTACAATGATGCCTTCAATAAACACAATGATGGCGGGAATGATAAAATATAAAGCATTTGTTATCATCCATCCAGAAAAAGGGGGCAAAATTATTTTTTATCTTTATTTATAATATTTTTGACACCGTCAATTGTTCCTTCTATAGCATCTTTAACATCTTCAGCAACTTCTTTGACTTTTGCAGCTGCTTTTTCCGCAGCCCCTTCTTTTTCTATTTTTTTATCACCGGTTAATTTACCTACACCTTCTTTTGCCGCACCTTTAGCCTGGTCGATTTTTTCTTCTATTGACATGATCATGACTCCTTTTATTTAAATTATTCTTTTTTCCCAAAGAAAAATGAAACAACAGCAATAACAATTACTGCACCTAAGATAGAAGGAACTAATGCCATTCCCGCTAGAGTTGGCCCCCATGTACCAAACAGTGCTTGACCTACCGATGAACCCAATAAACCTGCAATGATATTAGCAATTATACCCATTGCTCCACCTTTTTTAGTAATCGCTCCCGCAATAAAGCCTATAAATCCCCCGACAATAATTGACCAAATCATAATCTCACTCCTTTACATATTATTCATATATTTATCTTTAAACTCTTAAGTCAAGCAGTTTTTATAAACATTAATATATTTGGTTTATTCTCTTTATAACCATTATCCCTACAACTTCTAATCTACCTCACCAAATACCTGTTAGTATTGTACTATTTTTAATATATTTTTTCCACTGTATATCACTCTTAATCAGTTGATATTATGCGGCCCAGTCCGCACTTTCATACCCTTATGTCTCGTTGGTTTTCTGATTATAAAGAACGAAGAACTCTCCTGAATCAGGTGAAAAAAGAATTTTACTAAAATGAAAAATTGTATCCTCACTAAAGAATAGCAAAAGGATACGATTTTAAATGAAATATGTGTTTGTATTTTTAAACTTTTGTGGATTGGCTCAGTATATGGTCTTCCGTTTCAAAAAGCGCTTTTGCAAATTCAAGAGCATTGAAACGTTGGAGATCATCTTCTCTTTCACCAAGACCGATCCAACGGATTGGCACATGGAGTTCTTCATGAATAGAAAGGACAACACCGCCTTTTGCCGTTCCGTCTAATTTTGTCAGCACTACGCCGGTTAGCGGAACGATCTCTCCAAAATTCTGCGCCTGGCTGACCGCGTTTTGCCCTGTCGTAGCATCTAATACGAGAATAGTCTGGTGAGGCGCGTCGGGAATTACTTTTTTTACGACACGGCTGATTTTAGCCAATTCTTCCATAAGGTTTACTTTCGTTTGCAGCCGTCCCGCCGTATCAATCAGCACCACATCGGAACCGCGCGCCTTAGCCGCTGATACAGCATCAAACGCCACTGCCGCAGGATCTGCTCCCTCTGCATGCTTCACAATATCTGCTCCTGTCCGTTTCGCCCAAATAGAGAGCTGTTCGGAAGCAGCAGCTCTAAATGTATCTGCCGCCGCCAAAAGAACTTTCTTCCCTTCTTTACGGAATTGGGCCGAAAGTTTCCCGATGGTCGTCGTCTTACCCACCCCATTGACTCCCACTACAAGGTATACTTCCGGATGATGGGAAATATCTTCCTTTCCATCTTCCGTCAGCATATTCACCACCGTTTTTTCCATAAACGGCATCACTTCATTCGTACTGCTGATCATACCTTCCGTCACACCGCGCCGAATCTGCCGCATCAGATAATCGGTGGTGCGCACGCCAAGATCACCGGAGAGAAGAACCATCTCCAGATCTTCCAAAAAGTCATCATCAATTTTTGCATAACCGATAACAACCGTTTCGATATTTTTGATCAGACTTTCTTTGGTCTTTTTTAGTCCATTTCTTACCTTATCAAGAAACCCCATCTTGTTCCTCCTTTATATAATCTCCCACACGGACCGTTACAAGAGAGGAAACCCCCTTCTCCGCCATAGTCACCCCTTGAAGGGTATCAGCAAATTCCATCGTTTTCTTTCTGTGAGAAATAATGACAAACTGTGTCTTCCTTTTATAATCCGCGATCATACGGCTGTATCTTTCCACGTTGGCATCATCCAGTGCCGCATCAATTTCATCAACGAAACAAAACGGTGCGGGACGGTAAGCCATAAAAGAAATAAGCAGCGCAATAACGGTAAGCGCCCGTTCACCACCGGACATGAGCGTCAAAGGCTGGCGCTTCTTTCCCGGAAGCTGGAGATACATTTCTACGCCACCCTCCAGCGGATGCGCTTCATCGGTCAACTCCAAACGGGCTTTGCCGCCGGAAAACATAATCTGCATAATGCGGGCAAATTCCACATTGATCATTTTAAAGGCATCGGCAAACCGTTCAGACATCGTTTTATCAATATCGTGAATCACTGTTTCCAATCCGCTCTTTGCTTTTTTCAGGTCTTCAATCTGCGTTTCATAGAAAGCGCGGCGGCGGAGGTGGAGTTCATACTCTTCTTCCCCATTGGGATTTACCGCGCCGAGTTTGCTGATGCGTTCTTCCAGATCCGCCTGTTTTTCTTTCATTTCCGCCATAGGTCCCTGAATACGCATGCTTTCTGCCATCTCTACAGTCAGTTCCTGTTCACGCAGTCTTTCTTTCTCTTCTGCTTCCTGCGCCTTGAAACTGTCGATACGCGCCTGACGGTCCGCCATATCTTTACGGACAGCTGAAGATTTCTCCTGCGCGTTCCTCCAGGCATCATCCTGCTGTTTTCGCTCCGCAGAGAAAGTATCAGAAATGTTTTGCATATTCTCCAGACGTCCTTTTACTTCATTCCATTCTTTTTCCGCCAAATTAAATTTCTCTTCAATATCTCTTAATTCCGACGCAAGCCTTTCTTTCTGCTCCCTGTTTTCCAATATGTCACGGGAAAGTTTTTCTCTGTCCTTCCTTTGTTCCAAAGCAGCATTTTCTCTTTCTTGCTTCCCCCTCTTCCCAAAATTCACCGCTTCTTCCGCTTTTGTCACATCAATGCGGATTTCCATGAGGCGGGCATCCAAATCTGCCACAGCTTTTTTCAGTGAGGCACTTTTTTCATCAGCTTCCATCACAGGGATATCACCAAACCCGGCCAGCCGCTCTTCCAATAATGCTAAATTTTTCATAATGGCAGCCACCCCCTCTTCTGCCGTCCGGAGATCAGCCTGATTTTTCTCTTCTGTATTTTTCTCCGTTGAAAGAATACGGGACAAACCGTCTTTCTTCCCTGATATTTCCGCCAAACCGATTTTTAAAGACTGATAATCTTCCCGTTCTTTTGTTACTTTTTCGGATAGTTCCGCACAGAAATCATCATGAATACTTTTTTCCTTTTTCAAATCGGCAAGCAGCTTTTCCGTTTCTTTTTCTTCTTCTAGAAGATCATTAATCTCCTTCTTTCTTCCAAAAAAAGTATTCTCTTGCTTCCGCATGGAACCGCCTGTAAGAGATCCGCCGGGATTAACCAGCTGTCCATCCAGTGTCACTAAACGCAGGCGATAATTATATTTTGCAGAAACTGTACGGGCGACATCCAGATTCTCGGCAATCAGCGTCTTCCCCAAAATAGAATCTATTAAACCGCCATACTCCTCATCACAGAAAAACAGCTCTGACGCTATACCGTGGATTCCTTTCTCACTGCACGCTTTTCTTTCATTTCCGTCATTTCCGCGGGGACGCATGGATTCTAAAGGATAGAATGTCGTCCGTCCCAAATTATTTTTCTTGAGCCAGGTAATGACATCTCCGGCTGAACGGGACGTATCTGTCACGATATAAGAAACAGAACTGCCAAGAGCCACCTCAGCTGCCGCCGTGTACTTCGGAGGAACCCGTATCAGTTCACCCACGGCGCCAAGGATATGCTGTCCAAAAAGAAACCGGCTTTCCAGAATCGTCTTTGTCGTATGAGAAAAACTGGCATACTCCCGATCCGCCCGTTCCAGATATTCACGACGGGAAATAATTTTCATCAATCGGGCATGAAAATCATTGATTCGGTTCATTTGTCGGAACTGTTTATCCTGCGCTTCTTTTAAACGAATGCCGTCGTTTTTGCCGTTTTCTTCCAGCACTGTCATCTTTTCCCGCACAGATGCTTCTTCAGCCGTCAGATTCTCTACCTGGATTTCCGTCATCTTTCTCTTTTCTGACAATTCCAATCCGGCCGCTTTAAACTTTTCTTTCTCTTCTGTAAGACGAACTTTCTCACGGTTTCCCTGTTCTATTTCCCGTTCCAGGCTTTCCTTTTCCGCCAGCCTTCGGCGGTTGACTGCCAGTGCATCCTGATAAGCCGTTTCCGCTGTTAGAAGCTCGCTTTCTGCAATGCGACGCTTTTCTTCTTCCGCTTTAAGCAATGTTTGTTTCTCCAGAAGGAGAGACTCCGCCTCCGCCAGTTCCTCCAGCATTTCCCGCATTTCTTCTTTCAATTCATTTTCCGCTTCGGTCTGGTCTTCTTCATCTTCTTTTAAACGGACTGACTCCTCCTCCGCATGACGAAGTGCTTCTTCCTTGACGCGGTAATCTCCGCGGAGCGTCTCCATCAATCGCTGCTTTTCTGCAGAGTCGGCGCCGGCCTTACGCAGATTTTCCTGCTGTTCCAGTTCCTCTTTTTCCAGTTTTGCCTTCGCTTCCGCATAACGGGCAAGTTCCGTCTGCCACTTTACATCCTGATCTGCAAGAGAATTATACTCGTTTTCATACCGGGCGATCATCCGCCCCACTGATGTCAGCCGGAGAAGTGACATTGTCGCTTCTACTGCACGTCTGTCTTTGGAGAGAGCCTTATAAATTTTAGATTTCTCCGCAGCCTCTTTCATCGGTCCCAGCTGCTCATCAAGAAGTGCCACCAAGTCACGGACACGCTCCATATTCTCTGCCGTTTTTTCCAGTTTCCGAAGCCCCTCGTTTTTTCTCATGCGGAATAAACTGATCCCCGCCACTTCTTCAAAAATGAGACGCCTGTCTTCCGGACGGGACGTCAGAACCTGATCTACCCGGTTTTGCCCGATGATGGCCATCGATCCTTTTCCAAGACCAGTATCCGCCAGAAGCTCCTGTATATCCTTCAGGCGGCAGCTCCGTTTATTGATATAAAAATCACTTTCTCCATTCCGGAGAACACGGCGGGTAATGGACACCTCCGCCGTATCAAAAGAAAATTCATGGGCGCTGTTATCCAATACCATGGTGACTTCCGCTGCATTTTTCGGATTTCTTCCTTCTGCCCCGGAGAAAATGATATCTTCCGTTTTCTGCCCGCGGAGATTGTGGACATTCTGTTCACCCAAAACCCAGCGGACAGCATCGGAAATATTACTTTTCCCGCAGCCGTTTGGTCCCACGATAACCGTCATACCGTCAGCAAATTCAATTGTTGTTTTATCGGCAAAGGACTTGAACCCCTGCAAAATCAACCGGAGTAATTTCATCAATCCTGCTCCTCGACCAGTTTTATATTTTTATTATTATACTGGAAACACCTGTTTTTTACCACAAAGCTTAAGTCTTACCCCTCACGGAAATATCCGGCGCAAAATAAAACCCCCGCCTGAGTACGGAGATTCAACTATATTTATAATGCTGTTCCCTCTCGCGGCAGGTAAAAGGATTCCATGGAGTGCCCTTCAAGCTGCAAGAGAGCGATTTTTCTTTCAATTCCTCCTGCATATCCCGTCAAATTCCCATCAGCGCCTACGACCCGATGGCACGGCACAATAATGGAAACAGGATTATGCCCTACTGCGCCGCCGACTGCCTGCGCCGACATATGTTCTCTTCCCCTGCTCCTCGCGATTTCTTCCGCGATCTTACCATAAGTTTCCGTCTGTCCATAAGGAATATTTAAAAGAATTGCCCAAACCGCTTTTTGAAATTCTGTTCCCTGTAAGTGGAGCGGAAGCTTTTTCTCCGGACACCGTCCCATAAAATACGTATCCAGCCATTTTTCCGCTTTCTTCAGAATGACAGATTCCTTTTCTTCATACTCCGCTTCCAGCGTATTTCCAAAATACTTTTCTCTGTCAAACCAGAGACCGGTTAAACCTTTTTCATCAGCTGCCAGCGTGATTGCCCCTAAAGGTGATTCATAATGTGAAATATACTGCATGCTGCTCTGCCCCTTTATTTGGAAATCCAAAGACTGCCTTTCATCATAAACCGCCAGGGAAAATTTTTCCCATACCGGGCATAATCAATATTAATCCGCTTGGACCGTTCCACCCGCACCTTTTCCTTCCCATCCTCTATATATACGCTTCCATGCACCAGATCGGCCCCATAAAAGGATTTATCAATCCCCATTGCCATTGTAAGACGGCCGGGGCCTGCGGTAAGCAGCCTTCCTCTTGCTTTTCCCCGACGTTTTTCCATCAGCTCTTTCCCTTCCAACGGTTCCAACGCACGGAGAAGGACGGCATATCCATCCCCTTCATGGCCGCAGACCACGTTCATGCACCAGTACATCCCATAAATCATATATACATAAATATGCCCGCCTTCTCCAAAAATAGCTTGTGTCCTTGGAGTAAGCCCCTTGTAAGAATGAGCGCCGTCATCCGGTTTTCCCCTGTAGAATCCTCCATACGCTTCACATTCGGTAATTCTTCCTGCCGTAATTCCTTCTTTCGTCTCATGCACCAGAACTGCACCAATCAGATGCTTAGCAGTCTCTACCGCTGAACCTGTATAATCTTCCCGACTCCATTTCATTCTAATCTGCCGCCATAAAAAACAAAAGGAACATGATCCTTTAATTCACTGATATCGTACTTACCTGCATTCCCATTTCAAGCTTGTCAGTCGGATCTGTGACTACACGCTCCCCCTCCTGAAGACCATCCAAAAGGAATGCCTTTTCATCCTCCACATAAGCCACATTGACTGTTTTCAAGTCCACAAGAAAATCATCCCTTATAACAGCCACCGTATTTTCACCGATAATTGCAGACCGGGGAATCACGATATACGGCACCGGTTCCGTGCTTTGCAAACGAACGGTATAAGGCTCACCGATTTTAATTTCTCCATCCGGGTTATCTGTCTGCACTTTGTAAGAAGTATATCTTTCCCCATTTTCATTTGGCTGCTTTTTTAGTTCTCCATACCACGATTTATCTGCAGAAGAGAAGAAGACGGTAAGTGTTTTTTCCTCTTTCATTTTCTCCATCGCAGAATCCAGTTCAGATGGAAGACTTATCTCCGCGATAACCGGCGTATTTTGACGGATAAGCAAAGCCGGCCGCCCGGCTGCCGCTATCTTCGCATCACCAAGATATACCTGAGAAACGGTACCACTGATAGGCGCGCGTACCGTACAGGCCGCAATAGCCCGCTCTACAGAAGCAAGTGCTTCCGCCAATCCCGGGTTTGCCGAGCTGTTTGAAACCTCCTGGGGAACACTTTTTCTTCCCTGTATTTTATCATATTCCGCGCGGGTAATAATTCCCTGCCGCAAAAGCGATGCTTCTATACTGTTATCATCCTTAGGAGCAGCCGCGCCGTACACCACGGGTGAAAAAGCAGAAATTTGTGTTTGCAGTGCGGAGGCCTGTGATTCATACTGGGACGAATCAATTTGGAAGAGTACCTCCCCTGCTTCTACTGTTTGTCCTACTTCCGGCAAACCGGAAATAAGACTCCCTGAAACAGATGGAATGACAGGCGCCATATGAAGCGCTTCAGGCACCGCCTTTGTTTCCATTGCAAAAGGAACTTTCTCTATTTTTACCGTCATTACATGGACAGACGGTTTTCCACAGCCTCCCGCAAGCAGCGCCCCGATAAAACAAGCGGCTGCCATTACATATTTCCAGTTCATATTACGCCTTATGCTTTCATTATTTTAAAATATCCTGCGCCAGTATACCTGCCAGCACTTCCAGTTCCCTGTCTTCCTTTACGCCGACAGCAGATGCTATATTTACCGCATCGCCAAGAATTGTACAGTTCTTCCAGCCGACGGCTGTTTCAGTTATCTTCTTCACACTTATATCAGGCACCCAACTGCTGTTGCCGATAACCGACACTGTCCGGTTTTGCAGCCCCATCACGCTGCATTCATGAAGGAAATTCTGCATCATCGGATGAAGATCCATATTTAATGTCGGCGCTGCCAAAACGAGATGGCTCCGCCTCATTGCTTCTGCCCATGCGTAACTGACAGGTATCGTGCAAAGATCAATTAACTTCAAATGGCGGATTCCCTTTTGCCCAAGGAAGAACGTGAGGCGCTGTGCAGCAAATGCCGTATTCCCATAAGCCGATGCAAAACAAACCGCTGCAGAACGATACTCCGGCATCCACGATGCTAACTGACGGTATAAGTTCATTATGCGGGAAATATCGGCTTCTGTCCGATGCACAGGGCCATGAAGAGGACAAACCATGGATACATCAAGGTTTTCTGTCTTTTGAAGAGTCCTCAGTACCTGTGCGCCATATTTAGCAATAACATTCATATAGTAACGCCGCGCTTCTTCAAGATACTCTTCTTCATAATCTGTATCATCGGAAAAAACACTTCCGTGGAGCACGCCAAAAGTACCAAACGCATCAGCAGAGAAAAGAATCTTTTCCGTTTCCTCATAGGTGAAAGTTACTTCCGGCCAATGAACCATCGGCGCTGGAATAAATCTCATCTTATGGTGCCCCAGGTCGATCACCAATTTTTCGTTTGTCCTGATATATCTTTCCGCCATGGGTTCATGAAAATACTGCTCAAACATTTTCAGCGCTGCCGGCGTCGCGCAAATCTTTGCTTCCGGATACCGCTTTGCCAGTTCCAGCAAAGAACCGGAATGATCAGGCTCCATGTGATTTACGATGATATAATCCAGCGAGCGGTCATGAAGTACTTCTTTCACATTCCCCAGGAATAAATCACGCGCTACATTATCCACCGCATCAAGAATACAGGTCTTTTCATCATCAATAAAATATGAATTATACGAAATTCCCCGTTCCAAAGGAATATAATTATCAAAACGAGGTGTAATAAAATCATTGCTCCCGATCCAATAGACGGACTTTGTTACTTTTTGCTCATTATGCATTTTATTCTCCTTATTTTCTGCATTCATAAAAATAGTATATCACACAAAATTGATTTTCTCCCCGTCCCAGACAGAGCTTGATGCGCACTGATTTCTATATAAAAATACTTCTTTTTTCTCCTGCATCTGTCATATAATAAGTGACAATCACAAAATCATACTGGAGGTCTTATGAAATATTCTCTTCTTCTTTCCCTTCTGTCTTTAATCGCCTGGAAATACGACTGCCTTTTCCCCGCAGGACTTCTCGGCCTTTTGGCGGGATTTCTTTTCTCTTTACTTTTCCGCCGGAAAATCCAGATTCTTGCTATAGGATATATCTCCGCAGGTATCCTGACAGTCATATTATTTCCTATAGAATTCTCTTTTGCCGCCATAGCCCGTATCGGTATCGCCTGGGCGGCGGCCATCACAGCACTTATGACGTTTCTTATTCTCTTTAGCCTTATTATTAAAACCAAGGAGAAACTGCAATAACTTTTAAATAACAGCCAATCGAAAACAGGACCCTCAAGGAGTCCTGTCTTTTATTTATAATCACTTCATTTTAAACTTGTAGATTCCTGCCATCATAAGTACCAGCAGAATGATACCGGAAAACGTTCCCAAGAGACCTTCTCCCGTTACGCCGGCCACAATATAACCGGCTACGCAGCAGGAGGAAACACAAAGTACATAGGGAATCTGTGTAGACACATGGTCGATATGATTGCACTGTGCTCCGGCAGAAGCAAGAATTGTAGTATCGGAAATCGGAGATACATGGTCTCCGCCGACAGCCCCTGCTAAAACAGCGGCAACCGTTATCGTTGCCAGATTCATATCTGTTCCCGTGATTGCAAGAACAATAGGAATCAAGATACCAAACGTTCCCCAGGAAGTACCCGTTGCAAAAGCGAGACCAAGCGCCACGAGGAAGAACATCGCGGGGAGCATGATCGCCACAGTTTGATTACCGCTGACAACACCGCCTACATACCCGCCGATATTCAGGTAATCTTCACCGCAAACACCGGAAAGAGTCCACGCGAGACAAAGAATAAAGATTGCGGAAGCCATCTGCTTAAATCCATCAACAAAACAGGAACAGAATGTTGTAAAATCAAGAATTTTTCTGGGTACATAAAGGATAAGAGTAAAAACAAGAGCCATGAAGGAACCCATCACAAGACCTTTCGCTGAACTACATTCAGCAAAAGCATCAATAATACTCTTCCCCTCCAAAATACCGCCGGTATAAAGCATACCGAAAACACAGCTTCCAATGAGTACAAGCAGCGGAAGCACAAGATCCATAATTCGTCCATTTCCTACAGGAGCTGTAGATTCATCATCTGCATATTCCGCAGGAATCACCAGCGTACTTCCGCTTTCCTTTTCAAAAGCCGCCATGCGGGAAAAATCTTTATTCAGAAAAATGATAAAAAGCATAAAAATAATGGTAAGCCACGCATACAAGTTCAGCGGAATCGTATGCAGAAATAAAGAGAACCCGTCAATTCCGCTGTTTTCAGGAAGAGAAGACGATACAGCTGCTGCCCAGCTGGAAACCGGAGCAATAATGCAGATCGGAGCCGCCGTAGCATCAATGATATACGCCAGTTTTGCACGGGTGATTTTAAACTTATCTGTAACAGGTCTCATAACCGTACCGACCGTAAGACAGTTGAAATAATCATCAATAAAAATTAAAAGCCCCAGGAAAAAAGTAACCAGCAGTGCGGATCGTTTCCCATTAATCTTCCTCGCTGCATAATTACCATACGCCTGAGAAGCTCCCGATTTCTGAATCGCTGAAACAATAATCCCCAAAAGAACCAGGAATACGAGAATATTCACATTCCCTCCAACCTTATTCGACATGATATCAAACATGGTGTCGATCGCCCCCAGGAAATTGAATCCCGTGAACATAAACGCTCCAATGAAGATACCGATTGCCAGTGACATATAAACTTCTTTGGTAACCAGCGCCAAAACAATCGTTATAACCGGTGGTACCAGTGACCAAGCTGTTTCTGCCATAACTCCAACCCCTTCCATTCTCCGCACGTATTTTTACGCACATGTTTTGATTATCCTTGATTATTCTACACAACTGTAACAATGTCAAGAATGAATTAGATATACGTCAGAAAATTTTTTCACATTCCTCTCCACTTTCTATAAAGCACCTGTATTTACCTGTAATACTTTCCGGTTTATTCAACAAAAATGACCGATTGTTTCCTATCGGATCAATCAGCCATTTCTATACCATATATTATTTCCTTATAACTATTTCCTTATAACGGACTTATGCATTTCCTGCCCGTCCGAAGTATAGCCTGTAACAACAAGAGCATCTTCTCCCGCTTCCATGACAAGGTAATTATCGGTTTCCGGCTGTGGTGCAGAATAGATGTCCAACGAATGTACTTTCCACAGTCCCGGATAGCGCACATCCCCGGCCACCCCGGTAATGATATAGTAAGGTCCTGTTTCCGCACGCCTGAAGTCATAAATGCGTCCGCGATCCCTATACGTATGCAGATGGGCAGACAAAACCAGATCCACATGGTTTGCATCAAAGACAGGCATAAATTCCTGTCCTTCCGGAGAAAATCCCTCTTCTCTCCCTTCCCTTCCTGCAAAGGCATATTGCAGAGGATCCTTGTGCATCAAAACAACTTTCCACTTTTTACCGGTCCTTGCCAAATCGTCAGCTGCCCATTTCTTTTCTCTTTCAAACAAATCAGGATACCATTCTTTTAATTCATTAAGCTGTGTATCCAGTACGGTAAAATGTACATCTCCCCAATCAAAAGAGTAGAAATGGTCTTTATAATCAGCATCTCCATTATTCGGCAAATGAAAATGAGCCAGATATCTGTCCGGTTTTGCCATTTTCCAATCGAGAGAATAATCTTCATGATTCCCCATCATCACCGCACCGGGAATGGTATCCATAATCCCTTTCATAGAGCGCATCCATGCCTGCCACTGGTATTCATCCTGTCCATTATCTACCAAGTCACCCATACTGACAAAAAACGCGGCATCTTTATTTAATTCATACGCTTTGGCCGCCAGCTTTGACCAGCCTGTATAATCCGCACTCTGGGAATCAGGATAAATCACCGTCTTAAAAGCGCCGCCGTCATCAGTCCTGAAATCCATCCAGCTGCTTACAGTATTTCCGGTACGTGTACGATACTCATATGCCGCACCTTTCTTCAAATCTCTCAATTCCGACGTATATATATAACTGTCCGTTATGCCATTATTTTCTTTGAGAACAGCACCTTTGGCAGGAACAGAAAAAATTCTGTCATTTCCTTTTTCACGATATTCCACAAATTCTTCCACCGATTTCAGCAACTGGAACATGATTGTGCGGTTGTGTTCATTATCTGCGGCTACCAGTTGGCGAACAGATATCGGATTCATTGTCTCCTTCAACGGGACAGCCGCCGGGGAAGTACCTTTATCCGTACTGCCCGCGCAGCCTGCCAGAAAGAGCGTTACCGCAAATGCTGCTGCCATTACTTTTTTATATGCCATACTATCCTTTCATCTATTCCTTACATTTGTTTTTTTCCGCCCAGCGGATAATCTCATCCACCGGCCTCTGCAGCAGATTCCTTTTATACGGTACTGATAAAGAACTGCCTACCAGCGCGCCTTTATCTTCCAACAATCTTTTAAAATCATTTGCCGTCTTTCCCGGCTGCCCGCCGCTTGTAAAGAAAGGATATATCCGCTTCCCTTTCCATTCTGCTTTGCTGATGAAACTTTTTACAGCAGGCGTAAGCGTAAACCACCATACGGGAGATCCAACAAATATGACATCGTACTCTGCCGTTTCAGGCATTTCTGCCAATTCGGGAAGCGATTTTCTCAACTGTTCCAATCCCCCCTGCAGGACTGCCATACCGTAAGAAGGAGCATAACTCCTCTTTGTACGGATTTCACCGAGTTCTCCGCCCACCGCCTTATGAATCATTTCCGCAATCGCTTTTGTATGTCCCGTTTTTGAAAAATACACAGTAAGGATTTTCATAATTTTCTTCCCCTTTCTTTCAGAAAATATCTTTCACAGCTTCTTTTGCCCAGTTCCGGATCTGCACCTCTTTTGTAATTAAGATATCGCCGGAAAATTTTACATTCATTCCGGATTTGACACAGCCTCCCGAAAGATTAGTCGCAAAATCCTGCAGGGCATGCCCGGCCCATCCTTCATTAGTAACAAAGGGATAGATAATCTTTCCTCTTAAGTCATGGTTTTTCAGGAAACTTTTCATCGTCGGAGCGATACTGTACCACCACACCGGCGTTCCCAGAAAAATCATATGGCAGGCATCTATATCCACAGGGAACTCATTTAAGACCGGAAGGAATCCTTCATTCACTTCCCTACGCCCCTGTTCCACCATCGCTTCATAATCGGAAGGATACGGTTCTTTCGTCCGTATGGATGCCAATTCCCCGCCGACCGCATTTTGAATCAGTTCCGCTACGCGTCTTGTATGTGAGGTCATGGAATAATACGCAATGAGAATCTTATTTTTCAACTGCATACACCTCTTTCACCATTCAAAATGCCGCCCATGCTTTCGGACATCCCGTATAGAAAGCCGGCTGCGTGATCTCATCGACTGCTTCTCTTTTAGTGATACCACGAATACTTTCCTTTCTGCAAGTACCACCGGGAAAAACATCCCAACTATTTTTCGCTCGCTGTACAACTTCCCTGCGATGACATGATCCTCTTTCGCTATCCTACGTTTTTCCGCTCATTTCTGTCAGATAAGCCCAATACTTTTTTGGCAGGAACGAACGCTGTGCGGTAGGGTTATTTCTTTCCCGGATTGCCATATGACGGTAATAATCGCGCCACAGCTGTTGAAAGCCCTCTTCATCTTGGCTATAGGCTATATCCGTTTTCAAACTTTCCACACGAACAATCGTAACCTGCTTCCCATCATAATAAGCAGCCACATGCCGGCCCACATCATGAATTGCCCATTCTTCACAGGAAAGCCGTTTTTGAAAATGACGGACAATGAGGGGCAGCACATGATGCGTCGGATGAATGGGCGCATAAAGCATTCCCTCCGCCAATTCGCTGAACCTTACGATCCCCTTGAATTTTTCCGCTTCGTTCCCCGCCATTTGGGAACGCCTGAGAATTTCCCACATCCAGACTTCCCCCTGATGGGTATAAATAGATTTCCCCCATTTGAATCCGCGGCGTACATAGTCAAAAAGATATTTCTCACTGTCGTCATCACATAAAAAAGCGCGGTACAACCATCGGAAGGCGGCCGTCCCGCAACTCTTAAGAAATGCATCCGCCACGGTTTCCGCATGATTTATATCCGTCGCCACTTCTGTTTCTTCCCCAAAAAGATCCCCACTCCCCCGCGATGCGCTGATAGATCCCATCTGACCCGTGCCGTCATGGTAAATACGATATACCGCTGACAGGAATCCTGCAAATGTACCGTCATATACATATTTCATCTCATACCTGCCCGGAAAATAGACTCATCTGCATCATTTTTCTTCCTGCCCGCTTCGACAAGAGTGCCTTTCTTAAATTCCCCGTATCAGCATCTCCCATACCGTCATACTTTCCTCCGCAGGTCACAAAATGCTTCGCCCGCTTCCAGACCGCCCCTGCCCGTTTTACATCATCCGGTGATACAAATTGATTCCTCCGCATCCTTACGATTCTCCGTGCGCTTATTACACCGATTCCCGGCACACGCAAAATCATTTCATAAGGGGCGCGGTTGACTTCCACAGGAAACAACTCCCGATGGCGCATAGCCCAGCAGGATTTAGGATCCAAATCCATATCAAAATCCGGTTCCTTTTCCGTCAGTATTTCTTCTGCAGAAAACCCATAATACCGAAGCAGCCAGTCCGCCTGATACAGTCGGTTCTCCCGCAGAAGCGGCGGCCTTGCAATGACCGGCAGATTTTTACCTGCCATCACAGGTACATAGGCCGAATAATAGACACGCTTCAACTTCGCTACACGATACAGCCCCTCCGTCAGACGAAGAATATCCCGGTCACTCTCTCTGCTTGCCCCTACGATAAGCTGTGTCGTCTGCCCGGCTGGCACAAAGGCAGGTGCCCTTTTCGATCTCTCCTGTTTTTGCTCGGCAATTCGATCCCGAAAGAACTTCATGTGTGCCATGATCGCATCCCGTGATTTTTGTGGAGCTAAAAGCCTTAATGCCTTTTCCGATGGCAGTTCAATATTTACACTCACACGATCTACATAGCGCCCCAGTTCATTCAAAAGCTTGGAATCCGTACCGGGAATCCCTTTCATGTGGATGTATCCATTAAAATGCTCCCGCTCGCGAAGAATCCTTGCCGTTTTAATGAGCAGTTCTGTCGTATAATCGGGCGAGCGGATAATCCCGGAAGATAAGAACAGCCCCTCTATATAATTCCGCCGATAAAACTCTATAGTCAGCGTCGCGATTTCTTCAGGCGAAAGAAACACCCTCAGTATGTCATGGCTCTTTCTGTTCACACAATACTCGCAGTTGTAAATACAGGCATTCGTCATCAGTATCTTCAAGAGAGAAATACACCGCCCATCTGCTGTCCAGGCATGGCATATTCCGCTGTACTTAGCATTTCCCAAGCCGCCGGCCATATTTTTTCTTGATGACCCGCTGGAAGAACAGGATACGTCATACTTTGCCGCATCTGCCAGTATATTCAACTTCTCACCAATTTCCATGGAACCCCTCCCAAACAAATATTCTATTTCATTATACCATTAAACAGAATGTTTGTTCTGTTTATATTTATCGTTTTATATATATCGAAAAGGAATATCCGATACCAAACTTCCATTTAGCCGATTTTAGCGGTCACTTTACACATCATCTTATTCCTTTTATTGAATTGCATTCATTTCTTTTTAATTTTTACGGTTATTCTCCATACATATACTGTTTTTTTTTTCATAATACAGTATATAATAGAGAAGATTATTCTAATTATCCTAATTTATCATAGAATAAGGATATTTTTTCGAATCAAGGAGGAGTTCTTATGAAGAAAAAAATTTTAGCCGCACTGCTTATTGGAGCCTTATCATTAACAGGCTGCGGCACTGATAACATCCCCTCAAAAACCGCACAGAAAGATGAACTGACCATTACGGTAGGAAGAAATATGGTTGCAGGGAAATTCGATCCCACCATAGGTTACGGTGTATGGCATCCGGATGTTTTCCACAGCCATATTCTTACAGTAGGCAAAGATAATAAGCTGGTCAATGATTTGGCAACAAAAGAAACCATCAGTGCCGACGGGCTGACTTACACTTACGAAATCAGGAAAGACGCTAAATTTGCCGATGGTAAAACACTCACAGCAAAAGATATCGTATTCACTTTCAATAAAACAAAAGAAAGAGCTTCCGCTGCTGACCTCAGCATGCTTGATTCCGTAGAAGCAAAAGATGACTATACTGTTGTATTCCATCTGAAAAAGCCCTGGTCCACTTTCCCGTACAGCCTCACTGAAATCGGTATCGTCCCTGCCCATGCGTATACGGATACCTACGGTGATAAACCAATCGGCTCCGGCGCCTGGAAGGTACTTGATTTCAAAAAGGATCAGCAGCTTATCCTTGCTCCAAATGAATATTACTATGGCAAAAAATCTCCTTTTAAGAAAATTACCATTCTGAAAGTCGATGAGGATGCTGCTCTTGCTTCCGCCAAATCGGGACAGCTTGACCTGGTCTATGTAGATGCAGAGTCCTCCAAGACTAAAGTGGATCATATGACAGTACTCACAAAACCTACCATCGATAGCTTCTCCATTAATCTTCCCGTCATCCCGGAAACAACGGAAGATGGACAAATTATCGGAAATAATGTCACCAGCGACATCGCCATCCGCCAGGCATTGAATATCGGCATTAACAGGCAAGCCATTATCGATAATGCATTAAGCGGCTGCGGAACACCGGCATTCAGCACCAGCCCGGAGGCTCCATGGAGCAGCAAATATACGTTCCGGGATAACCGTGTCGAGGAAGCGAAAAAGCTTCTGGAAGATGCCGGATGGAAAGATACCGATGGTGACGGCATCCGCGAAAAGAATGGCGTGAAAGCCGAATTTACCGTTACCGGACGAAGCAATGATCTTGCCCGTTACAATACAGTCGTAGCACTTGCAGAAAATGCAAAGCCTCTCGGTATCCATATCATAGCCAAGTCGGAAGCATGGGCGGAGGCCAGAAAAGCCCGGCATACCCCGACCTGCTGGTCTTTTGTTGATTTGAATCCGATTGATTTCTATCGTCAATTCCATTCTTCCCAAATTGGGAAACAGGTAATCAACAATCCCTCTTCTTACCGTAATACGGCGGTCGATGCCGAAATTGATGCAGCCATCGCTTCCAACAACAGGGAAGAATCTTATATGCACTGGATCAATGCACAAAATCTGACAAATAAGGATATCCCTTCTCTCCGTATTTCATTCCCCTCTCTCACCTACTTTGTCAAAGATGGCCTGCACATTCCTGAATATGGAAAAACCATCACCAGAGGACAGGGGATTTCCATCATTGAAAACATGAATGAATGGACTTGGGATAGCAAATAACTCCGCATATTTTTCAAAGAAAGGGATTATATAGTGAACATCCGATATATTATTACATCATTTGTCCGAATGATCTTCCTTTTGATTTCAATTACTATGATCAGCTTTTTTCTGATTACTTCTTCCCCTATGAACCCTGTTGATTCCTATTTGGGAGAAATCAGCATATCCGAAGAACAGAGAGCAAAAATTGAAGAAGAATGGGGACTCAATAAATCGCCTGTAGAGCGGTACATTACCTGGGGCACGCATTTTATCTCCGGTGATATGGGAGATTCCATCAGCTACCATGAGCCCGTCAGCAAAGTGCTGAAAGAACGTTTTCAGGCGTCTTTAATTCTCATGGGCACTGCGTGGATACTCTCAGGCATTCTTGGTTTTACACTTGGCGTTATTTCAGGTACTTATAAAGGCAGTATCCTAGACAATATCATCAAAACGGTCAGTCTTCTCTTTGCATCCACCCCCGTATTCTGGATCGGACTGGTAATGCTTGTCATTTTCGCGGTGGAGTTACAATGGTTCCCTCTGGGTCTTGCAGCACCGGCAGGAAAACTGTCTTCCCAAGTCACCGTCATGGAACGACTCCATCATCTTATACTCCCTGCTTTGACATTGAGCATCTCTGAAATTTCTTATATCTGCCTTCATACCAGGCAAAAGCTGATCGACATTATGGAAAGTGACTATGTTCTCTTTGCCAAAGCGCGCGGTGAATCTACAAAACAGATTATTATGCGCCATGGTCTCCGAAATATATGCCTTCCTGCTGTCACCCTGCAGTTTGCCTACATCAGTGAACTTTTTGGCGGATCTGTACTTGCAGAGCAGGTCTTCTCCTATCCCGGATTGGGAAATGCCGCCACCCACGCAGGACTGCACGGAGACGCGCCTATGCTCCTCGGTGTTGCTGTTTTCAGTGCGCTTTTTGTATTTGCAGGCAACATGATGGCAAATATTGCCTATGGTATTATTGACCCCCGCATCAGGGAAGGAGGTAATCTCGATGCCTGAAAAGGAAATATCTCTGGCCCCGCTTCCCTTTTTTAATCCTCGTCGTAAAGTTCTGCTTATCATTTTTTCCGGACTTTTCATTCTCATTGCCGTATGTCTGTGGGGATTTTTTATGAATCCTGAACTTTATGGACCAAATTACGCTGCTAAACGGCTTTCTCCCTCGCTCGTCCATTTATTCGGTACTGACCAATTAGGACGGGATATGTTCTATCGAACAATCAGCGGCCTTTCACTTAGTATTCAAATCGGACTTCTTTCTGCTGTATTGAGTTCTTTTATCGCTCTCGTACTGGGAAGCATGTCTGCTATTTACGGAGGAAAAGTAGATTATATCATTAACTACCTCGTCGATCTCTGTATGGGTGTCCCTCACCTGATTCTTCTTATTTTAATTTCCATCGCCTGCAACAGCGGCGCCATCGGCGTTATCACCGGTGTGGCTCTTACACATTGGCCGGCGCTGACCCGTGTAGTCAGAGCGGAAGTCATGCAGGTACGTTCCGCCAAGTACGTCCAACTTTCGAGGCACATGGGAAAAAGTTCATGGTATATCGCAGTCCGGCATATTATTCCCCATGTTTTTCCACAATATATAGTCGGCCTGATACTGCTGTTTCCCCATGCCATCCTTCATGAAGCAGGAATTACCTTCCTTGGTTACGGTCTTCCTCTGGATACGCCTGCGGTTGGAATTATCCTTTCAGAATCCATGAAATATCTTTCCGCCGGTATGTGGTGGCTCGCAGTATTCCCGGGTATTGCACTGCTCATTACCGTACAGCTGTTTGATATCATCGGTGATTATATGAAAATTTATATTGACCCCCACAGTGCGCGGAAATAGGAGGAATTATGACAGAACAAATGAATACGCTCCTTGACGTCCGCCATCTTTCCGTCAGCTTTGAAAGTTACGATGCCAAATTACAGAAAGTTATTTTTACTGCTGTAAAGGACATGAGCCTCACTTTAGAAAAAGGAAAAATTCTCGCTATCGTAGGTTCCAGCGGTTCAGGGAAAAGTCTCCTTGCCCATGCGGTCATGGGAATTCTCCCTGATAATGCAAAAACAGGCGGCACCTTCTATTACAAGGGAGAAAAACTTACAAAGAAGAAGATAGAAGAAATCCGCGGTAAGAAGATGGCTTTTATTCCTCAATCCATTTCTTTCCTTGATCCACTCATGCCCGTAGGAGAACAGGTACAAGGCATTCAGGGCAAAGCAGTTCGGGAACTTCAGGAAAAACTCTTCAAACATTTTCACCTGAAAGAGGGTACCGATAAGCTTTACCCTTTCCAGCTCTCCGGAGGTATGGCAAGAAGAATCCTGCTTTCCACCGCTCTTGTGGGGAATTCTGAACTCATCATCGCTGACGAACCTACCCCCGGTCTTGATTTGGATACAGCGGTTAAAGCATTACAGGATTTTCGCAGTATCGCCAATGAAGGCCGAGGAATCATTCTCATCACCCACGATATCGACCTTGCGATCCATATCGCCGACTCTATCGCCATATTCCACGACGGACGCATCATTGAAACCGCCGACACAAGCACTTTCACAGGAGACGGTGAGGGACTGAAACACCCATACAGCAGAGCTCTTTTCGCCGCACTCCCCCAGAACGGTTTCCGTCTGGATGTATGTCCCCGATGCGGAGCCTGCAGTGCGACATGGGAAGTTGATGAAGCAGGAATGAGGTGTAATTGTGAACATACTTGATGTAAAAAGCATCTGTTTCCGATATAACCGGAGCCCTTATGTACTGAAAAATATCAGTTTCTCCGTTAAAGAAGGGGAAATCATCGTACTCCTGGGTCCGAGCGGTTACGGAAAAAGTACTTTGGCACAGCTGATTTCGGGATTTCTGAAGCCAACAGAAGGTGAGATTCTTTTTGAAGGAAAACCATTGCCAAAATCAGGATTTTCTCCTGTCCAGCTTATTTACCAGCATCCCGAACAGGCAGTGAATCCCCGATGGAAAATGAAAGATATTCTTTATGAGCCAGGCATACCGGAAGAAAACGTACTAAAAGAAATAGGCATTCAGGAAAAATGGTATGACCGATGGCCCAATGAACTGTCCGGCGGTGAGCTGCAACGTTTCTGCGTGGCGCGGGCTCTGCGAAAAAACACCAGACTTCTAATTTGTGATGAGATGACCACCATGCTTGACGCACTGAACCAGGCACACATATGGAACTATGTCCTGAAATATGCGAAGCAAAATAACATAACGCTCATTGCCATCACCCACAACAAATATCTGGCAGAAAAAATCGCAAATCGAATCATCAAACTGCCTGATCTGAATCATATAGATGTGGATACATCCGATATATGATATATAATTTAAAAATCCCCGATGCAGTGAATCTTCGGGGATTTTTAATGCCGTTTTACATAGGACAAATCTGAACGAATAACGGCTCATATTTTTTTGTGATTCAAAAAGATTGCAATACTCCGCTTTCTGCGTCTTTCCTACAAAATAAACACTATGCTTCCCATCATATTTTATTTCTCCCGCTCTCCCAGGCGATACCCCACGCCTCGAATGGTCCGTATGGCGGCACCTTCACCTCCCAGTTTCTGCCGCAGGCTCATGATATGCATATCAATAGTCCGGCTTTCCATTTCAAAAGGAATATCCCACACCGCCTGCATAATCTGCTCCCTAGAAAGGACAATCCCTTTATTCAGGAGCAGGTAGCATAATAATTGAAATTCTTTCAGCGTGACCGCCACTTCTTTCTCATCCACTGTCACTACATGGCGGTTTCGATCTGCACGGATAGTTCCAAAAGAAAGCAATTCCCCTTTATTCTCCGCCATTTTTCCACTTCTCCGCAGGACGGAACGAATACGCGACAGCAGTTCCATGATACCGAAAGGTTTTATTACATAGTCATCTGCACCGAGATCAAGCCCGCGAACCACATCAAATTCGCTGCTTTTAGCTGTCATCATGATAATCGGTATATTTGCTTCCCGCTCTCTGATCTTTTTTAAAATGCTGAGTCCATCTTCACCGGGAAGCATGACATCAAGCAGTACCAAATCGGGTACTGCCTTTTTCATCCCTTTGTAGAAATCATCCGCACAGCCAAATCCTTCCATGCCATATCCCTGCCCCCGCAGCGCGTAGCCTACCAGATCGCGGATGCTTTCATCATCTTCCACACAGTAAATCAGCATATCATTCTCCCTGTTGCACCAATGTACCGCATAAACCGCTTTTCTTTCATTATACTACAGCATACTGCGCCGCCTTCCTACAAGATATTTCACATATGTCCATTTTTTTCAAGAGCGGCTACTTCTCCTGCAGTAAGCCGCCGGTACGTACCTTCTTCCAATGTGGGATCAAGGACAACAGAACCTATACGAATCCGCTTTAAGTAGATGACCTCTTTTCCAAGTGCATGAAACATACGCTTAATCTGATGAAATTTTCCTTCCTGCACCACAACCCGAATTTCACTTACCCCGTTTTCCAATGCCGATTTCGGTGCCCGGCTGTTTGCCAAATCCATAAAATCACTTTCCAGAGCATTTTCACGATATCCGTCAATCATGAGTTTTGCAGGAAGTGCCGTAAATATTTCATCGACATAAATACCTTTCTCAAACTTTTCCCTGTCTGCCTCATCCACCCTGCCGTCAATGCGGGCATAATATTCTTTATCAATATGCTTTTTTGGAGAAAGCAGACGATGATGAAAACCGCCGTCATTTGTGACCAGAAGAAGTCCTACGGTATCTTTATCCAACCGTCCTACCGGAGACAGATCCTTGCGCCGCCTTTCTCCAAAAAAATCCAATACTGTTTTCTGATACCGGTCTTCTGTCGCCGTGATGACACCTGCCGGTTTATTCAGCATATAGTATTCATAACGAAAATAGGGTACCGGTTCTCCTGCAAAAATAATCTCATCATTTTCATTGACCATAAACCCGGGATCCGTTATCTTTTCTCCGTTGACCTGTACTGCGCCCTTTCGTATGTCCCGTTTCAATTCCGTCCGCGTACCCATATTCATATCGGAAAGAAATTTGTCCAGCCGCATAACATCCTCCTCATCTGCATCTCTTCCGCCATTTCTATTATACAAGAACAAAAGAAATCAAATCATATTATGCCTGCATCCCACAGTAAAAACCCACCTTGTGAATAAGGTGAGTTTTTTCATGCTTATATGGCTGAATTCCTTTACTGCTTATCAGCATTTTCCACGGCTTTTCTGCTGTATTCATCTGTCCATTTTTTAAAATTGCCATTGTCTGTATTTTCTTTAATGACTTTATTGACGACAGCCACCACATCTTCATTTCCTTTTTGCACCGCTGCAGCAGAACTCTTCACTGCATTCGGGAATTCTACCTCAGAGAACATAAGATCATCATTGAATACAAGGTACTGTCCGCCGACAATCCCTTCCACCACAAGCCCATCCACTTTCCCCTGTTTCAATTCAAGCACTACTTCCGGCACATGAGCTAAAGAAACAATCTTCGTGTCTTTAATCTTTTCTTTGGCAAGAGCTTCCTGGGTTGTCGATTTTTGTACGCCGACGGTTTTCCCGAAAAGGTCTTCCAATTTTTTGTATCGGCTGCCATCTTCCTTACGAATGATAACTTTCTGCTCTGTCGGCAGGTAATCCGCGGAGAAATCCATGGACTTTTTACGTTCCTCTGTCGGATTGATGCCCGCAATGGCGATATCCACCTTTCCTCCGGTCAGCGAAGTGAGAAGCGCCTGGAAATTCATATCCTGCACTTCCAGTTTCACCCCTAATTCATCAGCTATTTTCTGCGCCAGCGCCATGTCAATACCGATAACTTTCTTTTCACCGACAGAGGTATCAATAAATTCATAAGGCGGATAACCGGAAGCAGTCCCTACCACAAGTTTCCCCTGCTTTTTGATCTTCTGCATCAGTGGACTTTCTTTCTGCACAGCCCCCTGGTCCGGTGCTTTATTCCCATCACTGCAGCCTGAAACAAACAGCGCCGCGGAAGCTGCTATCCCCAAAATCACCGCTCTTATCATTTTCCTCGCATTCATTTTTTCCGCTCCTTTCCAACATACTGCATTGCTCTTTTTAATAGTGCAAAGGTATATTAGCATAATTATTCATATATGTCAATAATTATTCATATAAAATTTAATTCCTTATTTTCTATAATTCGTAAGTATTATAAATCCCCCCTTCCTCTAAATGCATATTCTCTCATTCTACACATATAAAAAGACGCCCCCAAGGAGCGCCTTTCCATTTTTGTCATTTTGCTTTTTCAACAGCGACCTTGCTATACTCATCCACCCATTTTTCAAAATTTCCATTTTTCGTATTTTCATCAATCACATCATTAATCAATTTAACCAGGTCATCATTTCCTTTTTGCAGTGCAACAGCAGAAAGTTTCTTTGCATCAGGAAAAGTCACATCAGCCAGTACAAGATCCGGATTAAAAATCAGGTACTGCCGCGCAACAATCCCTTCTATAATGATTCCGTTCAGCTTGCCGTGTTTTAATTCAAGCACCGCGTCGGGAACACTTGTCAGCCCCACAGATTTTGCCCCTTCTACTTTCTGGGCGGCGGCTTCCTGGGTAGTGGACTTTTCAGCACCGATAACTGCTCCTTTTAAATCAGCTGCAGTTTTATATTTCGCAGCATCATCTTTTTTGATCAGCAGCTTTTGTTCCGTCGGCAGATAGGATTTGGAAAAAGCCATCGCCTTTTCCCTTTCCGCCGTCGGAAAGATACCACCCACCGCAATATCTACTTTATTTGCCGTCACGGAAGAAAGAAGCGCAGAAAACCCCATGTCCTGTACTTCCAATTTCACGCCTAACTTATCGGCAATCTGCTGTGCCAGTTCGATATCAAGTCCGATAACCTTCTTTTCACCACTCGCGGCGTCTACAAAAACATAGGGAGGGTAACCGGAAGAAGTTCCTACAACAATCTTGCCTTTTTCCTTAATTTTCTGCATCAGGTTTCCCTGAGCTTGTGCATTCTGTGGTGCTGCCGTCCTGCTGCTGTCACCGCATCCGGAAATGGCAAGCGCGCATACGGCCGCTAATCCTAAAATCGCTGATCTAACTGCATGTTTCATTTAAATAACTCCTTCCCTTACTCAATTTTATGTATTATACACCGCTCTATCCGCCGTGAAAATGCGGTATGACATCTTTCTTACCTTACCGACCGTACTTTCAGGCGTATTTCCAGAACACGCAGACAGGAAGAAACAAAGAATGTCATCACAAAGTAGTATACCGCGACAATGACAAGCGGAGGAAAAGGCTGGAAACTGATTCCCTGAATGGTCGCCGCCGTATACATGAGATCCGCCATGCCGATGACGGACACCTGGGAAGACTCCTTGATAAGGGTAACAAATTCATTACCAATCACCGGCAGGATATTTCTGATTGCCTGGGGAATAATAATCCGCACCATAGATTCCCATTTCGAAAATCCAAGAGACATGGCTGCTTCAAGCTGCCCTTTATGAATTGACTGGATACCGGAACGGACAATTTCACACTGGTATGCGCCGGAGTTTAATATCAGTGCCAGCACACCGGCTGACAGCCTTTCGAAATCCACTCCCCATATTTCAAAATTAGGGAACTGGATTCCAAGGAAAGGAAGTCCAAAAAACACAAGGGAAATCTGTACAAGTACCGGAGTGCCGCGGATGACCTCTACATATACCGCAGCAACAGCCTGCAATATTTTCACACCGGAAATCTTCATAAAGGCCAGAATTACCCCCAGAAAAAGTCCGAAGAAACATGACAGAAATGAAATAATGATCGTTATCTTCGCGCCTGCCATAAAAATATCATTATATTTGACAGCGGTTTCAAGCACTATATCCATAATACAATCTCCTTAAATATCTGTATGAAGCAAACGCTTTAGGAAAATCTGTGTCCTTTCTTCCCGCGGACGGCTGAATATTTCCTCAGGACTTCCTTCTTCTACAATATACCCTTTATCCATAAATACCACACGGCTGGAAACAGAGCGGGCAAACTGCATTTCATGGGTTACCACCGCCATGGTCATACCTTCAAGAGCCACTTCTTTCATAACGGTGAGAACATCACCGACGAGTTCAGGATCAAGAGCGGAAGTCGGTTCATCAAACAGGAGCATCTTCGGTTTCATCGCAAGCGCTCTGGCAATAGCCACACGCTGCTGCTGTCCGCCGGAAAGCTCTCCCGGATAATGGTTTGCCCGATCCGCCATGCCCACGCGGGAAAGCAGCTCCATAGCTTCTTCTTTCGCCTGTTTCTTATCCAGCTTGTTGATATGGACAGGCGCATACATGACGTTTTCCACAGCACTGAACATGGGAAACAAGTTGAATGACTGGAATACCATACCCACATCACGGCGGAGCATTTTCACATCAGTCTTTCCGTCAATCAGCCTGCCGTCAAACCACAATTCGCCTCCCGTCGGTTTTTCCAAAAGATTCAGGCAGCGGAGAAAAGTACTCTTCCCGGAACCTGACGGACCGATAATTGTCAGTACCTCTCCATTTCCAATCTGAATATTAATGTCTTTCAGAACTTCTACTTTCCCGAAGGATTTCTCTAAATGCTTGACTTCATAAATCACATGTGTACCCGCTGCATCAATCATCATACCACCTCAATTATTAATATACAGGATAATAGCATAATTATACACCTATGTCAATAAATCTTCATTATGTAATCTGCCGCAAGAAAACAAAAAACCATACTTGCACATTCCCGTAAGTATGGTCTTATGAATAAATTCTATTTTATAAATCAAATTCCCGTTCCCAGATTTCCTTGTACATAAGGAAACGGCGGGATGTTTCTTCTTCATCTTTCCCCTTCAGCGAACAGTAAATCTTTATCTTAGGTTCCGTTCCCGATGGGCGGACCGCTATCCATGAATGATCCTTCAAGATGAATTTCAATACATTTTCAGCAGGCAGTCCGTCAATGCCTTTTGCATAATCCCGTATCTCCCCGATGTCCGGTAAAATCTCCTGCACGCCCTTTACCCGGAGGGCTGCCATGATATCTGCGATTTTTGCAAGACCTTTTTTACCGGCAAATGTATAAGATGAAAGTTTATCAAGGCAGTATCCATATTCTTTCGATAGTTCCGCCAGCACATCAATCAGAGTTTTTCCCTGCTTCTTAAAATAATCTGCCATCTCGCAAATCAGAAGGGCTGTCACAACGGCGTCTTTATCCCGGGCATGGGTACCTGCCAGATAACCGTAACTCTCTTCATAGCCAAAGATAAATTCATGGCTTCCATCTTTCTCATACTGTGACATTTTCTCACCGATATACTTGAATCCGGTAAGAGTTTCTTCCACCTGCACACCATACTTCCCTGCAATATCCCTGCCAATACCGCCGGTAACAATTGTTGTTATAATGGTGGACTTACCTGTCAGTTCTTTTTCTTTCATCGTCAGCAGATAGTTCACCAAGAGTGCCCCCATTCTGCTTCCTGAAATAAGAAGATACTTGCCGTTATGGAGGACGGCCGCGCCTATCCGATCGCTGTCAGGATCTGTTCCGATAACGATGTCTGCTCCGATTTCTCCTGCCAGCTTTATCCCCAACTGCAAAGCATCCTGATTCTCCGGATTCGGCGCGCTTACAGTCGGAAAGTTCCCGTCAGGCTTTTCCTGGCTTTCTACGATATGGACATCAGTAAAACCACCACGTTTCAATATTTTCCGCACAGGAATATTCCCTGCGCCATGAATAGGCGTGTATACGATTTTAAGATTTCCCACATTCCCCTTCAATGTGGACTGTTTATATATTTCTTCAATAAAAAGATCTACCGTATCCTGCCCCAGACGGGTAAGCAGCTCTTTACTGCCGGTACATGGAATATGGGCAAGATCAGAAATATTTTCTACATAACGCGAAAGCACATTGGCATCACGAGGCACCAGCTGCCCCCCATCCGGCCCGTAAACTTTGTATCCGTTATATTCCTTCGGATTATGACTGGCAGTAATGACGATCCCGCCTGCCGCACGAAAATGCCTGACCGAAAAAGAAAGAATAGGGATTGGTTCCGGCTCTGTGAAAAATTTTACCGGAATCCCTGCTGCGCAAAGAACATGAGCCGCTTCCGCGGCAAAATCAGCGGAGTTATTTCTGGAGTCATAAGCGATAATCACCCCGTCTTGACACCGTTTCCCATAAGTATCCTGCAGGTAATCCGCAAATCCTTTTGTCGCTTTCCGTACATTGTACCTATTCATGCGGTTTGATCCGACACCCATAATACCCCGGAGCCCTGCCGTACCGAATTCCAGATCCCTGTAAAAGCGATCTTCAATTTCCTTTTCATCTTTCAGTAAAAGCAGCTCTTTCTTCTCTGCATCATCACACCAGCTGAGCCAGTCCCTGTAAGCATCTTTATACCCCATCACAGGCTTTCCTTCTGTTTTTCCCCGCCATATCCGTAAGGATGTGACAGATGCCATTTCCATGCTGCGGCAATAATCTCTTCTGTACTGCTTCTTGTCGGATTCCATCCCAATGCCTTTTTGCACTTGGCAGATGATGCAATTAAGGCTGCCGGATCTCCGCTGCGCCGCCCTTCTTCGACTACCTTGAAATCCACACCTGTCACTTTCTTTGCGACCTCAATGATTTCTCTCACGCTGAAACCGTTTTCTGAACCGAGGTTAAATACATCACTCACTCCGCCACCCGCCAGATACTTCATTGCCAGCACATGGGCATCCGCCAGGTCCAGCACATGAATATAGTCACGAAGACAGGTACCGTCAGGCGTAGGATAATCCGTCCCATAGATGGAAATATGGTCGCGTACCCCCTGTGCCGTTTTCAAAATCAAAGGAATCAGATGGGATTCAGGCTGATGATCCTCTCCGATCATTCCGCCTTCCGCCGCGCCTGCCGCGTTAAAATAGCGGAGTGCCACATAGCTTAATCCGTACGCCGCAGTAAAATCACGCATCATATCCTCGATGACAAGTTTCGTCCTGCCATACACATTGGTCGGATTATGGGGAAAATCTTCTTCAATAGGTGTTTTCTCCGGCTCCCCATATACCGCTGCCGTGGAAGAAAAGACGATTTTATCCACGCCTGCTTTTCTCATTCCCAGGAGCAAATGAAGCGTCCCTTCCACATTATTGGAATAATATTTGCCCGGTTCTACCATGGATTCTGCCACAAGACTGGATGCAGCAAAATGAATCACACCGTCAATTTCATAGCGTTTCATAGTTTCTGCCACAAAAGCAATATCATGGATATCGCCCTCGATAAAAGCAACCTCTTCAGGCACTGATTCACGGTGCCCGGTAGACAGGTTATCAAAAACAAAAGGAGTAAATTCTTCTGACTTCATCAGTGCTCTTACTGTATGTGAACCGATATATCCCGCACCGCCTGTTACAAGAATATTCATTCTATGTTCCTTTCCACAAGAAATACAGACTTATAAAGAATTTCCTACTACCAGTCTTTCGTCAAGTTTTTCAAGTATGTATGGAAATCATCCCCCAAATCATCTCTTCGGAGCGCATATTCCACAGTGGCTTTCAAAAAACCCAGCTTATCTCCGGTATCATATCGCTTGCCCTCAAAACAGTATGCGTACACATTCCCTGCATGAGCCATGACACGGAGTGCATCGGTCAACTGTATTTCTCCGCCTTTTCCCGGCGCAGTCTGTTCAAGTACCTCAAAAACTTCCGGTGTAATCACATATCGTCCCAATGCTGCCACACGGCTCGGTGCTTCAGAAATGGACGGTTTTTCTATCATATCATCCACCTTCAGAAGCCCCTTATCATTGATTTCCTTTCCGGCAATAATTCCGTAAGCAGACACCCGCTCCGGCGCTACACACTGGCAGCCAATCACAGTTCCGCCGGTTTGTTCATATTGTTCCATAAGCTGTTTCAACGCAGGCTTCTCTGGGTGGTATACGACATCATCACCAAGAATGACACCGAACGGCTCGCCGTCCACGAAATCTTTCGCACAGAGAATCGCGTCTCCCAGCCCCCGCATATACTGCTGCCGGACATAATGGATTTTAATGGAAGAAATTTTCCTGATTTCTTTTAAAACGGACATCTTTCCATGTTCATACAAATGGGATTCCAGCTCGGGAGACGAATCGAAATGATCTTCAATTGCCCGTTTCGCATGACCGCTGATGATTAAGATCTGGTCAATACCGCTTTCCAGAATTTCTTCTGCAATATATTGGATTGTCGGCTTATCAACAATGGGCAGCATCTCTTTCGGCATGGCTTTTGTCGCAGGAAGAAACCGTGTGCCGAATCCTGCAGCCGGAATAATTGCTTTCCTTATTTTCCGCATAAAGTACCTCCTCAAATTTTTATTTCTTAGAAGATTATTTTCTCATATTCAATAACACTAAACTGCTAAGCGGCATAGAGGTATCTTCGGTCATTTCCGCAAGCACTTTCTTAATAGAATCCAAGTATCTCTTTCTGTTTCCCCAGCGGCTGCCGCACTTATCATAGAGATGAGACCAACAAAAAGTATATCTCTCAAATGTTTTTTTTGTCCATTTTTTCAACCATATCATAGAGGATTTTTACAACTTCTCCGGCACTTTCCATATGACTGGTACCGCAGGCATTTTCCATTTGTTTCCTTTTTTCGGGATTCGCAAGGATATATCTGACCGTTTCCGCCAGTTCTCCCCGTTTCACCCATTCCGCACAGCCGAGTCCGCTTAAAAATGCAGCGTTTGCCCGTTCCTGCCCGGGAAGCGTATTCACCAAAACCATGGGCTTGTTCATGACAATCGCTTCCGTACAGGTAAGCGCCCCCGGTTTTGTCACCAGCAGTTCGCACCGCCCCATGATACGGGCCACTTTATTCGTATAGCTGTGCAGTTCCACAGGATGGCGGAGTCTTTCTGCCAAAGCCGCCACTTCTTCATAAAGGCTTATATTCTGTCCTGTGATGACAATGAACCTTGCTATTTCATCCACTTCATCCATACGTTTCAAGTCATCAGCAATCCTGCCGAGGCCAAGACCGCCTCCCATGACAAGTACTGTTCCCTTTTCCGCAACCGGACGGCGGGCGCTCTCCTCATAAAAAGACTTCCTCACGGGGATCCCCGTCGTATGGATAATATCGGAAGAAATACCATACCGCGAAAGCAACGATGCCAGTTCAGGCGTTGCCACACAGTATCCGTCCAGGTGACGGTCTATCCAAAGCTGATGAATGTCAAAATCAGTAATCACCCCTAAAAGCGGCGTGGTGATATCGCCTTTTTTCTTCAACAAATCAGCGGCCCCCGCAGGAAAGGGATGGGTAAAAATCAAAGCGTCCGGATTCAATACCCGGATAAGCCGTTTCATTCTCCTGCGGAAACTTAAAGATAAAAGCGCCTGCGACGTTTTTCCGAAGCTGCTCTTTTGTGAATTGCTGTACAGGCTGTCATATATATCAGGAATAAGCCTGATCATCTGCAGATATGTCCGCTTGATGATCTGATCCACAGACAGCACATCACGGGATACGAAATCAAGCACGCGAACAGAATCCTCAGGATGCATCTCCTTGATGGATTCCGCGATGGCTCTCGCCGCCTGGCTGTGTCCTGTGCCGATACTGGCTGTTAATATAAAAAACCTGCGGGATTTTTTCTCAGGCATCAAAATTCCCTTCTTCCGATTTTATCTTTGCTCATTATAGCATACCGGGCAGCTCAGACGGTAAAGGGGGAATGAAATCAGGAATCGGGGCATCAGAAAAGCCCCCAATAGCGGAGGCTCCATTATTCTTATCCTTTTAATCCACGGCTCTGGCGGTCCATGTCTTCTACAACGATATCAAAGATATCTCCCACAGTGGCGCAGTATTGAAGAAGAAACCATGGCTCATTCGTATGAAAATGGATTTTCACCAAATTCCCCACCTGTACGACAATGAGACAGTCGCCTTTCAGATTTTTATTGATATGCTTTGAAATTTCCTCCTTCTTTAAATTTTCGCCTTCAATCAGTAATTGCGTATCATATTTGAATTCAATCATCATGATCCCCCATCCTGATTTCCTTGTCAGAAACCTTAAACAGTATATTACATTTGAGAATGAATTTCAAATTTTATGTTTCATTTCCGCAAGATAAAAATCCGCGAAACTTCCGCGGTTTTTCTGTCATTCTCTGCCGTTCCAGCAATATGTACACATCTTTGACGGGTCTATCCCTGCGGCATCAAGCATATCGTCCAGGCGGTTATATCCCAGCGAAGTAAACCCCATCCGCTTACAGATTTTTTCCACCATCTTGTGATAGCGGTCGGAGTCGGGATCCGCATAATCATCGAGAACGGTCCGGTCCACGTTTTCTCCTTCCTCTTCTGCAATAACACGACGGGCAATCAGTTCCATTTCCGAATTGGAACGGGAAAAATTCAGATACTTGCAGCCAAACAAGATGGGCGGACACGCTGCACGGGCATGAACCTCTTTCGCTCCGCTTTCAAAAAGAAACTCCGCCGTTTCCCGAAGCTGCGTCCCTCTGACAATGGAATCATCCACCAGAACCATTCGTTTCCCTCTAATCAGTTCATGAATGGGGATCAATTTCATTTTTGCAATCAAATTACGCTTCGACTGGATTGTCGGCATAAAAGAACGCGGCCAGGTAGGCGTATACTTTACAAGCGGCCGCGAAAAGGGCACGCCCGACCGGTTGGCATATCCCATGGCATGGGCAATCCCTGAATCGGGGACGCCGGCAACGATATCCACATCTTCTTTTGTAAATCCGTCACGTTCCGCCATCGCCATCCCGCAGTGGTAACGCATTTCCTCCACGGACACGCCTTCATAACGGGCAGATGGATAGCCATAGTAAATCCATAGAAACGTGCATATACGCATATCCTTTCCGGGAGCGACAAGCGTCTTTACTCCCTCCGGTGTAAGTACGGCAATTTCTCCGGGACCGAGTTCACGGTCATCTTCATATTCCAGATTCAAGTATGAACAGGATTCAAAAACAGCACAATAACCGTCCTCTTTTCTGCCGATCACTACGGGCGTCCTCCCCAGCCTGTCACGGGCACAGTATAAACCGTCCGGCGTAAGCAGAAGAAGCGTCAGTGCGCCGTCTATTCTCTCCTGGGCATAACAGATCCCCTCTATCAGATTATCTTTCTGGTTAATCAGCGTCGCCACAAGTTCCGTCGCGTTAATATCGCCGCCGCTCATTTCCAGAAAGTGGGTACCCCCTTTTTGAATTATTTCTTCCGTTAATTCATCCATATTATTAATTTTCGACACTGTTGCCAACGCGTATGTGCCGTGATGAGAGCGGACAATCAGCGGCTGCGCTTCATAATCGGAAATACAGCCTAACCCCAAGTTTCCTCTCATTTGGTGAATATCACTGTCAAACTTCGTCCGGAACGGCGTATTTTCAATATTGTGGATGGATCTGTCAAAACCGTCCTCTCCGTAAAAAACCATACCCGCCCGCCTTGTCCCCAGATGAGAATGGTAATCTGTCCCGAAGAATACATCAAACACACAATCCGATTTCAGCACCGCTCCAAAAAATCCGCTCATAATATCCTCTTTTTCCATGACTGACAATGAAATTAAAACAGGTACACATCCATTATAAAGGATATTAAAAACATAATGTAGCCGCAGTAATTATACTTTCGTTAAAATATCAGGATTTTTTTCTGAACAAAACAGCCCTCACGGTTCTTGACTTATCTCTATCATCTTTTGGGGTAAAAGAGCCCATAATGCGCTGCTGCACAAATTAAACGGCAGCGTCTTTTACATTCTGCTTCCTGACTCCCACAGCCGTTTCCCGCCTTCCATTATTCGTTCTCTCACATAAGCATCGCACCGACAGTCCCTAAAATTATAAATACCAGGAGCGCAATCACCCACGGAAATACCAGAAGCAGTTCCGTTATATCCTTGAGTATATAGAAAAGATTCATCGGTTCTATGTCGTCTGCCTGTACGCTTGTCAATTTCCCCTCCGGACCGATGAGCTTCACCAGCGGATAATTATACAAACGAATACGTCCAACGGACATCCAGAGGATAAGTGAGCAGGGAACTGACAGACAGAGCCATACCACCATGGCAGACCAGCAGATCGGCCCCGTCATCCCGCTGCCGTAATAAATCAAAAGCGCGAAAACGGCAGGCAAAAAGTTAAGCAAAAGCAGGAATACCCCAATCTGTATCCACCGCTCCCATGAATAAAAGCTGATTTTTACGGGAGCCATCTTCCCTTTAACCTTTTCAAAGAAGACGGGAGCCTCAAAATCTTTTTCAGGAAACGCCTCTTCTTTTACGATGAGACGGATCCCTTTTCTTTCTGCCCGGCAGTTCTTCCCCTGCCGGATAATCTTTCTGATCCTGGCAGACCTGCCGTCACTGAATCCCGCAAAAAAAATGATGCCGAAAACAAGCCCTACCATCCCCGCAACATACACCTCGTAATCAAAAAGGAACAGCATCACGATGAATACGAAAACTGTCATAAGGAGCGGTTCAACGATCCAGGGCCAGCTTTTCTTTTTTTCTCCTACAGAGACAGCAATTCTCCCTGTCTGGCCGTTAACCGCCGCAAGCTTTCCTTTTCCGGCGATGATATAGAGCGGAAGAAGGGCGGGAATGCTTAATAGGTTTTCTCCTTTGGCATGAAGCTTGACCCCTGATGTTTCCATCACTTTTTCAACAATGGGAAGATAATCCGCTTCCACTTCTTCCAAAACCCGTTGCTCTGCCGCTCCGCCCGATATATCAGGCAGCTTCACACGCTGCCCTGCGATATAGCCGAATTCAAAAGGAACTGTGCCTTTCCAGTCAAACGGCTCCGCATGGTCAAGAACCATATTATCCAGCTGATTGGACGTATTTACCGCCATACCGTTGATAAAGCTTCCGCAGATATATTTTTTATCGGAAAATGCCTGATCCCGAAATACGGTACAGCGGACAGGACCTTTTACGATTTGATAAGGAAGATAATAACCTTTAAGACTTTTTATGTTTTTCTCTACCCATCCCGCTTCCTTTGTCCTCTTATTTTTTACTGCCCATGCCGTAAGCCGCTCTGACGCTTCCCTTTCTGTCAGGACAAAGGGGATAAACACTTCCGGCAAATTATCGCGAAACGTAAAAGCACGCCTTACAAGATTTCCCCCGCAAAACTCACAGCGCCCGACAGCTTCTCCTTCGGGAATCAGTATCTCGGCTCCGCAGTTTTTACAGATATGAACCGATGGATGAATATCCCCGCTGTTTACTCCGGAATGGCGCCTTTTAAGTGCCCGCCATTTTTTTAAACGTTCCACCGGTTCATTGGCATCTACTTTCTGCCCGCAGTACCGGCACTGATAAATTTGATGGATAATGTCAAACTCTGCCGGTGCTCCGCAGGCAGAACAACGTATTTCCAACGGATTTTTTGATTCCTCTGTCATAAAGATTCCTCCTTACCGCTGCTGCGTCTCTTGCGCCGTTCCTATGAACGGATATCCGTTTCTTTCGCAAAGATTCTTGAAATAGGGAATAAATATGGGCAGATCCGCCGACACTCCTGAGGAATCCCCCCTTTCTCCATGACCGCTGACCTGCTGATCCCCTTCATGAACAATTCTTAAATCCCAGCTGCTTCTAAGAATGGTATTTCTTTTATACACACCATTGTCAAGATAAATTTTCTCCGTATTTTCTATATCTGTAAGAGCCGCAAATACATCTTCCTTCGTACCAGATGCCACCTGCCTCCGCTCTTCCCCATTATCCCGACAGAACGCTGCCTTTAATGGACACTTTACCCGGCAGGTACGGCGGAAAAAATAAGTCCCCCACGAATAGGAATTGTCCAGCACATAGGAATGCCCGAACCGGAACCGGAGATAAAAAGAAACCGTCCGCCCCTGTGTCATCTCTTTTCTTTCCTTGGTATCACTATAATCAGCCAGTCCGCCGCATTCCGACAAAATTGAATCGTTTCCCATACGACATCCCCACAGCAGCAAGCTCAACCCTGTCGTTCCTGCTGCAGTCCATACCTTTTGTGCATAACCATATCCTCCCTATAGAATTTGTTCCACCGCTCCGTGATTTCCATCCTTATACATAAGAGAGCTTACTCATTTATCAATTTCACCTGTTATCCTCCATTCAAAATCTGATTTTTGATTTCTGTTTTTCCTATCGCCGCGTTCTTTTGATAACAGACGACAGAAGTCGTCAACAAACGGGCAGATTGCGGTTTATGATTTACGACTTCCGGATTCCGATTTCTGTTTCTAATATTAGTATACAAAATTTGGACAAAAAAAATAACCTGTCACAAATGACAGGTTTTATCCGCTCACATAAACCGGATTTTCCACATTCAATTCATGGAAGCGGTTATTTTTCAGATGGCAGGTTTTATTTTGCTTCTGCCGCCTCTTTCATGGCAATGCGGGCCGCAGAAATTGTTCTGTCCAAATCATCTTCGCTGTGCGCATAAGACATAAAAAGTGTTTCAAAGGGAGAGGGTGCCAGGTAGATCCCCTGTTCCAGCATGGACAGGAACCACGTCTTGAACTTCTTTCCATCACATGCGCAGGAGTCTTCATAGTTAAGAACAGGTTTATCATTAAAGAAGAGACAGAACATGGATCCCGACTGATGGACCTGTACCGCCACACCGGCTTCTGCTGCCGCATCCAGCCAGCCGCCGAGCAGCCTCTTTGTCTTTTCTTCCAATATTTTATAGAAATCGGGAATAGTCCTGATCATTTGAAGCGTTTCCAGTCCGGCAGTTACCGCCAGGGGATTTCCTGACAAAGTTCCTGCCTGATAAACGGAACCGTCAGGCGCAATGCAGTTCATGATATCCCTTTTCCCTCCATAAGCCGCCGCAGGTAAACCGCCGCCGATAATTTTCCCAAGGCATGTCATATCGGGAATAATACCGTACTTTCCCTGTGCGCCATGGAGTTCTGTACGGAAACCACACATGACTTCATCAAAAATCAGGACAGTGCCATGCTTTTCTGTTTCACGGCGAAGTGTCTCCAAAAAACCGTCAACAGGAAGGACACACCCCATATTTCCTGCCACCGGTTCTACAATGACTGCAGCAATCTCTTCACCTTCGTCATCCATCTTTTTTACAAAAGCATCAATATCGTTATAAGGAACAACGACCGTGTCTTTTGCCGTGCCTTTTGTGACACCCGCGCTGTCAGGACTGCCGAAAGTCGCTGCACCCGATCCGGCTTTCACAAGGAGGCTGTCGCCATGCCCATGATAGCAGCCGGCAAATTTCAATATTTTATCTCTTCCTGTATAACCGCGGGCAGCACGAAGAGCACTCATCGTCGCCTCCGTTCCGGAAGAAACAAGTCTTATTTTTTCAATGGACGGGTAGAAAGCAGTAACCAGTTTGGCCAGTTCTGTTTCTATCACCGTCGGTGCGCCGTAGCTCGTACTGTTTTCCGCCGCTTTTTGAATCGCGGAAATCACTCGGGGGTGGGCATGTCCCAAAATCATAGGTCCCCAGGAGCCGACATAGTCTATATAGGTATTTCCATCAATATCGGTAATATGCGATCCTTTTGCCGATGCAATAAACGGCGGCGGACAGTCCATATGCGGATAGGAACGGACCGGGCTGTTCACTCCGCCGGGCATGTAATTCCGCGCCTCTTCAAAAGCCGCTTTCGAACGGAACAGGTTCATCATCTTCCCGCCTCCTCTTTCAGCCACCTTGCCGCGTCAAGAGCATGATAGGAAATAATCATATCTGCCCCTGCCCGCTTCATTGACAAAAGGGTTTCCATGACAATCCTCTTTTCATCAATCCATCCGTTAGCAGCAGCCGCTTTCACCATGGCATATTCACCGCTCACATTATACACTGCCACAGGACGGTTGATCCGCTGACGGACCTGATGAACAATATCCAGGTAAGCAAGGGCAGGCTTCACCATGATGATATCGGCGCCTTCTTCCATGTCCAAATCCACTTCCTTCATCGCCTCACGGCTGTTCGCAGGATCCATCTGGTATCCGCGGCGGTCGCCGAACCGGGGGGCCGAATCGGCCGCATCACGGAAAGGCCCGTAATACCCTGATGCATACTTTACCGCATAGGACATGACGGATATATGAGAAAACCGATTTGTATCCAGCGCGTTTCGGATGACAGAAATACGCCCGTCCATCATATCGGAAGGAGCAATGATATCCGCACCGGCTTCCGCCTGGGAAACGGCAACTTTCGCCAGCAATTCCAACGTGGAATCATTATCCACTTCATGACCGCAGAGCTGCCCGCAGTGTCCGGAATTAGTATACTGGCAGAGACACACATCACCTACAATAATAAGATCGGGAAATTCTTTTTTGATTGCCACCATTGCCCGCTGTACAGGACTTTCCATATCCCAGGCAGAAGAACCGATGTCATCTTTATAAGAAGGCAGCCCAAATATTTCCACCGCAGGGACCCCGAGACTGACGATTTCCTCCGCCTGTTTGACCGCCTGATCCACAGACAGATGATAGCAGCCGGGCATACTCGGTATTTCTTCTTTCACATTTGGCCCGGGAACAACAAAAATCGGATAAATAAAGTCATTGATTTCCAGAGACGTTTCCCGTACCATGCTGCGGATAGCAGCAGTACGCCTTAAACGGCGCGGACGCAGTGTATTCAATTTCATTCTTTCGCAACTCCTTTCACAATCGCTTCTGTCAGTCCGTCAATTGTAAATGTATCGGAAATAATCTGCGGTTCCAAGCCGTACTTTCGGCAGGCATCCGCAGTAATCGGCCCGATACATGCCAGGGACACTCCGTCAAGCAGTCCCGTTTTCCCGTCCAGCTGGTCTACCAGATTGAATACGGTAGATGAACTGGTAAATGTAATGATATCCACTTCATGATTCACAAGAAGTTCCTTTAATTTTTCTTTATTTTCTTCATCACAAACGGTTTCATAAGCTTCCGCCACATCCACATGGCATCCGTAACCTGTCAGCATTTCAGGCAGTACGCTTCTTGCCACTTTCGCGCGGGGCAGCAGGATTTTGTCTCCTCGACGGACAAGCGGCTTCATTGCTTCTGCCAAATCTTCCGCCTTGTATGCCGACGGCACGCAGTCTGCCTTGAGGCCGTAGAGGAGCAGCTGCTTATCTGTAGCCGGTCCTATGACAGCAATCTTTACATGACCAAGCGCCCGTGTATCAAATCCTTTTTCATAGATCCTCTTAAAGAAAGCATCTACTCCGTTTTGACTGGTAAATACAATCCAGTTATATTCGGCAAGTTTTTCAATCCCCTGATCAATACTTGCCCAGCCGTCATCGGGGGATTCAATTTTGATGGATGGAATCTCCGTACAGAATGCCCCCAAGTCTTCCAGCACTTCCGTCAGCCGGGAAGCCTGCGTGCGGGAACGGGTAATGACCACATGCTTTCCGAAAAGCGGCTTATTGTCATACCAGCACAATTGCTCGCGAAGGTTGACTACATTCCCGACAATAAATACGGATGGCGGCTTGATGCCATATTTCTTGACTGCTTCCGCCGCCTCTCCAAGTGTAGTGGTATACGTTTCCTGATAGGGACGGGTACCCCAGCGGACAAACGCCGCCGGTGTGTCTGCGCTTTTTCCGTAACGGATCAGTTCTTCGGCAATATGCTGCGTACGGCCTACGCCCATAAGAAACACAAGCGTATCCACAGCGCCCGCCAGTTTTTCCCAATGAATGTCAGAATGGCCTTTTGTCGGATCCTCATGTCCCGTGATAACGGCAAAGGATGCCGCCACCTTCCTGTGGGTCACAGGAATACCCGCATAAGCGGGAGCCGCAATCGCCGACGTCACTCCCGGCACTTCCTCAAAGTCCACGCCTGCCGCACGGAGCACTTCGATTTCTTCTCCCCCGCGCCCAAAAACAAAGGGGTCTCCCCCTTTTAAGCGGGCAACAATTTTCCCTTCTTTCCCTTTTTCAGCAAGAAGGCGGCTGATATCCTGCTGTGTCATTGTATGGCTGCCGCAGCTTTTTCCTACATAGATGTATTCCGCATTCTTATTGGCAAAACGAAGAATCCGTTTATCCGCCAGATAATCCCCGACAATAACATCCGCTTTTTCAAGACAGCGTTTCCCTTTCAGTGTAAAAAGTTCGGGGTCGCCCGGACCTGCTCCGATTAAGTATACCTTTCCCTTCTTCATCCGTTTCTCCTCATCCATCATTTTCTTAATTCCTCTAAAATGCGGCCGCCGCCATCGGCAATCAATGCTTCCGCCAAACTTTCTCCCAGCTGCTTTGCATCCTGCGTCTGCCCATTAAGGCTCCTTTTGTACATCTCTTTCCCATCAGGTGATCCAATGAAAGCCACCGCCTCTATATGCCCAAGAAACGGAACTGCATAGATACCTGCAGGCACTTTACAGTCACCACCGACTTTTTCCAGAAATGCTCGTTCTGCCATTATACAGGATGCCACTTTTTCATCATGGATAAATTGAATAATCTCCATTGTTTCATCATCACCGATTCTTGTTTCAATAGCCATAACACCCTGCCCCGCCGCAGGTATGCTATCACAGGTAGAAATATAAGATTGGATCCGTTCTTGCAGTCCAAGCCGTTTCAATCCTGCCGCCGCAAGGATCACTGCATCATAGTTCCCTTCATCCAAATGCCGGAGTCTTGTCTGCACATTCCCGCGAAGCGTTTTTATCTGCAGATCCGGCCATAAATGGAGCAGCTGCGCCTGTCGGCGGAGACTGGATGTCCCCACGACCGCCCCTTCCGGCAACTCCTGCAGACTGCCATATTCCAAAGATACAAAAGCGTCCCGCGGATCTTCTCTTGCCGTCACTGCCGCCAGTTTCAATCCATCGGGAATTACGGCCGTCATATCTTTCAAAGAATGTACAGCTATATCCGCTTTTTTCTCAAGAAGCAATTTTTCCAGTTCTTTGATAAAAAGCCCCTTCCCTCCGATTTCAAGAAGAGACCTGTCCAGAATCTGATCGCCTTTTGTCGTCACCGGAAGGAGTTCCACCTGTATTTCAGGATAAGTATCTTCAATCCGCTTTTTTACATGTTCCGCCTGCCAAAGTGCCAGCAAACTTTCTCTCGTAGCGATTATAATCTTATCTTTCAACAGCCTTCTCCTTTCCCGTATCAAGACTGAACAATGTTTCTACAGCACTCTTGCCTGCACTTTCTTTTTCCGTCCCTGCGTGTTCATGAAGATAAGTCATCGGTTCACGGAGCATTTTTCTCACCAGCATGTGGGTCATATGTTCTATAACCCGCCGCTCTTCCTCTTTTAAATCAGGCAGTTTTCCCATAGCGCGGCGGAGCTCACGCTGACGGATTTGTTCCGCTTTCTCAGAAAGCGACACCATAACGGGCCGCGTACCGAGATAAATAAAGCGGTCCAGAATTGATTTAATTTCCTCTTCAATAATAATGGCTGCCCGCTCCGCTTCCGCTTCCCTGAATTTAATATTATTTTCCACGATTTCCTGCAAGGCATCGATATTGCATAGCGTCACATTCTTTATATTCCCTACTTCCGGCTCAACGTCGCAGGGTACGGCGATATCAATGACCACAAGAGATTTATTATTTCTTTTCATCATAAGATTCCGCACATCCCAGGCCTTCACGATATACTGGGTTGCTCCCGTAGCTGTGATAAACACATCCACATCTTCTGCCGATGCCACCGCCTCATGAAAAGGCAGCGTCGTTCCATCAAACTTGCGTGCCAGCTCCTCTGCCCGCTTTGGATGGCGGTTTGTCACAACCACTTCCCTGAGCCCTCTCCCCTGCAAATGCTTCACTAAAAGTTCCGCCGCGTCACCCGCGCCGAAGACGAGAGCCTTTTTTCTTTCCAGACTGCCTAAAATTTTTTCCGCCATTTTAACAGCCGCATAACTCACAGAAACAGCACTTGTTGAAATCCGCGTTTCTGTACGGACTCTTTTCCCCGTGGTAATGGCGCGGTGAAAAAGCGTATTTAAAATGGTACGGGTCGCGTGAACCGCCAAAGCTCCCGTGTAAGCCGTCTTGATCTGGTTAAGGATCTGGCTTTCACCGAGAACCATGGAATCAAGCCCTGAAACAACCCGGAAAAGATGACGGATACATTCTGTACCTGTATAAAAAAAGAAATATTCTTTTTCCGCTTTACTGTTTCCTGAAAGTGTCAGAAAAAAACGATATAATTCCTCTTTATCTTCCTCCTCTTTTAAAACAGCATATATCTCTGTGCGGTTACATGTAGAAAGGACAACCGCCTCCTTAATTCCTTCCTGCTCAGACAAATGGAGCAGCCCCTCCTGCGCACTTTCCTCAGAAATAGAAAACTTTTCACGAATATCCACAGAAACAGTTTTATGATTCAGACCTAAGACGGCTAATACCACTGCGTACACGCTCCTCTGCCGCGTCCAGATTTCCCTGAACAACCAATTCCATAACCTGATGTTCAAAAGCAAGACGCCAGAACTTTTCCCTCTGTTCCGCATCCGCCAATCCCTCTTGCAATACCGACCGAAGCGCCCCCATTCTGTCCAGCCATTGTCCATAGGCATCAGGTATTTCAAGGGCAAGCCAGTTTTTCACATACTTTGCCATAGCAGGCGACCGGCCTTCGGTGGACACTGTCACCATAAGCCCCTCTTTCTTTATCCGTGCGGGAATATGGCAATTCCCTAACGCAGGAAAATCCGCCGCGTTATATAAAAAGCCCTCCCGCTCGGCTTCCTTCTGTACCGACAGCGCGACCGCCTTATCCCCTGCCGCCGTCACCACCATACAAAAGCCGCCGCACATAGGGGCCTCATAACTTTCCCTGCGCCATGAAATACGTCCTTCCCTGAAAAGAGCCTCCAGATCACTGCAGACTTCGGGTGCGATCACCGTCACCGCCGCCTTTTCCTCCAAAAGCGTACAGACCTTTCTTTGCGCTACATGCCCGCCGCCGATAACAAGACAAGCCCTGCCGTCCATTTTTATATTCACAGGATACATAGTACCTTCTTTGGAGATTATCCCATATTGGAAAAACGTTCTACCGCTTTGCTGAACTTCGCAATGGTTTCTTCCGCATCTCCATGTTCAATTCCATCTAAAACGCAATGATGGAGGTGTCCCTCCAAAACGATCTGTCCCACTCTGTGGAGCGCCGATTTGGCCGCATTGATCTGGGACAGCATATCTTCACAGGCGATATCTTCCTCCACCATACGGTCAATCGCCTGCACCTGTCCGATAATTTTTTTCAATCTTCTGTGCAGGTTTTCTGCATCCATACATTGTCTCATGATCGTCCCCCTGTCCTGTTCTAAAAATATTTTATAAATATGTTCCATTCACCATACTCTTCACCGGTTCGAAACTTTTCCTGTGGATCGGTGTGATTCCCAATGTTCGGATGGCCTCTATATGCTCCGCCGTGCCATATCCCTTGTTTTGCGAAAATCCATAACCCGGGTAGACTTTGTCATACTCATCCATCAGATGATCCCTGTGAACCTTTGCCACGATTGACGCCGCCGCGACAGATGCCGATTTGGCATCCCCGTGGACCAGCGACAGGGACGGCACAGGAAAATGGAGAGGCATGGCGTCTACGATGACCGCCTGCGGCTGTATCTTCAGATTCCGCACCGCGCGGTACATGGCTTCCATCGTTGCCGCATAAATATTCCGCATGTCAATCTCTTCCGGAGAAAGGCTGACAATGGAAATATCCACTGCCGTTTCGTGAATTTTCTTTGCAATTTCTTCCCGCCGCCGGGGCGCCACTTTTTTCGAATCATTAAGTCCCGCAATAAAAAAATGAGGCTTCAAAATAACTGCCGCGACTGTGACAGGTCCCGCCAACGGCCCGCGTCCTACCTCGTCAATTCCGGCAACATACTCCAATCCTTTTTTGTAAAAAGAACTTTCCGGTTCGTACATATCTTCCACACGGAACCGTTCTGCCGATTCCCGATTCAGGCGGCGGATATAGGCATCCACCAGCTGCCGGACACCTTTCCGTTCATCTGCCATAATTTCTTCCAAAACCGTTTTCTCCACGGTTTCCTGTTTCAATATGTCCCTGATTTCAGAAATTGTCATACTTCCTCCGCCGGAACAGCGTCAAGTGTAATGCGTCCCAGTTTCCCGCTCCGAAAATCATTAAGTATCATTGTCTGTGCACGGGCATAATCAATCGCGCCTCCGGGAAGAATACAGCCCCGTCTTTTTCCCGCCTGGGCCAGAAGAATTTGGGGATCCGCTGCCGCATCTTCAATTCCGTACTTTTCACGAAGCGCATCAGGTGCCGTTCGTGCAAGCACCCTCATCAGTTCAGGAACTACCGTATCCGCATCAAAGACATCTCCGGCAATCGCTCCGGTCGCCGCCAAACGAAGAGCCGCCACCTGATCTTCAAACTTCGGCCATAAAACACCGGGGGTATCCAAAAGATCCAACCCCTGCGAAAGACGGACCCACTGCTTGCCCCGTGTGTGTCCGGGCGTATTGGCTGTCCGGGCCGCCGCTGTTCCTGAAATAAAATTGATAAGAGTTGACTTGCCTACATTGGGAATTCCAAGAATCATGATCCGTACCGATCTCGTTTTCAAGCCGCGGAGTTTCCACTTTTCCAGCATCGGACCGGCCGCCTCTTTGATGAGACGGAGAAATTTCTTTTTATCTTTTCCGTTGCCGCAGCTCATAGATACCGCAGCAACCCCTTTCCTTTTATAGTATGATTCCCAAGCTTTCGTCATTCCCGGATCCGCAAGATCCGCCTTATTCAGTATGACGATGCGCGGCTTCCCCGACAGAAGCTCTTCCACCATAGGATTCGCACTGGACAGAGGAATACGGGCATCCAAAAGTTCCGCCGCCACATCTACCGCTTTCAAGTGTTCGATAATCAGCCGTTTTGTCTTTGCCATATGGCCGGGAAACCATTGTATCAGCATAATAATCCTTTCTATCCCCTAACGGGTTTACCTATGCCCCCTTATTTTACCACATAAGTTCTTTTCATGGGTCGTTCCCGTTTTTCGACTATGTCAAGACCTTGCAGGTAACATCTCTTTTCTCTTACAGTCAATGACCAACTCCGCTGCCCAAACAGTTTCGCAAAGAATGGTCATTGCATAAAACACCCATAAACCTTTATATGGACATTTCAACAAAAAACGCCCGCATCAACGGGCAATCATCGTATTTTCTCAAAAGATATAACGGATAAGGATGTATACCAATGCGCCGACTGCCGCTGTGCTGGGAATCGTCATGACCCAGGCACCCACCATGGAATACGCCACATTCCAGTGTACTGCACGGAACCGCTTTGCCCAGCCCACCCCCATAATGGAGCCTGTGACCACATGTGTCGTAGATACGGGGAGATGCAGAAAGGTCGCCGTGAAAATAGTTAACGCCGAATTGATATCCGCTGCCAGTCCGTTCACCGGTTCCAAACGGAATATTTTATTCCCGACAGTACGGATAATGCGCCAGCCGCCTACACTCGTCCCCGCACACATGGCAAATGCACAGGCAATCTTTACAAGGAAAGGAACTTCCAGTTCTCCAATGTATCCGCCGGACAAAAGCGCCAGCGTGATGATTCCCATGCACTTCTGCGCATCATTTGAACCGTGGGAAAATGCCATTACCGCGGCGGATAAGCTCTGTATATGGAGAGAAATATAATTCACTTTCGATCTTCCCACATTCCGGAACAGGATAAACAGAAGCGTCATGATGACATATCCGCTGAACATGGCAATAACAGGCGAACCGATAAGTCCCGCCACGATCATAAAAACCCCGTTCCCATTGATTGCCCCCGTACCGTAAGAAATTGTCACCGCTCCGAGGACACCGCCGATCAGCGCATGAGAGGAGCTGGAAGGCATGCCGATCTTCCAGGTAAAAAGATTCCATACGATAGCGGCAAAAAGCGCCGCTATAAGCACTGTGGAGTCCACCATCTGCGGAGACGTGACAATCTCCCCTCCGATTGTTTTCGCCACACCGGTCGACACCATCGCTCCAACAAAATTTAAAAACGCCGACATGATAATCGCTATGCGGGGACTTAAGGAGCGCGTTGCGATACAGGTAGCAATCGCATTTGCTGTATCATGGAAGCCGTTGATAAAATCAAAGGCAAGCGCCAGAACAATTACCAGGCCTATCGCATAAATATCAGGCATATTTCATAACCACTTCTTTAATCAAATTACCTACGCGTTCCGCCTGATCTGCCGTTTCCTCCATCGTTTCCATGATTTCCTTCCAGCGGATAATCTCTACCGCATCATGGGTACCGTCAAACAAATCAGAAATAATCGCACGATAAATCGTGTCTGCTTCACTTTCGAGACGATTGATCTTACGGGCCCGTTCTGTAATCTCCGTTTCATTTTTATCTATATCTTTCAGGAGGCGGAACAGGATAATCAATTCTCCGGACATTTCTATCAGAATATCCGCCATGCGAAGCATCCGGTTCCAGCCGAGGCCGGCATGATAAATGCGCAAAGTAAAGATGACATCTTTAATATCGTCTACACAGTCGTCCAGGTTGCTGGTAAGGAGATAAAAATCCTCTCTGTCAATAGGCGTAATAAAGACATGCTTCATTTTTGCCGCCACTTCATGGGTCACTCCGTCAGCAAGATGCTCAATTTTCTCTGCTTCCTTGGCACAGCGTTCCAGCTTCTTCGGATCTTGAAGGACCTCCTTGACCATAAGCGTTCCTTTGTGAAAATATTCTCCATTTGTTACAAGAAAATCAAAAAACTCTTCATGCTTATTGACCAGGCTGAACATACTCCCGCCCCCTTAAAAGGTACACGACTTCCTATTATTTTCTTTATCATAAAGCAGCTGTGTAAATTCTTTGTAAAAATTTATTTACAAAATGATTCTACTTTCATGCCAAATTGGAAACAGAAAATATTCCTTTCTCATTTTCCCTGTTCCGCAAAACTTTTATCATGTATAATAATTACGGATATCAGGAGTATCCTTTATAGTAAGGTAAGTTGTTCAGGAGGAAAAAATCATGAATGAAGAAAAAGCTTTGGAAGAAATGTCGCGCCTTGCAGGTACACAGACCGAAAAAAATCTGCGCGCCGCTTTCGCGGGAGAGGCACAGGCCCATGTGAAATACAATCTCTTCGCTGGCGAAGCACGAAAAGATCCGTCCATGTCCCGGCAGATTGCCGATCTCTTTGAAGAAACCGCGAACCAGGAAAGAGCTCATGCTAAAATCTGGTTCTGGCTCGTGGGGGATCTGAAAAAGGATACCGCCGAACATTTGAAAATGGCAGCCAAAGGGGAAAATGATGAATGGACTTCAATGTATCCGGAGTTTGCTGAAACTGCAAAAAAAGAGGGCTTTCCGCAGATTGCTTTCCTCATGGCCAAAATCGGCGAAATTGAAAAGCAGCATGAAAGAAGATATAAAATTCTTCTTGCCAATGTGGAAAACGGCAAATTGTTCAAGAGGGATGAAAAGAAACTCTGGATGTGCGCAAACTGCGGCTTCACTTGCGAATCCGTAGAGGCGCCGGAAGAATGTCCCGTATGCAACCATCCCCGTTCTTTCTTCGCTATTAAGGCGGAAAATTACTAATCTATGATAAAACGCTGATGGGCTGCTCATTTATTTATCAGCATAATAATCAGCGACAACAAGAAAAGAAAAAGGACTGAGAAAATATTTTATGTTTCCCTCAGTCCTTTTTCTTGTTTATTTTTTATTCTGCCAATTCCTGCTTTCGAAGCCACCGGATCGCGTCTCCCAATATGTAAAGAGAGCCGCAGACGAGGACAATATCGTTTTCATCCGCCTCTTTCACCGCCTTTTCCAAAGCATCTGCCACGCTCCCCGCTATCTTGTGCTCCGCCCTGATTTTCTGCCGGTCAATCATTTCACAGATTTCTTCAGGCGTCCTTGTCCTCGGTGTCGGCGCGGCGCAGGCATAAACCTTGTCCCCTTTTCTTACGAGCATCTGAATAATGGTTTCCGTCGTTTTATCCTGAAGAGAAGAAAAAACGAAAATACGCCGTTTATCGGGATACTGTTCCCGCAATGCTTCCTGAAGCGCTTCCGCTCCGGCCTCATTGTGCGCGCCGTCTAAGACAACTGTTTTCCCCCCTGCGTGATGAATTTCAAAACGGCCCTGCCATCTGGCCCGCGCCAATCCTTCACGGAGATCATTTTCATTAATCCGCCCGTCTTCTTTCATGAGAATGGTAAGTGCCATCGCTGCCACCGCCGCATTGACTGCCTGATGGGCACCGATAAAGGGAACAAAGAGCATGCTCTTTTCCAGTTCTTTCGGCATGCCTTTCCGTTTCACCACTACGACCTGGCCCTGCTCCCATTTGTTTCTTGTATCGATTTCAAAATCACGGCCGTAAAAATAAATGCGTGCTTTTTTATTGTGGGCATCTTTTTTCAATTCCTTCAAAGCCACATGCTGCGCCGCAGTGACTACCGGAATCCCCTCTTTGATAATTCCCGCTTTTTCTCTCGCTATTTCCTGAAGGGTATTTCCCAGATACTGCATGTGATCCATAGCCACATTCGTAATGACGGAAACAACAGGCATCACTACATTGGTCGCGTCAAAACGTCCGCCCATGCCGACTTCCATAACGGCGTAATCCGCTTTGTTTTCACGGAAATACCAAAACGCGATGGCTGTCAGCAGTTCAAATTCCGTCAACGCTTCTTCCCCCGCGGCTACCAGCTCGTCATGAGCTTTAAAAACCACTGTGGCCGCTTTGGCAAAATCTTCCCGGGAGATATCTTTCCCACCCAAATAAATCCGTTCCGTGTAGTCTATAAGATGCGGTGACGTAAACCGCCCTACCCTAAGATTTGTATTTTCCAAAACACTCGTTATCATAGCGGCGACGCTCCCTTTTCCATTCGTCCCCGTGATATGGATCATCTTACAGGCTTTTTCAGGATTTCCCAGTACAGCAAGAATTTTTTGCATTCGTTCCAGCCCCGGCTTGATTCCGAAAACGGATGCTTCTTCCAGACGGGAAATACTTTCCTGATAATTCATACTGACTCCTTTATGTAACAACAATTAAAGATCGGCAAGGAAACGAAGACGTTCATCAAATGATTTCATCTTCTCTTCAAACTCCGCAAGTTTTTCTTTTTCTTTCGCCACAACATCTTCCGGCGCTTTCGCAAGAAAACCCTTATTGTTCAACTTACCGGATGTACGGGCGATTTCTTTTTCCAGAGCGGCTTTTGCCTTTTCGATCCGTTCTCTTTCCTTAGCCGTATCAATCAGGCCCTTCAATTCAAGATATACTTCCATGCCCGTGACAACAGCAGCAAGGGCATTTTCAGGCTTTGTTCCATCAGCGGCAAGCAGGACGATTTTTTCTACATGCCCCAGTTTTTCAAAATATTCTTCGTGGGTTTCGATACATTTTCTCAAATCATCACGATGAACCGCGATCCGGATATGGCACATTTTGTTCGGCGCCACATTCGCTTCCGCACGCATATTGCGGACAGCCTTAATCGCGTCCATGATACGCTCCATCTGCTCCTGTTCTTCCGGGAAACGAAGTCTTTCATCAGCTGCCGGCCAGGGAGCTCTCGCCAGAGTTTCACCGGAGTGGTGCAGATGCTGCCAGAGGTGTTCCGTAATAAACGGCATAAAAGGATGCAGGAGTGCCATGATTCTCGTCAGTACATACACAAGGACATATTGGGTAACCTGCCGGTCGGCATTGTGCGCTCCATAAAGACGGCCCTTCGCCGTTTCAATATACCAGTCGCAGAAAGAGTTCCATGCAAAATCATAAATAGAATCCGCGGCAGCGCCTAACTCATATTTATCAAGGTTCTCGCTGACATGCTCTTCCGTCTGCGCAAGACCTTCCAAAATCCATTTATCCGCAAGTGTATACTGGCTTTCTTCCGGAATGAAACGGGGATCATAGTCATCCAGATTCATAAGGGTAAACTTGCTGGCGTTCCATAATTTATTGGCAAAATTACGGTTTCCCTCCACACGTTCATAGTAAAAACGCATATCATTGCCCGGCGTATTGCCTGTGACAAGCGTAAACCGAAGCGCATCAGCGCCATATTTCTCAATCACTTCCAGGGGATCGATGCCGTTGCCCAGGGATTTGGACATTTTCCGCCCCTGGGAATCGCGGACAAGACCATGAATAAACACATACCTGAAAGGAATTTCCTTCATGAATTCCATAGACATGAACATCATACGGGCAACCCAGAAAAAAATGATGTCATAACCGGTAACCATCGTAGATGTAGGATACCATTGGTTCAGGACCGGCGTCCTGTCAGGCCAGCCCATGGTGGAAAATGGCCAGAGCGCAGAGGAAAACCATGTATCAAGAACGTCAGGATCCTGGCGGATATGTTTGCTTCCGCATTTCGGGCAGGCCTCCAAATCGGTGCGGGACGCAATGACTTCACCACAATCGTCGCAGTACCACACAGGAATACGATGTCCCCACCAGAGCTGGCGGGAAATACACCAGTCATGAATATTTTCCAGCCACTGGATATAGGTAGAAGAAAAACGTTCAGGAACAAATTTTGTTTTCCCCGACTGCACTGCTTCCATAGCGGGACCGGCAAGCGGTTTCATTTTGACAAACCACTGTTTCGTGGTAAGCGGTTCAACAACCGTATGGCAGCGCGAGCAGTGACCGACGGCATGTTCTTTTTCTTCGCTTTTTACAAAAAGCCCCATATCCGTAAAATCTTTGATGATCTCTTTCCTGCACTCGTAGCGGTCCATGCCATTATATCTGCCCGCCTTTTCGTTCATCGTGCCGTCTTTATTCATGATGACGATGGTTTCCAGATGGTGGCGTTCACCCATGGCAAAGTCATTTGAATCATGGGCCGGTGTAATCTTTACACAGCCTGTACCATATTCCATATCTACATATTCATCAGCGATGATAGGAATCTCTCTGTCAGTAGTCGGCAGCTTCACCTTCTTCCCGACCAGATGCGCATATCTTTCATCTTTCGGATTAACAGCGACGGCCGTATCACCGGGAATCGTTTCAGGACGGGTCGTTGCGATGCGCACAGCACCTTCCTCATCGGCAAGAGGATAATCGAAATACCACAGATGGCCCATATCATTTTCATGCTCTACTTCGATATCGGAAAGCGCCGTCTGGCAGCGGGGACACCAGTTGGTAATGCGGAACCCCTGATAAATCAGCCCTTTTTCATAAAGGGATACAAATACTTCACGGACAGCACGGGCGCAAACATCATCCATCGTAAAACGTTCACGGCTCCAATCACAGGAAGACCCCAGGCGTCGGATCTGCTTCCCGATGGTATTCCCGTATTTTTCCTTCCATTCCCATACGCGTTCCAAAAATTTTTCACGTCCCAGATCGTACTTTGTGAGGCCTTCTTCGGCGATCTGTTTTTCCACCTTGACCTGCGTGGCGATACCAGCATGGTCCTTTCCCGGAAGCCAGAGGACATTATACCCCTGCATCCTTTTATAGCGGATCAGGATATCCTGCAATGTATTGTCCAGCGCATGCCCCATATGAAGCTGCCCCGTTACATTGGGAGGCGGCAGCACAATGCTGTACGGCTCTTTCCCCTCCTCCGGTTCATCATGAAATACACCGTGTTCCTCCCAAAAGTTATACCATTTCTCTTCAATCGCACCGGGTTCATACTTCCCTAAATCTTTCATCTCATCCATGTCATCCACTCCCTGTAAACAAAAAACTCTTTCATCCCATAGGACGAAAGAGACTTCCGCGGTACCACCTAAATAGCCGTCAGGCCACTCATCAGCGCGTAACGTGCGCGGCGGACAGGCCTCCCTGCCGGCTCCGGGGTGACTTGCTGTTTTCTTTCTGCCGCTCTTCCAGCCAAGGAGCGGTTCTCTTTGAGAAAACCCGACAGCTTCTTCCCATCCATGCCATTTTTAATATATTCGTTATTATATAAGCGGAAATATATTTTTGCAAGTGACCGGATGTGTAAAACGAATACGGTATGTATAACGCCATCGGATAACTGGCAATAAAGAACGGTTTGTTCTATAATAATGAAAATAAATTACTGTTCTGCAGGAAACAGAATTATGCAGCTTGTATATTTCCGTTTTCCTATTTTTTCTGTAAGGAATCCCCATGCCTGATTCATATAAAAAAACGGTAGGAATTTTTATGCTCCTGCTTCTGGCAGCCATATGTTTTCTTATCGCTAAAATATTCTTTCCTGAATTTTACAGCAATACCATCACCCTGACTTTGGCGGGAGATGTGGATAGTCTGTCCCGCTATATTTCCTCTTTTGGTTACGGGGCTTTTGCAGTGAGCCTTTTTTTACTGATTCTCTGTAACGTTTTCGGTATCCCCACGATTCCTTTTCTCACCATCAACGGCGTTCTTTTCGGTCTTCTGCCGGGGATCATTATTTCCTGGATCGGCGAAGTTATAGGGATTGAAATCAGTTTCCATATCGGCCGCATATTTTTCAGGGATGAAGCAAGGCGGATCATTGAGAAAAAGCATATGCTAAGAAAAGTAGACAAATACAGTTCAGTATACGCCATGGCTGTAGCCCGGGCAATCCCCTACTCGCCAAACATTCTCTTTACCGCAGCGGCAGTCCTCACAAAACTCACCACAAGACAGCATCTGCGGGCAACACTCTTCGGAAAAATTCCTTCCGTAGTCATTGAAGTCGTTCTCGGCCATGATCTGATCCATTTTTCCCAGCACGGTATACGTTTCGTTGTTCTCTTCATTCTTACTCTCGGAGGTTTTTTTGTCCACCGCCGTTATAAACAGTACAAATGTGGAACAAGGAAACAATTTTTTTGATTTTCCCATGCGAAACATCTTTTCTTCCGTAAGAGCAGGAAGATTTTTTTATGCGAAAACCCCGTCATTTTGTGTAATAAAAACAGGAGGCAGCCATCATGACCAAAGGATATATCCATGTATATACAGGCGACGGAAAGGGCAAGACAACTGCCGCCATCGGACTTGCCATCCGTGCTGTCGGTGCGGGAAAGAAAGTTTGTATCCTTCAATTCATGAAATCCCTCGCTTATTCAGAGCAGAAAATTCTCCAGTCGATTCCGGGCATTACCTTGATCACTTTGGGCAAACCTTACTTCATCGCAAAGGAAGGAATGCTCACGGATGAACAGCGAAAAACATGGGGAAACCATATTCGAATTTATCCTGCGGGACATCCTCCGAAAGACTATCGGGAAATGACTCTGAAAGGAATTGAGCAGGCCATAGACGCTGTTTCTAAAAACTACGACATGGTCATCCTGGACGAATATAATATGGCACGCTGGTATGATTTGGCAACAGAGGAAGATACGGAAAAAATTTTAAAAGCCCGCCGCCCTGAAGTAGAACTCATTTTTACCGGACGGAATGCGCCGAAAGAAATTCTTGACGCCGCCGATTTGATTACAGAAATGAAAAAGATACGCCACTATTATGACAAAGGCGTACCTGTACGAACCGGTATTGAAAATTAAATAAGATAAAAAACGGATACTCCGTTCCTGAAGCATATTATATGCCCCCAGGAATATTCGGAAGTATCCGTTTATATTTACCACTTTCTCGGTATCTCGGGAAAATGATCAACAATCATCATATCTGCCAGTATATTTGCCATCAATTTATCATCTTCGTCATACATTTCCGCGGCAATAACAATTGTTGTTCTGCCGTTGTGGGTAATATGGCTTTTTACACGGATTCTGGAACCCGGTCTCGCATTACGGATAAAACTCATCGTAAGGCTGACTGTAACGACTACCGCCCCGACAGATGCCCCGGTAACTCCTGTCACCGAATCGGCAAGCGCCATCATAACACCGCCGTGGAGCACCTCTCTGTGGTTCGTGTGTTTTCTCGGATCCGTCAATAAACTGACCGTCACTTTCCCGCAGCGGATATCATCAATATCAATATGAAAATAGTCGGACATAAAATGGTTGGGCACGTATATTTCCCGTATCCGAGCGACAATTTCCTCCGGCCTTGTAAGCTGCTTCACCGCCGCCAATCTTATCCCCCCTTGCTTCATTCAAGAGAAGGCGGCACTGACTCTCCCTTATGAAGCCGTTCAATGGCTTCCTTAGCCGCGTTTTGGGCGGCTTCTTTTTTATTCTTGCCTATACCGGTTCCAAGTGCTTTCCCATTAATGAAAAGTTCCATCCATATTGTCTTATCATGATCCGGTCCCTCATCACGGACGACCTCATACCGTATATCGACATCACCATTTTTTTGGGCAATTTCCTGTAAATCTGATTTATAGTCATGATCATAAATCCCCTGATCAACCAGATCAAGAAACTTCTGCATATGGCCCAGAATAAACTTTGCCGCCACTTCATAGCCGTTGTCTAAATAAACAGCACCGATCACCGACTCAAAAGCATTCCCAAGGATAGAAACGCGGGTTCTGCCGCCCGACATTTCTTCCCCTCTGCCAAGAAGCATATAATCACCTACATGGAAATTAGCCGCACATTCGGCACATGCCGGTTTGCACACCACGCTTGCCTTGGCACGGGTCAGATCTCCTTCCGGCCATTCGGGAAAACGCCGGAAAAGATAATCCCCTACTGCCAGATCCAAAACAGCGTCCCCCAAAAACTCGAGACGTTCATTGTCATGAACTTTCAGATTACGATGTTCATTGGCATAAGAGGTATGGGTCAGTGCCACATTCAGCAGCTCCATATTATGGACAGGAATATCACTCTCTTTTGCAAAACGCCAGACTTCATCCAGCCGCTCCTGCTTCCTGCGCTCAATCCGGCTCATTCCTATTCCTCATAACGCCTCATAACGATAACCGCGTTATGTCCACCGAAGCCGAAAGAATTAGACATGGCCACGTTTACTTTTACATCTCTTGCACCATCTGTCACATAATCCAAATCACAGTCCGGATCGATTTCTTTCCGGTTAATAGTCGGATGAACCCTATTCTTTTCAATAGTCAGCACGCATACCACGGCTTCGATCGCACCCGCTGCGCCAAGCAGATGCCCTGTCATGGATTTTGTGGAGTTTACGGGAATTTCATAAGCATGCTGTCCCAGCAGCGCTTTAATGGCAGTACTTTCGTTCAAGTCATTCAAATGGGTAGATGTGCCATGGGCATTGATATAGTCCACGTCTTTCGGATCAATACGGGCATCTGCCAATGCTTTCTGCATGCAGCGGAGCGCCACCTCGCCGCCCGGCCGGGGAGCGGTAATATGGTAAGCATCACCGTTGGAACCATACCCTGCAAGTTCAGCATAAATATAAGCGCCTCTCTTTTTCGCATGTTCCAGTTCTTCCAGTACGAGAATTCCGGCGCCTTCACCAAGAACGAATCCGTCCCGGCGGGCATCAAACGGGCAAGACGCTTCTTCCGGCGGACATTCTCTTGAAGAGAGCGCCTTCATGGCGGCAAATCCTGCCATCGGTGTTTTTGCCACAGCCGCTTCCGTCCCCCCGGCAATCATCACATCAGCATCACCATGCTTAATCAGGCGTGCAGCAAGACCAATGGCGTTAGTACCGGACGCACAGGCGGTCACATCAGTGAGTACAGGCCCCTGCAGACCAAAAGTAATGGAAACTTGTCCGGAAGCCATATTGGCAATCATCATAGGAACAGCAAAAGGATTCACCTTGCCCGGTCCCTTTTGCTCAATACGGAATACCGTTTCCTCCATGGTGGCAATACCGCCGATACCGGTTCCAATCACTGTTCCTGCCATATCCGGATTTTCTTTTTCCATATCCAATTTGGCATCTTCCACTGCCATCCGGGCAGCAGCAACAGCAAATTGGGCATTGCGATCCATATGTCGGATTGTTTTTTTATCACCTGCCAGTGCCGGATCAAAATCTTTTACTTCGCCTGCGATTTTCACCGGGAAATCAGCAGCGTCAAACCGGGTAATCGGAGCAATGCCCGATTTGCCTTCCAAAAGACTGTTCCAAAACTTCTCTACGCCCGTTCCAACAGGGGATACCACCCCAAGACCGGTAATTACAACTCTTCTTTCCATTCTTACAAAGCACCTCACTCACATAATTTGGATCAGATTACCTGTTTTCTCATATTCCTTTATGGGACAAAACCTCAAAAAAACGGATGGCCGAAACTGCGGTCCGCTTTTTTGAGGTGTTCTCCGCACAGCGGCCTTTCGGGGGAATAAAAGCCCCCGATGCCTGCCATGTTCCAGTATGAATTACTGAATCTGCTTTTCAATGTAATCAACTGCATCACGTACAGTTTTGATCTTTTCAGCCGCATCATCCGGAATTTCAATTTCAAATTCTTCTTCGAACGCCATGATCAGTTCTACGATATCCAAAGAATCCGCACCCAGATCATCAATAAAAGTGGAGTCGATCTGTACATCAGCTTCATTGACTCCCAGCTGGTCTACAACGATTTTCTTTACCTTGTCAAAAGTTCCCATTCATCTCACCACCTTTCAATAAAATTTACCATCATAAATTATATTACATAACCATTCCGCCGTCTACATATAAACCCGTTCCCTGATATAAAAAACGCAGTCAGGAAAAAAGTAAACGGCTGTGGCAACCTCTTTTATCTTCTCCGAAGAATCCTGCAAAAGCGAATGACGCATACCCTTTTTATATATGCCGGAAAACTCTATGCTGATGATACGGCATGAATATTTTCCCGTTCCTCATATCAGGATGCTCTGTCCTCCCTGCCGAACTTACATCACCATACCGCCGTCTACATTCAAAACCTGCCCGGTGATATAAGAGGCATCATCAGAAGCAAGGAACAAAACAGCCTTGGCAACTTCTTCGGTCTGCCCCAGACGGCTGAGCGGGATAGAATGAAGCATGCCTTCTTTTATATTCTCCGGTATCTTATCCGTCATATCAGTCACGATACATCCCGGAGCCACCGCATTGACACGGATACCGCGGGATGCCAGTTCTTTGGCAGCCGCTTTCGTCATACCGATAACACCCGCTTTTGCTGCTGCATAATTTACCTGCCCTGCATTTCCCGTAAGACCTACAACTGAAGAAATATTGATGACAGATCCCTTTTTACGGCGAATCATCATCGCCGCCGCTGCTTTCAGTACCAGAAAATTTCCTTTCAAGTTGGTTGCAATCACCTCATCCCAGCTGCTTTCTTTCATACGGATAAGTAAACTGTCTCTTGTAATGCCCGCATTATTGACAAGGACATCAAGAAATCCGAACCCCTCTTTAATCTTTTCGAACATATGCTCTACATCTTCCGGATCGGACACGTCTCCCTGCAGAGTAAACGCTTTCCCGCCTGCCGCGATAATTTCATTTTTTACCGCTTCCGCCGCTGCTTCGTTCCCTGCATAATTAACTGCTACCGCATACCCCGCTTGACCGAGAGTGAGGGCAATCGCTCGGCCGATACCGCGGGAAGCGCCCGTAACCAATGCTGTTTTTTCCAATTTTTCCATTATCAGACTCCTTTTAATGCTTGTACGGTTTCGATAATCGTTTCTATATTTTCCGCGTGATAAGACACGATACTTTTATCTATCTTGCGCATAAACCCGGACAGGACGGTTCCCGGTCCGCATTCCACCATGGTGTCCATTCCGCCGGCAATAAGATTTCGCACCGACTCTTCCCACCTCACCGCATGAGCCGCCTGCTCCACCAAATGTGTACGGATATCTGCCGCTTTTGTTTCTGCCAGTGCATTTACATTAGCGATAACAGGAATTTCCGCATCTTTTATCTCAATCTTATCAAGCACCTTCTTCAGCTTCTGCGCCGCCGGTTCCATAAGTGAAGAATGGAAAGGCGCGCTTACATTCAACATGATTGCCCTCTTTGCGCCGGCTTCTTTCAAAGCAGCACAAGCCTTTTCCACCGCCCCGGCAGCCCCGGCGATAACCGTCTGTCCCGGACAATTAAAATTAACCGCCTGCACCGGCTGGCTTTCCGTAGAAACACCCGCACAGACTTCAGTGATACGATCCGGATCCAAGCCGATAACAGCCGCCATGCTTCCTTCACCAAGAGGTACCGCTTCCTGCATAAACTTGCCGCGAAGATTGACCGTATGGACCGCATCAGAAAAAGAGATTGAACCTGCCGCCACAAGGGCGGAATATTCACCGAGGCTGTGACCTGCCGCCACATCAGGTGTAACGCCTTCTTCTTTCAATACCTGCCAACAGCATACACTGGCCGTCAAAATAGCAGGCTGGGTAAATTCTGTTTTCATCAGTTCCGTATCCGGACCTTCAAACATCATTTTTGAAATGGAAAAGCCCAATGTGTCATCAGCTTCACGAATGATCTTTTTCACGGAATCATACTTTTCGTACAAATCATGAACCATTCCGACTTTCTGGGATCCCTGTCCCGGGAAAAAAAATGCTGTTTTCATTGTTTCACCTCATTACATAAACTATCTATTATGACTATTAAATTATGACTATTAAATCCAACGCATTACATCACAGCCCCAGGTAAGACCGGCACCGAATCCTGTAATCACAACGATATCGCCATGTTTTATTTTTCCGCTCCGCACCGCTTCATCAAGCGCAATCCCCACGGATGCCGCCGAAGTATTTCCATATCTTTCGACATTCACATACATATGGTCTTTGGGAATACCCACTTTTTTTGCAATAGACTGGATAATACGATTATTGGCCTGATGGGCAATGAACATATCTATTTCCTCTTTATCAACTCCCGCCTTTTCAAGTGCTGTCATAGTTGTATTTTCCATATGGCGGACAGCAGCTTTAAACACTTCGGGGCCTTCCATATGTATGTAAATACGATTCGAATCAATGGCGCGGTGCGTCACAGGTTCAGCCACACCGCTGGCTGGGATATTTAAAATACTTCCCATGCTCCCATCAGAACCTAAATCTGATGCCAGAAGGCCGAATCCTTCTTCCGCCGCCCCGATGACCGCCGCTCCGGCCCCGTCACCAAAAAGAATACAGGTGGAACGATCCTGCCAATTAACCAGGCGGGACAATATTTCCGCGCCCACCACCAAAATATATTTATAAAGTCCCGCTTTGACCATCGCGGCTGCTGTGGCGACTGCATAAATATAACCGGAGCAGCCCGCAGAAATATCCATGCCGCCCGCCCGTTTCATTCCCATCTTATCCTGCACAAGACAGGCAGTCGACGGTACCACATAATCCGGTGAAGCTGTCGCCACCATCACAAAATCTATATCCTCTGCAGTAAGACCGGCAGCTTCTAAAGCTTTCCAACCGGCTTTTACACACAAATCCGATGTATTTTCAGAGGCGGCTGCCAGGTGGCGGGTTTCCACACCTGTGCGGGTACGAATCCATTCATCCGTAGTATCTACCAACTTCTCAAGGTCAAAATTTGTCAGGAGTCTTTCCGGCGCATAGTGACCGGTTCCCAAAATTCCTGCCGAACTGCATACACTCATATAATTATTCCCCCAAAAGCTCAGTCCTCTTTTAAGCGGCCCGCTTCTTTTTCAATCTGCACCACCGCTTCTGCAATAACATCAACCACACGGGCTTCACAGAAGTCTTTTGCCATATGAATGGCATTCCTGATTGCCCGGGCTTGGGACGCGCCGTGGCAGATAATCAGCCCGCCTTTAATCCCCATCAAAGGCGCTCCGCCATATTCGGCATAATCCAGCCGCTTCACAAGATATTTTTTCAATGCCGGTTTCAGGAGAAAGGCCCCCAGCTTTGCCCGAAGACCACCTTTTTCCACCGATTTTTTCAATAATGCGGAAAACAGGCTGGCAGCTCCTTCTCCAAATTTCAGTACTACATTTCCTGTAAAACCGTCAGTAACAATGACATCAAATTCACCGGACATGATATCACGTCCCTCCGCATTTCCCGCAAAAGGAACCACTTTCTGTCCGGACAGCCATTCATAAGCTTCCGTCACGACAGGACTGCCCTTTGTACTTTCTTCGCCGATATTCAGAAGTCCGATCCGCGGATTTTCGATATGCCACACTTTTTTCGCATAAACATATCCCATCAGAGCATTTTGTAAAAGTGTCTCCGGTTTCGGCTGCGCGCTGGCACCGGAGTCAATCAGAAATGTATATCCGTCTTTCCGATTCGGAATCGGAGTTAAAATGGCAGGACGTTCAATCCCATCGACACGTCCCATCCCTAAAAGTCCTGCCGTCACAGCAGCACCTGTTGAACCGGGAGCGACAAGAGCACCGCACTCTCCGTTCTTAACAAGCTTTGCCCCCACAGACACGGATGCGTCTTTTTTCTTACGAAATGCCATCCCCGGATGTTCTCCCATCCCAATCACCTGTGACGCATGGCAGATTTCAATCAACGGTTCCTGATCGGCATGATTGTCTTTCAATACTTTCACAATTTGTTCCTTATCGCCGACCAGGACAACAGGAACATGAAAATCACGCACTGCCAGAACAGCGCCTTTGACTATTTCAAGAGGAGCAAAATCCCCCCCCATAGCATCTACTGCTATTTTATCCATGAAGCGCCTCCCCGCCTGTTTTTGATACTTCCATAATAAATTTGGCACGGAACACTTCCGCCGCTCTTTTAAAGAAGCTGATATAAATATATTTCCTGTTTACTTTCATCAGAGCGATTTTCCCCTTGAGAACAAGCTGTTCACCACTGCCGACAGGTTCTTTATACTTAATATTCCCCACCTGCACCGGCGTGAACACCTGTCCTGCCAAAGACTGCGCAAAATCTGCCGCAGCGGCATAAAGTCGATCTGCGGAAACCATACCGCTTCTGTCCGTCATTTTCTCTGTCGTATGAAACAGGGCGAGTCCCTTTTTCCCTTTCTCCATATCCAGAATCTGGAGTTCTTCATGAAATCCGGACGGATGTTCAGAAACTGCTTTTTCAATCCGTTTCCGCATCTGCGGTATTCCCAGCATCTGCCGGTCAAGCCTTATTGTCGCAGCAGAGACGGAAAACCGCTTTGCCAGATCCTCATCGGTAAGGCACGGATTCTGCCGGATCACATCAGTGATCGCTTCCCGCCGTTCTTCTTTCTCCCATTTATGTTTTCTGTTCATATTTATCACCTGCTGATAATACTATATCACAACACCGCAACCATTATATAGTATCCTCGTTTCTCCCCTGTTGATTAATATGCTTTTCTATTATTCCCGTAACAGGAATCTTTTAATCCAAGGATATAATAAAGAATTCTTTTATGAACAGGTGCTAACTTCATAACGCAATGAAATGCCCTTATCCCTGTCTTCCTTTACTGAAGATTTATTTTGTCATATTATCAAAAATAAATCAAGTTTTGTTTGAATAAATTATTTGACATAAAACCATTGACTTATCCATACTTTTAGACTACACTACAATCAAATAATTTCAATTTACACTCATTAAATAAAACGTTTATGTGATTTTGTATTATAATCAAGAAGGAGAAGCGCTATGTCTTTACCGGCATTGCATATAGGTGAATTGACAGCCCGTATTCCCATCATCCAAGGCGGCATGGGTATCGGCATCAGCCTTTCCGGTCTTGCGGGAGCCGTCGCAAAAGAAGGCGGTATCGGTGTCATTTCCGCGGCACAGCCCGGTTTCGATGAACCTGATTTCAGAACAAACACGATTGCCGCTAACTGCAGGGCTCTTGCACGCCATCTGAAAAAAGCGCGTGAAACAGCGCCTGATGGAATTATCGGTGTGAATATCATGACAAAAGGATATAACTATGAAGTTTATGCCAAGTGTGCCGTAGAAAACGGAGCAGACATTATCTTTTCCGGTGCAGGTCTTCCCGCCGATCTCCCCGCATGTGTCGAAGGTTCGAACACCAAAATAGCACCCATTATCGGTTCACCCAAAGCGTGCCGCGTCCTGTTGAAATTATGGGACAGGCACCACCACACGACAGCAGATCTGGTTGTCATCGAAGGTCCGAAAGCGGGCGGCCATTTGGGCTACACCCGTGAAGAAGTAAAACTTCATGAAAACGACGGCTATGAAAAAGAAATTCTGGAAATTCTCGCGGTAGTTCACGAATTTGAAGAAAAGTACAATAAAAAAATCCCCGTCGTATTCGGCGGCGGTGTTTTTGATAAAGAAGATATCAGACATTATCTTTCTCTCGGTCTTTCCGGCGTGCAGATGGCAACACGTTTCGTAGCCACGAAAGAATGTGATGCGGCGGACGAATTTAAACAAATGTACGTCAATGCGAAAAAGGAAGATGTGACAATCGTCCAAAGCCCGGTCCATATGCCGGGACGGGCGCTTCTCAACCCTTTTGTAAAACGGATCCGCAAACAGCGTGAAAACGTAAGAAACTGCTTCCACTGCCTTAAGACCTGCGATCCCCGCACAACGCCATATTGCATCACCATGGCACTCATCAGGGCTGTCAAAGGAGATGTGGATAACGCACTTGTCTTCTGCGGCGCCAATGCCTACAAAATTAAGGACATCGTTTCCGTTCATGACCTGATGTGCGAACTTTCTACTTAACCCCCGAGGCAATACCGTTCTCCCATCAAACGACATTGCCTCTTTCCTGAAGACCTCCACCCCCATGGAGGTCTATTTTGTTTGCCGCATAAAAAAACGATACATCACTGTACCGTTTCTTCTTCACTGTTCATTCACAAACCATTGTTTTTTATTTCTTCAAATGATGACTTCCTCTTTCCGTAATTGGCACTCCTTTTTTACAAAGCGGACATTCTTCCGGGCGGTAAGCCGGCACTGTCAGGCGGACAAGAGGAAATACCTTATCGGCAGGCACACCGTAATCCGCCTTTCCTCCGGAGCGATCTACAAAAAGACCGATGCCCACAATTTCACCTTTTGCTTCATTTACCACGTCCACCACTTCACGGATAGAGCCGCCGGTAGTCACGATATCTTCCACAATGAGAACCTTTTCACCCGGTTCCACACGGAAGCCACGGCGAAGTGTCATTTTTCCGTTTTCTCTTTCCGTAAAAATAGAACGGGTCCCCAAAAGCCTCGCTGTCACCTGTGACAGGATAATGCCGCCCGTTGCCGGTCCGATGACTGTCTGCACCCCCTGATTTCTGAAATGGTCTGCAATCATTTCACAAAGTTTTTCCGTGTACTCAGGGTGCTGCAGTACATTGAACTTCTCTACATAAAGGGGGCTGTGCAACCCGCTGGTCAGAAGAAAATGCCCTTCCAGAATGGCTTTTGTCTCTCTCAATAAAGATTCTGCGTCTTTTTTCATCATTTTTTATTCTCCCTGATCTCTTCTAAAATCATACGGACGGCTTTTTTCGGATCTTCCGCTTTTGTAATCGGCCGCCCGATCACAAGCCGCGTCGCACCGTTATTAAGCGCCACAGCGGGCGTGGCGATACGTTTCTGATCATCAGCATCCGCAAAGGCCGGACGGATTCCCGGCGTGACAATTTCAAAATCATTTCCACAAAGTTCCCGTATCCCTTTCGCTTCTTCCGGCGATGCCACCACACCGTCGACGCCGCACTCTTTTGCCAGTTTTGCCAGGCGGAACACTTGAGACTCAATCGGCAATAATCCGCCTGTCTCTTTCCAAACAGTTTCATCAAAACTGGTAAGCACGGTAACCGCCAGAATTTTTGGACGTCTCCCGTTATTCCGTCCCGCTTCATCGGCAGCTTGCACTGCGGCTTCCATCATGTCCCGACCGCCGCCTGCGTGGATCGTGATCAGGTCAATCCCCAGCCCCGACACGGCAGAAATTCCATGGGCCACGGTGTTCGGGATATCATACATTTTTAAATCAAGAAAAACCTGCTTCCCTTTTTCATGAAGCCATTCCATGGTTTTACTTCCTTCAGCATAGTACAGTTCCATTCCTACCTTGTAGAACGAAACGAGTTCTCCCAGCTCCTCCACGATGGACTCCATCTTTTCAAAAGAATCTACATCCAGTGCCGCAATGATCCTGTCGTCTGCAGAACAGACCCTCTCCATATAATCCCTCTTTTCAAAAGCAGTTTTTTTAATTATATCAGTTTTATTAGGCAGGCGCATTAGAAAACACAGGTTTTTCCGAGTAAAAAAAGCCCCGAATTTATTTTCGAAGCCTTTTCTGTGTGACTGTCCGATTTTATATTACAATTTAATGATTTAATTTTTCTTCTCTGCCGGCTGTTCAGGATTTGCCGCGGCCGCTTCGCGAATCATATGGACCGTGACGGAATTTAATTCTACCGGTGTTTCCAATGCTTTCACTTCATGAAAGCCCACTTTCAGTCTTCCCGTATAGTAACCGATGACTTCATCTTTCGAATTTACTTTAACGGCGTAAATCGTTTTATCTTCGCCAAGCCCAACCAGCCGGAACTGCCCGGGCGGAGAAATAACGCGCCAGCCGCTGTCATCCCCGTCAAAAAGATACATAATGCCCCGCTGGCTGTCATCGTAGAAGAATTTATCTTCATCATAAAAAACGGCAATCTTACCGATATGGGATGTCTGCACATAGATGCGGCGGGTATCATAGTTTGCATCAGTACGATAAATACGATACAGTCCGTTTCCCACCTCCATTTTCATATACACCGCATTCGTCGCAGTCGAGTATGCCACATCCACAATTTTGGCGTTTCTCGGCAGATCCTTAATCGGCGCATCCGATTCATGGGTCGTTCCTTCCGGATTATACCTTGCCAGAGTCACATCCCAGCGTCCGCCCTTCCAATGAATGGGATACATGGCCATAAGCGCCAGATTACGGTCAGGCATCCATTCAAAGAAAGATACGCCCTGTCCTTTCAGATCCACTTTCTGCGGCGTGTTCAAACTGTCTGAATTATAAATCGTCACAGAATCAGCGGTAACATCAGCCATATAATGGTAGTCATGGGAATAATAGGCTTTCCCCTTCACCGTAATTTTGCTGAATATCTTCCGTCCCGCCTTATCAAGAGCCTCCGTATTTTTATCTTTTACATCAGATACCCCGTAATCCGAAGAAGACAAAGGCGCAAAGAGTACCTGATCAAGATAAAGGTACCCGCCCGCCTGCAGCACCGTACCGATGACACAGCAGGAAACAAATGTAAGAAATTTCTTATTCATCAGTTCCCTCCTATTTCACGATAAATGCCGTCGGAATCATACGCTCTCCAAGAAGATCCGCCGGTTTATTCACTACATTGCCGTTATAATACAAGGTCGTACTGGAACCGCCGTCCAGATTCGCCGCAATATACGCGCCTTTTTCATACATAATATTCTGCACATCCACCAAAGTGGCCCCGATACTGTACCCCGGCTGGCGGCCGTCAATAACAAGAAACATCATGGTTCCGTCTTTTTTCTGTCCGATCGCGGACCGCGGACTGATCCCCCAGCCGCCGTCACCGCTGCGGATAACCTTTTTGCCGTTCATGATAAGTGGCGGGCCGAAGGTCAATCCCTCTGTCACACCCAAATCATGAAGCTCCTTTTTATTATAGTTTCCGGCAATCAGGTTCCCTGAACGTGTCATGCCGACAAAATCGACCCGTTCTTTATCATCTACCTGCTGCCCGAGCAGATACTTTCCTTCATGAATGATAAACCCATAGGGCAGGCGGCCGGTTCCCGTACCATTGGGATCATAAAATCCCCCGCCGTTAATTGCGGCAACCGCATTATTCTTCTTTGCAATGCGGCTCGTCGTATCCCCTTTTTCCTGAATATCTTCAGCCGTTGCCACCTGTATCCGCTGCGGATTGGGGATTTCCAGAAGATAACCCACGAAACGGGTCGTTTCAATCTTCTGCAAAGACAGCGTGGAATCGGTACGCGGTTTAAAGGAAAGAACTTGCGTCTGTTCCGTCGTTTTGACTACACCCAATATTTCATTTAATTCCTCCTGGTTATACAGCCAGGTAATGTACTGGGGATGGCGGGAACGCATGATAGCGCCTACCACGGCACGCTTCAAATTTCCAAACGGTCCGAAAAGGACAATGATCGGAGAAGTAGCCGCAAAGAAAACCAGCGTAACTATGATAAACCGAAATATAAGGCTGTGAAATATTTTACTCATCATTTCTCCTGATTTTATAAAGGCGCATAGTTATCTTTCGTCAATCGTTCCATGAACCGCGCCAAAGAAACATTATTCCCAATGTATACGCGTTTCAGGTCATAAGGGTAACTTCCCACATGGACACGTCCGGCATCGGTAGTTACTGCCAGCTTGATTCCTGCCTTTTTGCAGATATCAATCACTTCGTCATCATAATCTCCATACGGATAAGCAAACCACAGATTATCAATTCCCAAATGATACTTGAGGGCTTTATTCGCGCCGATAATTTCGTTTTCCTTCTCTGCCCTCGTAGGCAGGTTATGCAGCTTGGGATGGCTCAAAGTATGGTTCGCAATGGTTACTGCCCCGCTGTCCGCCATTTCCTTCAGCTGTTCCCAGGTCATACGGTTGTAAGATTTACCCACATCATCAGTAATAAGAAATAAAGTCCAGGGATAACCGAATTCTTTCATCATGGGGTACACGATAGTATAGCTGTCCAGATACCCGTCATCAAAAGTAATACATACCGGTTTGGATGGAAGTTTTTCCCCTTTTGTCACATAATCATATAATTCCTGCATCGTAATGGGATGGTATCCATGGTCTTTCAGGTACTGCATCTGTATACGTAAATTATCCTCCGTCATGACGGCGGAATTATTTTTCATGTCCCCGATCATATGGTACATGAGAATGGAAACTCCTTCAGGCACGCTGTATTCTACATCAGCATCACGATGTACAATCGCTGTTCCCGGTTTGAAATTCGGATCTTTCACCTTAACGGGAGCAGCCTCCGCCATATTGACAGCATCTTCTTTCGGCACACCTGATTTCCACATGCCGCAGCCGCCAAGGAAAACCGCGCCGCTGATTCCCAACAAAGCGGCAAATACTGCCGCGCTCTTTTTCCAATGAGACAAAAACATACTTTAACTCCTCGTAAGCACTTTGTCAAAATGACAATACATAATTTATTTTACTACAAAACAAACTTCATGTCATTTTTGGAAGGCCATCGCAATCATCAGTGCCTCCTGGCCCCATCTATTTTTATGACCAACATTCAAGAATATATGTCCCGTGGTATAATAGGAAATATCCTCGGATAATCATCTCATGCATTACACATAAAGAAAGGAAACTTATGAAAAGAATTTTTTCTATACTTATCTTTTTTGTCAGTTTATTCCTGCTCGCTGTCCATCCGGCTTCGGCAGCACCCGCTTCCATCACGAATTTCCGGTGGACGGCAAGAAACGACGGCGACCCGCCGTTTGTCCGTATCGCTATGGATTTGTCCCATGCAGTAAAAGCAGAAGCCGCTATTGATGAAGAAGGGAAAAATTTTCAACTGATTTTAAGAGATACTGCCAAGGGTTCCGCTCTCCATCAATATGAAATGGATGAACGGGCTATTGATTTCGCCACTGTCTCAGAAAAAAACGGCGACACCTATTTGGATGTCCTCATGACAAAACCGCAGAAGATGGAAAACATCCGCGTCTTTGCCTTACGCCCTGACGCAAAAGCAGGCAAACCTCATCGTCTCGTTGTAGATATCCCTATTATCGGTGCCAAAAAGAGTTACTATAAATCCGTAGATAAAGCGGAAAAGCGAAATGCCGCAAAAGCAGCAAAAGAAGAAATCACTTCTTCGACACCTGCCGCACCGGCACCTCCCATAAAGGACGTCCCTGTTTCCGCTGAGGCCAGGCAGGCCCTGAAAGGAAAAATCATCTGTCTTGACCCCGGTCACGGCGGTACCGATGTAGGTGCCATCGGCCACTTGAATAATAAAGAGATTTATGAAAAAGACATCACGCTTCCGATCGCCCTCAACCTGCGCGATCTCCTGACTTCAGCAGGTGCGAAAGTCGTCATGACCCGTACCACCGATAGAGATGTCTACGGCCCTTACGCTTCCGATACGGCGGAATTGCAGGCACGCTGCGATATTGCCAATGAAGCCCATGCCCACGTCTTCGTTTCCATTCACATCGATTCAATCTCCAATCCGCAGATTGACGGCGTTACGGCCTACTACTACGTAGGAAGTGATAAATCTCTCCTGCTGGCGCACATGCTCCACCAGGCGACGCTGAACAGTCTCTCCATTCCGGATCGGGGTGTCAGAGCAAACAACTTCTATGTCACCGCCCATACCACGATGCCCTCCGTCCTCATGGAAATGGGGTATATTTCCAATGAACACCGTCTGAAGATGCTGACTTCCAAGTGGGCACCCAAGAGTATTGCCAAGAGCCTTTTCAACGGCCTTGTAGATTATTTCGCCCAGACTGATTAAGGAGGATGCCATGAAAAAGATATATCTGCTCGGAGCGGCATTTCTTATTTCGCTCGGTATCACAGGCTGCACCCCGGCCACAACCGCCACACCGCCGGCATCAAAACCGGCTTCTACCGTTGAGCAGCAGGAAAAAGAAGTATCTCTCACTATTTACCGTCCTACGGAAGATGCTATGTACCTTGTGCCGGTCACCGTGAAAATGAAACTAAAAGATGATCCGCCAAAAGCGGCACTGGCTGCCATGATTGCCGATGATCGTAAACAAAAATACCCGATCCTTCCGAAAGGGTTATCTGTCAATACCGTCAAGGTAAAAGACGGCATTGCCACCGTCGACTTTTCAAAAGAGCTTCTAAACATGGATAAGAGCACCACGACGGAAGAACTTTTCACCGCTATGACAGTAAACACGCTCACTGAATTTCCGGATATTAAAGAAGTAAAATTTCTGATGAACGGCAAAGCCATCACTCACCTTTCCGGTCACAGCGATATGACAAGAACTTTCAAACGGATGAATGACATCATAAAAAAATAATCAACTGAAAACGAGGATTCTCCATAAGAGAAGAATCCCCGTTTTTTATTGAAAATTTTCAACTCAATCATACCGCTGTTCTTTGATCCGCCGCGCCAAATCGCGCTTCGCCTCTTTCGCTGCCATGTCCTGCCGCTTGTCGTACAGCTTTTTCCCTGTGGCAAGACCTATTTCCACTTTAATTTTCCCATGGCGGAAATACATTTTCAGCGGCACCAGGGTATATCCCTTCGTCTTCAGGGTATTCTCTATTTTTAAGATTTCTTTTTTATGGAGAAGCAGTTTCCTTGTCCGAAGCGGGTCATGGTTGAAAATATTTCCCTGCTCATACGGGCTGATATGGGCATTCCAGAGAAATACTTCTCCTTTCTGCACACGGGCAAAACTGTCTCTTAAATTCACCCTGCCGGCGCGGATGGATTTTACTTCCGTTCCGGTAAGCGCGATGCCGCATTCATAGGTTTCATGAATGAAATAATCATGATAGGCCTGGCGGTTTGCGGACACAGGCGGCGCATTTTTTTCTGCTGCCATTATTTCTTTTTCCTTTTACCTTTCTTTGCTTTCTTTTTTGTGCTCGATTTGGGACGGGATCCTTTTCTTACACGCTTTTCCAGATTAAGCGGTGATCGGATCTCCCCCATGATGAAATCCAGCTCCCGTTTTTCCTTATCCGCTTTGACAAGGGTCACACGCACCGGCATCCCCATGGTGTATTTCTTCCCGCCGCGCAGCCCTTTAACCGTCATGGTGTCTTCCTGATAAACGTATTCGTCATCATCCATGGAATCGATATGGACAAGTCCTTCCACTCCGTTATCCAGTCCGACAAATATGCCGAACCGGGTAAGCCCTGTAATATGGGCATCAAAAGGCTCTCCAACAAAAGGAATCATGTATTCCGTCATTTTCAGATCGGTTGTGTCTCTTTCCGTTTCCACCGCATTCTGTTCCGTTTCGGAGCAATGCTCCACCGCGCGGAGAAGAAATTCCGTCTGCTTTTTCAGCTGTGATTTATTCAGCCTGTTCCGAAGAGCCTGGCGGATGAGCCGATGAACCATGAGATCAGGATAGCGGCGGATTGGCGATGTGAAATGGGTATAGCAGGTGGACGCTATACCAAAATGCCCTTTGTTCTCCGTACTGTAACAGGCCTGCGGCAGAGATCGGAGTGTCATGACCTGTACGACGGCTTCGCTCTCTTTTCCTTTCATGCTTTCCATAAGGCGCTGCATATCTTTCGGCTCCGGTTCTTTCGGCAGTTTTTCCGCCATTCCGAAAATTGCCATCATCTTTTTTAAAGAAAGGAGCTTATTTCCGTCCGGATGGTCATGAATGCGATATACAGAAGTATGTCCCGTAGCTTCCAGGAAACGGGCAACCGTTTCATTGGCGGCAATCATGGCATCTTCAATCATCTTTTCCGCATCGCCGCGATTCCGTTTTTCAATGCGGAGCGGAGTGCCTTCCTCATCAAGAATCACTTTATATTCAGGGAAATCAAATTCCAGAGCGCCTCTGTTTTCTCTGTTTTTACGGAGGATATCAGCACACGCTTTTAAATTCCGGAGCATGGGCAAATATGGTTTCAAATCATCAGACGCCACTCCCGTTTCAAAGGCCTGATTTATCTCCGGATAGTTGCAGCGCCGCGCCACGCGAACCATGGAAGGCGTAATCTTTTCCGCCGCTACCTTCCCGTCAGGCGCCACATCCATAATGCAGGACATGGCATAACGGTCTTCATCATGATTCAGACTGCACAAATCGTTGGAGAGCTGGAAAGGCAGCATAGGTATAACACGGTCTGCCAGATAGACGGATGTCCCGCGGCGATATGCCTCATCATCAATTAAACTTCCTTTCCTCACATACCGGCTTACATCGGCAATATGAACCCCCAGTTGATAATGGCCATTTTCTTTTTTCACACAGTAAACAGCGTCATCCAGATCTTTCGCATCAGGGCCGTCAATAGTCACGATGGGAAGGCTGCGGAAATCCTCCACTCCTTTTTCCTGTTTCATTTCCTTGGAAAGGGCATCGGCTTCCGCCATGAGTGCTTTGGAAAACACATGGGGCAGCCGGTGCTGGGCGATAATGATGTCGATATCAATCCCTTTATCCCCCTTATAGCCGATAAGCTCCGTCACTTTCCCCTCGGCATTTGCCCGCGCCCCGGGCCATCTGGTCACTTCCACAATCACTCGGGCACCGGTGACAGCTTCCAGTTCCTCTCCCCGTGGTATTTCAATCACCATATCGATCTTTTCGTCAATCGGTATGGCTTTTCCTCCAAAGGATGTCATCTCATAAGTGCAGACAAAAGTATTTTCCGCTCTTTCAATGATGCGGAGGACTTCCCCTTCCGTATTGTGACGCCCCGTTTCTCCTTTTTTTATACGCACTTCCACGATATCATTATTGACCGCATTCAGATGATCACGGTCAGCAATGTACACATCTTCATGCTCCTCATCCGTGATCAGGAATCCGAAACGCGGTCCGTAAGATTTGTAGACCCCCTGCAGAACCATGCCGGGACGATATGATAATTTCTCCTTATCTCCCATTTCTTGTCTCCTTCAATAAAAAAGGCTTGCCTCGTGCAAGCCCCAAAATCCTCATTAAAACGTATTCATATACCGCCCGAGCACAAGACAAAGCACGGCGAATAGAATACCGAGCACAACGGTAAATTTTGAAAGGACAGCATCTTTACCGCGGGATTTTCCCCCCATCATCCCTTCCGCGCCGCCGCCAATCGCACTTCCCATGCCGGGCTGTTTGGATTCCTGGGCAACAACCACGATGATCAAAAACAAAGCCACTACCATCGTTATTCCAATTAAAGCGTATTTCACAGTACTTCCTCCTATGCATCATGAAAGATACAGTAAATTTTATATGGATAATATCAAAAATTAGTATATAACACAGCCGCTTTCAGGTCAACTTTTTCCATAAAGCACCTCTGTCACACTACTTTCTTCTTAACCTTTCCAGCTTATCCTGCACGGATGAAGGAATGTGCCTTCCGATCTCACTCCGTGGATTCGCCATATTATTCCGGCGCATAAAAATCGTCTGCACTTTCTTATCTTCATTCCACGACCGCACCAGGTCGGAAACCGCCATACGGTAAGCGCCGTTTCCCAGCACCTGGTTCTGTTCCGCGCCATCCGATGTCACAACGAAAATAGAACGATACTCATCTCGCCTTTTATATGATTCCATTTCAATATAACTATCCGCCGTCATTTTCGACGGTGTGTACACCACATGGAAAAAGGGGGAAACCGTTTCCACTTTCGCTTTTAAAGAACGGCTATTCCCGTCAAAAACGACAATCACCTCCACGTCGTTATGAGCTCCATAGTCCTGCATAAGATCTACCAGCTTTTTGCGGCTCGACTCCAAATCGATCCGAGGAAACTCTTCGGGAAGCCAAAAGATAACATTGTATCCGTCAATCAAGTATAAATCTTTCATCTCAATTCCTCTGCCGGACTGCCTCATACATGAGAAGCGCTGCGGCAACAGATACATTCAGAGATGACACTTTGCCTCTCATCGGAATGCGTACACAGAAATCACACATTCTTTTGGTGAGAGGACTTATGCCTTTTCCTTCCGCTCCCATAACGATAACCAGAGGACCTTTCAAATCCGCCTGATACAGATCACCGCCGTCCATATCAGCGCCGACTGCCCAAAACCCCCGTTCTTTCAGTTTTTCCAGTGTCTGCCGGATATTTCCAATCTGACAGACCGGAAGATAAGCAAAAGCACCTGACGCCGTCTTCATAGCGGCCGCCGTCACCGGTGAACTTCTATGCTTGGGAAGCAGTACCGCCGCCGCCCCCGCACATTCCGCTGTGCGGACAATCGCACCTATATTTCTCACATCTTCCACACCATCAAGAAGAATAAGCAGGGGATCCTTTCTTTCACAAGACGAAAGCACCTCTTCCAAATCAGCATATGCATAAGGCTTCAAAGACGCGGCCACTCCCTGATGCCGGACACCTTCCGTCAAACGGTCAAGCGTCCTTTCCTCCGTTTCGATAGCAGCGACACCGAGACGTTCCGCTTCTTCCGCCAGCGCTAAAAGGCGGCCATCTTTTTTCCCCGATTTTATGAAAACTTTTTTTACCTGTCCTGCACGCAGAGATTCCAGTACGCTGTTCCGGCCGCCGATAAAACAGGTTTCCTCTTCCTTTCTCCTGCCCCCAGAAGAAAATCCCCTTTCCCCACGTATGGATTGGTCTCCGCTCCTTCTTTTCTCATGCGGATCGCATTTCCGTTCCTTTTTATCAAGGGAAACCCTTCTGTTATTCATCGTGAAACTCCCTTGCCAAATAAGAAAGCCCGCGTCCCATAAGGAAATCAAGCCTTTCCTTCTGCCGTGACAGATAGAGATACCCCAGGAGCCCTTCAAATGCCGTAGACTCCCTGTATTCCTCTACGGTAGCACTTTTCGGCACTGTAGAATGGGTATTCCTTGCCCTTTTGCAAACTTTTAATTCTCTGTCGGAAAGTAATTCTTTTATCTCAAAAAGGATACGGCTCTGCTGGCGGGCGGACACCATCTCCGATGCCAGGCTGTTTAATATCTGCACATTGTAAATCCCTGTATCAATCAGCGCTTTTCTGACAAAAAATGACCAGCATACATCACCGATATACGCCAGTGTCAGCGCATCCATGGCAAAAATATCCTGTTCACCCAATTCAGGGGATCCTCTCCCCAGTTTTTGCGCCATTTGCTTTTTCAGAAAAAGAACCCTTTTAAACTCCACGTCTCTTCCACCTTGCGCCGGTCGGCGTATCTTCGATTACGATACCTGCGGCATCCAGCCTGTCACGGATTTCATCGGCAATTTTGTACATTTTTTCTTTTCTCGCCGTCTGGCGGACTGCCAGAATGATATCCATCAGATCATTATAAGATTTGTCATCCGGAGAATCCGTCTTTTCCCATACCTCTTCAAGAATTCCCAAGATGTCCATAATCGTTTTCAAAGCGGTATACGCCTTTTCTACCGCTTCATGATCCACACTGAGGCCGCCGTCTACCGCAGTCCCGTAAATATTGATTGCTTTCGCCAGGTCAAACATGGCGCCGGTGGCAAGTCCCGTATTGAAATCATCATCCATCGCTTCATGGAAGGCCTTCAGCGACTCTTCCGCCGCTTTCTCAAGAGAACGGGATGCGTCTGTTTTTTCAGCACCTTCTTTAGCCGCTAATTCTTTCAGCCGTCTGATAACCCCTGACAAACGTTCCATATTCTTCTCCGCTTCGTCCAGACGGTCACGGGAATAATCCAGCGGATTTCTGTACTGGACAGACAGCAGGAAATAACGGAGCGCATCGCCGGAATATTCTTTCAGCACGTCCTTCGCCAGGAAGAAATTATTCAAGGACTTGCTCATCTTTTCCGAGTTAATCGTAATAAATCCGTTATGCAGCCAGTAATTGACAAACTTGCACCCTGTGCATCCTTCCGACTGGGCGATTTCATTTTCATGATGCGGGAAAATCAGATCGCTGCCGCCGCCATGGAAATCAAAAGTCTTTCCCAGATAATGGACAGACATGGCGGAGCATTCAATGTGCCAGCCGGGACGTCCCTTTCCCCAGGGACTTTCCCAGAACGGTTCACCCGGTTTGGCCCCCTTCCAGAGAGCAAAATCGCCGGGATTGCGTTTTCCCTCATTGACCTCGATACGTGCGCCTGCCAGCATGTCATCAATCTTACGTCCGGATAACGCTCCGTAATGCTCAAAAGTGGAAATATCATAATAAACATCATTTCCTAATACATAGGCATGGCCTTTATCAATCAGCCCCTGCACCATATCAATGATATCCTGCATATGGTCGGACACACGGGGATACACATCCGCCCGCCGCACATGCATGGCGTCCATCACTTGGAAATAAGCATCAATATACCTGTCGGAAATCGTTTTCCAGTCAGACCCCTCGGCATTTGCCTTATTGATAATTTTATCGTCCACGTCGGTAAAATTCTGCACAAATTCTACTTTATAGCCGATATGCTTCAGATAGCGGCAGATCACATCCCAGGTCACCGCCGGACGGGCATTCCCGATATGGGGGTGATTGTACGGTGTGACGCCGCAGACATAAATCTTGACTTCCCCCGGCACCAATGGCCGGAATACCGTTTTCTCTCCTGTCAGCGTATTATACACCTTGATTTCTTCCATCTTCATTCCTCCAAATCTCATTCACTCATACAAATCAAAAGACCGCCGCCTCACAGAGACGGTGGCCCGCAATTCCACTCTGCCGGCTGAAAAGCCGTCCATACATTAACGCACATTCACGGAAGAAGATACAAGAATCCGATTCCTTCCCCTCTCCAGCTCACAAATGCATTTCCTCAAACTCATGACAGACGGCTCCCATCGTCCCGCCCTCTCTTCAGACATGAAGTAAGAATACTTCTTTTGCTCATCGCCTTTACATTCAATTGGAAAGCACAAACAGCTGACCTGGTTTTTGACCCCACACCCGCCTGCTGGAGCGTTCGCTACCCGGCACTTGCCTCTCACTACTAACCCTCTCGATTTCCTCGGCAGGACTTACTTCTAAGCCGCACCATGCTCAGTATTCTTTTAAACACCTTACGTGGATCGCTTTGCCTGCGACTGGCATCGACTTTCAACCACAGACCTGTTAATGCTTATGTATCATTATAGAAGTTTTTATATAGACAGTCAATATTGATTTTTATCAATCAGTGTGCCGGCTGCAGATAAAAGAAATATTTCCTGTACCCTCCTTTTCACAAGAGAAAACCGCTCCGAAGAGCGGCCTCCCATCCATTTTATTACCTTGCGCCTTTTTGCTCCTTTTCATAAACGATTTTAATCGTTCCCCTGCGTTTTGCGTCAAATTGGACTCGTCCCGGTTCCGTCCGCACAAAACGATACGTTGTGATATTGCGGATATAATCATTTCCATTGACATAATCACCGGATACGCCCTTGATTGTCTGTGTCGCATAAATATCGCGTCCGTGAATATCCACATATTTTATATATACATAAGCATCCTCCACCTTTTGAGCGGCAGGATGAGACCGGGGACCGTCCCAAACAGCGGCCTCCGACGGAAAAATAAAGAAAGGCGCAGCAGCTGCCATAACCCAGATCATCCACATTCTCAGCGTCCTGTTCATAAAATTACCTCCTTCACTTTTCTGCTAAAATGCAATATAAAATAATAAAATGTATTCCTCATCCTCATTTTATCATACATTTAGTGAAAATCAATTTTCTGCGAATCTCACAAGTAATGACATCACAGCTGTTTTGAGCTGTCAAATTAAACCATTTCCGTATCTGAAATAATTACGGACATCACTGATCAGGAATGTATTCTTTCCATTTGCCATTTTCAAGAATTTCCAATTTTCCCCACTGGGGTTCACCGATATCACGCCCTTTTACTCTTATCGGTAAAAAAGCATCGTGCTGGCAATAAGGCAGCGGATCATCTATAAGAATCCAGCCTTTTTCATTCACAAGATCATTCCAATCCTCATAGACATCTTCAACCGTTTTATACCAATAATCAAATGAACATTGAACGGCATCCTTTTGGCAATACATAAACAGATATACTCCATCTTTTTTCGTCTGATACAGCATGATTTTATATATGTAATCTTTCTTGTTTGTTTTTATCGGTTCTTTTAAGTATGCATATCTTCTCATTTGTATTTTCCCTACTACCATTTTACTGATGAGCTTTCATGCTCCCACCGCTCTGAAATCCGGCAATCCATTTCGGATAAAGAATTTAGATGATTATATCCACCCCGCTTGTCAAAATGAAGTAAAACAGTTCCATAATCTGTCAGACGTTTTTATCCTATGCTCCATAATTTTGAAATATATTAATTATCTTCTGCCATCTCCTGTTTATTCATGCTTCTGCTCTCAATACCATTTGATCACTCAGCATATTTACCGTAATCGGCAAACAGTGTTTTTGCAAAACATCCAAGATAGGTCTGATCTACTTCATTTTCAAATGTCAGTTCATGTCCATATCCAACACCCATTTTATTATGAATATAGCCTTTAATGCGAATATGTCCGCCTGTCACAGCCGTAAATTCTAAAAAACAGTGCATACTATATGGTTCTTCCAGTCTTACCGATCCGCTCAGGGTCTCATAAAGCTTATTCAAATTCACCGCGAAATCAGATAAAGCAATGTCATCAATATCCATAATAGAATCCGCAGAAAAAGTTACTTGACACTTTAACCTGAAGACTATTCGCCTTGGGGTACGGAAAATTATCCTGATGAATTCCAGGCAGCAACTCTAATGAAAAATTTTCAGTTTCCAGCTTGTACATATGACCTCCAAAACAAAAATATTATGTCATCCTCATCTGTGAACTTTTTCACAATATATTATCCATGCGCACTATAAATTTATATAACAGAAAGAATGATCTTTAATATACTTTTGTACTTTCTGACTAAGCATCTTGCCCTTACAAACTTTTAGAAATTCTGAATGACAACTTTCTATTTCACTTTATCGTATCCATCTTATTAGCGTCAATATCAATAAACGTCCCACGATTTGACGAGCTCGATCAAGTCCGGTTTTCCGAAGACATCATATCCACAAAATCCTCCCTGCAAAAGTAGAAAGCTTTCTGAACGATTTAAAACCTGAATGTATTAAAATAAGCACATAGCTGAAAGGTTTTGCAATCTTAAAGTTATGTGCCTTGTTTTATATAATATTCAATTATCTATTATCTGTGCAAACCAGATTATATCAGTCCCTCCGCCTTCAAACGAATGGCATAAAATTCCTGAAATGTATCCGGTTCTTCTGCTATCGTTTCTTTCATTAAAGCTAACCTTCTTTTACCAACACGCCTATCTAATACAGCAAATATCCGTACGATTAAATTTTCACTCTTCAAACTCATTTCGATACTTTGCTGATCAAATTCTGCAAAGGCATTATAAAAACAACGCTGATCAAATATGCCCAACTGTAAGGCTGTATCATCTATAAAGGCAAATTCTTTTTTCATGCGTTTTTCATATTTTTCATCTTTGGGAAATAAATCTGCTTTCATCCAATTATTGTAATAACATCCTTTGATAATTTCTTTTCCATCATACCTTATTGCCGCCCGTCCCTCATGATCAGGACTTCTGCTATATGATGTCGCATAATACTGAATATGCCCCCGCAGACTTGGGGCTAAATATTCCGTTTCCAGCTTTTTTCTTATACCGCTCCAGCTTGACATTCTCTCTTCTCCAAAAATTTATCAATCACTATTTTCTACAAAAACATCTCTGCAAGATGATGGAATACCTTCCAAACAATTTATATGACAGGAGTTTTTGTTCTGTAAAATCTCTAAAATACTGTATTTTCAACCATTTTTTACAGAAACACATTTGTTACCGTTATTCCCACTCTTCATATAAAACCTGCTGCCCATTATATAATTTGACTTATAAGTCGTTGGAGAAGAAAACGTTTATAAAAACAGTCGCATAATCTAATACTTATTCTTGTGGTTCTACAAAAAAATTCTTATAAACACTAGATATTTCTTTTAGTTTTTCACTGATTAAAGGATCTAAATATTTAAAAATCCCATCAACTAACTCGTCTCCGGCTCTCCCCACTATTCTCCCACTTAATTTTTTAAGAATGGAAGAGAGTATTCCCTTAAATCCCAATTCTTCTCTTGCACCACATTTAACTAATGCTTCCGTTATTTTCTTTCGTGATTCATTCGGAATCATATCTTCAAATATTGTGATATAAGCTTCCTCTGATAATTTAATCAATTCAGCGGAAAAGGAACCATCCGTAATATATCCCAATCTTTTAAGTTTCCACCTCAAATGATCTGATAATAATGGATTACTAATTTCAATTGCAATTTTATCATTTTCCTTAAAGAAAATAGGGGTAGACAGTAACTCCCTTAATTCTTTATCCAGCATTTCTTCTGATGAGTTACGCATTTTCGCTTCATATAACAAATTTCTTGCCTTTGCTCTGGTCACTTTCAAATTGGATACAATGTGATATAAATCAGGATCTTTTTCTATAATCTTTAAATCTTGCAGCTTCATAAAAAGCAATATATCGAAATCCCTTTTAGACATAGACCCATACGCAGGGTTCATATAGGCAGTGATTAATTCTTTAAAAACTCTTTTCACTTCTTTGGAGTCAACGCCATCAATTCGATCTACAAACATCATATCCCCCCTCTGTCATTTAATATAAAGCCCATTTTCTTAGCAGGTCTATGAAAAACAAGTCACCTGCTTCATGCTCAGCAGAATTAAAACTCTGTAATATTTTCAGAGATATATCTATAAGATTTATTCAATTCACCCGATAAACCGGGATTTATCTATACTCTTTCAACAAATAGTAACCATTACATTACCATTCACTTCTAATATTTTCTTATAGAAGTCTTTCAGATTTTGAAAGTAATCCATTAGTTCTTCTTTTATTTCATCCGTTTCTTCTTCATAAGTCCAAATGTCCGGATATATATTTGCTTGTTTGCATTCTTTCATACTGAAATTTTCCATAACTTTTTCTATATCAAAATGATCAAGAGCAAAAACTATATCCTTAATCCTAGACTTTTCTGTATAAGATATAAACTCTTCCACACCTTCAATAAATGACACACCTACAACCGCTTCACTAAAAGGGTTGTTTTTTATAGGCTTACTGCTGCTTACTCCTGTAAGCACGAAATGAAGTGCATCCCACATCTTATCTAAATCAAGTCGTATTTCTACATCCTCATTTCACTCTTTTGCCTCCCCAAAAGTTTCATTCTCTTCTGAATAGAAAGCCCTAAGCTCCTTTAGGTTTTTATCACTTAAATATTTATAATTTGCTATTATCCCCATTTTTCACTTCCTTCCACATACTGTAATTTATTTCCTGTTTTCTTTGTGCTTATCGTCAAATTTTATGAGGGGGTGAACAAACATACCGCCCCCTCAACATAGAGCAGTCCTATGTCTCTTCCCATCCTCCTGCCTGCCCATCATATTTTGCAAACTCACCGGTATCCGTAAATTCAGATGCTGTCAGTCCCACTTCAAAAATACAATCAAAGTCATTCGAAGTTGAAAAATACAATGCACTGTCTGTCAGTAACGCTTCTCCAAAATCAGCATGTTCAAATCTTTTCCCGTCGCTGTTATTCCCTACCAGTTTATACTGATATTTCAACAAACGGTTTTCCAATGCTGACTGCTGCTCCGGTGTGAATTTTTCCAGATTCTCCTCCTTTTCAAAGAAATCGGGTTGTGCTGACTGCTGTTCTTTCTGTTTTGTTTTAACAGAGAACAACGAAATTGTGTAACTCATTTACGATCCGCCTCCTTATAAATATTATAATTTACCTATTCACTTCACTATTTCCATAAAAGCCTCCCACCTAAATGATGGAAGGCTTTTTAAATAATTTATCACCTTATTTTTCTTCGGTCAATGAGTGCAACTCCGTAAACTCGCTCAATTCAACAACTCCCTTTTAGACCTACTTTTAGAGCTTCTTAGTATCGAAACAGTATCATTCAGGAGTATAACAGCAGAAGCATATTTGTTTATTGCCACTCCCATTTTTCTTTTTCTACTGCTCATTTTATCCGAAGCCCTTTAAGATAAAGACTTTTCGTTTATTTCATATGGTGTTAGTATAAATTAGTGGACACATAAAATGCGACACATTAAACTTTTGTATAGGAAAGGATGTGTTGCAAATGGTGCATAACAACAAGAGGTATTCTGAGGAATTTAAGAAACAGATTGTAAACTTACACCTTTCCGGAAAATCAGTTAAAGCGCTCGCAAATGAATATGGCTTAGTCGAGCAAACAATTTACAAATGGAAGAAGCTCTATGCTCCTACTCTTCAAGTAAATGAGAAGCAAACTATTTCTATGAAGGAATATCAAAAACTCCAAAAGAAAATACATGAACTTGAACTGGAAAATGAAATATTAAAAAAAGCTACAGCCATATTCGCCAAAGAACAATAACCGCAATCGTTACTTTCATAACAGCATATCAAAATAAGTATCCTATCAAACTTATGTGTAAGGTACTCAATATGAATCGCAGCACCTTTTACAAATGTATTCACCATGTCCCTTCTAATCGGGAAATTGAAAATCAAAAGTTAGATGCAGATATTTTGGCAATCTATTACGATACAAATTACCGTTACGGAGCGCCAAAGATCTGTGATGACCTTCATGACAGAGGCTGGCATGTCAGTTTAAAACGTGTGCAGCGAAGAATGGCTGCTATGGGGATTCGTTCTATCGTCATCAAGAAATACCGTCATGTCTCAAACAATGTCCATGTCGATGAAAAAGAAAATATATTAAATCAGGATTTTACAGCGACCGGCATTAACCAAAAATGGTGTACAGATATTACCTATATATTCACACAAAAAGACGGTTGGACATATCTGGCATCAGTAATGGATTTATATAGTCGCAGGATTATCGGGTGGGCTTATGATACATCAATGACTGCTGAACTTGCAGTAAAGGCTGTGCGTAATGCTTGTATGAATGTTTCTGATACGGAAGGAATCATTATTCAAAGCGATTTAGGGACGCAGTATACAAGTGAATTATTTGAACAATATCTTACAAATCATAAAATACGGCATTCATTCAGTCGAAAAGGTTGTCCTTACGATAATGCTTGTATTGAATCATTTCATTCTTTGCTAAAAAAGGAAGAAGTGTATTGTAAAACGTATAAGGATTCAAAAGATGCCTATCAGAGTATCTTCGAATATATCGAGTCATGGTACAATCACAGGAGAAAGCATAGTAGCCTTGGCTATCAGATCCCGGATGAAGTGCATGCGGGGAGTGTGGCATAAAAGTCGCAATTTTAGTGTCCACCATATTGTCCTAAGACCAATACAAGGAAATTTACCTGATTTAAACTCATTTTATACCCATTCTAACCCCAACTAAATTCACCTAGTTATTTCTTTTATTCTTAGGAATATATTCCCTAATATCATTGACAAAAAACGCCAAAATATCTCCTTGTTTTAATCCGCTCTTTTTTTGTCCCATGTCTTTTCTAATTTCAAAAATAATGTCTTCAAGTATAAAAAGATTATCAGTTGGATTTTTATTTTCAGCTTGACTCATTTTACGAAAAGCAAGCCATTTTTTAATTACCTTATTCGAGCCCCATAATGTTAATTTTTTAGAAAAACTTAATATATCATCTAACATTTCCTTCTCAGTATATTTTTGAGGTTCCTTCGCATTTTTCTGTATTTTATATACCATTTCAATAAATTCTGAATATGGTTCCTCCCTTTTCCCATATAAATATCTTTTTGTATTCTGACGGTACTCTATTATTTTAGATACTACTCAACTAATCACAATACCCAAAATTGATACACTACCAGTTATTTATGCAACAATAACCACAGCATTCATATTTGATGCAACTTGATTAAGTCTATCAATGAAATTTCCTACATACCCTAAGAGTACTTCTAATAACCAAACAATAATATAACCTATTATTGCGATCAATACTATACCTAGAATTATGTCTTTAATGGAACTCAATTTGTTTTCTTTCAATCTATTATCTCCATTTCATCCCCTCTATTCTCACTCGATATGTTCATTGATATCGTTTTATATATACGGCATATAATCAATGTTTTGTTATCAAATTTAGCCTTATTATACTATTTATTTCTGTTTATATGATTTTCTGTAAGCACAAGAAATTATTATAAATTGCCTATATACTGTTTTATTTCTTTAAAAAGTTTAGTGTTTTTAGTCAATGCAGAAATATTTCTAACGCCATCTGGATAAGTCTCAATTATATTTTTGTGTATTAAAAGTATTGCATCCTTAATTAACTTTTCATCATTAAATTCTATTTTTTGATTTTTATATTTATCCTTTAATAATTTTGCTGTATTTAATATAACTATATCACCTGTATTCATAAACAAATACTGATCAATCTTATTCAAAAAATCAGAATGAGGTATACCTAAAAAGTCAGATATTTCCGTCTTATTTTCATTTCTTCTAGTCCTTCTATAGCTGGTTATTATTTTGCTAATTTCCCTATACATATTATTAGCTTCTATAACCCTATCTGCATTTATGTCCATCAATATTTCATCAATTTTGTTTTTATCAAACAATAGACCTTTTCCTCTTTTAGCTGTAGAAGCATACTCATCAAGCCAATATCCTACATAATGTTGTATAACGCTTTCTAATTTTATTGGAACAAGATTATTAAGACCCTTTCCTCCATAATGTTTTTTATATTCAAACTCATTAATTTGCCTTTCTAGATAGTACCCTTTATTTTCTAATGATTTTTGCAAGTCTCTAATTATTGTGTGATTTGCTATAAAATAACTATCTTTTATTGGATTTTGAGAATTCAAATACTCCGTAATCTTCATTCTTTCATTATAATCTGATATTTCAATAATCCTTGTCAAAATATCCACTCCATTTTCAAGTTTGTTTTGAGTGTATAAATCATATAAAGATGTTACTGTTTGACACCCATTTACTATAGATACCCCTTTTAAAGAAACACTCAATTTATTTGGACTATTATTAACTTTATCGCATATAATAGTAACTCCATTATTATAGAAATAGAACATTTCACTTTCTTTAGGATTAGATGCTGTAGCCTTAATCGAATTGTTAACACTAGTTTTCCCCTCGTACAATCTTATATTTTCATCAAAAATAGTTTCAATACTATTTTCAATAGAAGATATAAGTGACTTACCATTAACCAATCCAACATATGATTTTATATTCATTAAATCTATATCATATGCAGAAGCCAACTGTTTATATGAAAGTGTAATCTCTAAATCATTTTTCCTATTCATTTTTTCATATATATTAGAAATTATTGATTTATCATGAATTTTTATTTGTAATTCACTGCCATAATCTTTTTTAAAGTTTTTAGCAAAGTTTTCTACTAAATTTTTATTAGCAATTGCATCTATGCCTTTGTTAAAGCTAACAAAATAAATCTTAAAACTAAAAATATCCATATCATTTATTCGTTCTTTAAATTGGTTAAACTGAATATTTGATTCTTGATTCGTTGTTTTATCAATTAACAAATTAAAACCATTAAAAGTTTTTAATATATCTCCCTGGCTTATTTCAGAATTAATACCATTTATATCATTCGGAAACTTGAATTGCATTACAGTTAGTTCTTTTTCTTCTTCATTTAGCAAGATTGCATCGATACCATTATCGCCAAAACCGTCAATTATTGCTTCACCGATCTCTTGTTCTTCTAAAAATAAATGATTTTTTAGATACCAATGTATAAATGCATTTGATGAATTTTTATAATCATAATTTTCTTTTATCTCATCAACTGACTCTTTAATTTGTTATAATATGATTCATATTTAGTAACTGCCATTTTCTCCTCCTAGTTAATAATTAACTTTTATACTCCCCAGTAGCCTCTTTTATCATTCCATCATACCAATCTATCGTCTCTAATGGCATTTCATTGGTGTTAGTTTATCTATTCTTTTATTAAAATACGGGAAAACTTTCAAAGGAAAACGCTCTTATTCCCACTCAATAATTACCATAACATATTTGTTTCTCTTTTTATATATCAGTATTTATTTAGTTTCTATTTTTAGCTGTTTTTATACCTGTTTTTCATAGTTTTTGAATTATTTAGTATCATATCAGTATCAAGAGTGATACTACAGTAACAAGCAAATCTTCCGATATAGTACCAACTATTTTTCGATAACACTTCTAAACTCTTTTGCTACTGAATAGTGAAATTTTGTTGCTTCTTCCCCTTCTGCCTTGCCTTTCCTTAGCTTTTCTTCTGTCGGTGGAATTCTAAATAAATTAGCACTCAATTCTTTATTTTTGTAAAAACCTTTGATCTTCTGTAGCTTCGTCAATGTATCCATGAAAGGTAACCTCGTCCTCATTGTTCGTACTTCCAATAACCTGTCGCCCTGCTTCTCGATAGCTGTTGCCTGCAGTCATAACGACACAGACTTGTCAGTTCACGAAGAACCGAATTCAAAAATTCAGTTTCTATATTCCTTTGCAATTAACTCATTTCCAATTTTTCTATATAATCTTTTGCTTTTTCAACTATATCAGAAATTCTTGGATATCCATCTTCTTCGATTACTATGTTCTCAAGAATATAATCAATAAGAACGCCTTCACCCATTTTCTGCTTTACTTCCTCATAATCCCATTCAGAAAAATCAAATTTCTTTTGTAATATATAAGGTACAAGTACTTGCAAATAATCGAGTATATCAAATTTACCATTTATACTTGAATGAAAAAGCAAATCAAAATATTGAAAAGCAATATCATTCCTAATATATGGCATAATTCTTAAGTTCTGCATACAATTAAATGTTGCCATCGCCCCCATGCAATGCTGAATTACTAAGATAAAAAATAGATCAGATTCACTCATCGATTCCATGAACGGAATATACTCTTTTTCGGCATTAAGAGCTTTTTTACATTTTTCTTCTATTGACAATTTACTATCTTCAATAGAATCAAAAACCAATCTTTCTTTTATCCAGCTGTATAAATGGTTATCTAACTCCTCATATGAAGAATTATCATTCTTCATTTCCTCAATAGAACCATACCGCTTAGAAAAAAACGACAATAACATTTGTTCCGCAGCATCAACAAGCGCCTTATGATATTCGTCGTTATCTGTAGTAGTTATTGTTTCTAATGGAATTACAAAAAAGTCTTCAGAATACTCACGTAAAAGCACAAGCATATCAGAAAAACAATCCTTTAAATATCTATTTGCTGTTTCAAAATTTACTTCACCATCTGTTCCATGATAAAAAGACGTCATTTTCATTAATGGATCATTTACTAACTTACATCCTTTTACAATAATATACTCTTTGTGACCAGAATTTTTTATATCCAATCTTACAGCCCCTGATAAATATGTTACATTATCCTCTTTATCAATATTTGAAAGAAAATAACGTATATAACGTTTCTGACGATACCAAAATAAGCGAACTTCTCCTATCAGTCTCTTAATATCTTCTTGTTCAAAACAATCTATTTTGTCTTCGTATTTTTCAAGAATAGAAAGATATTCCTTCATTATTCTCTTTAATGGTTTTGTTTCGATCAACCTAATTTCTCCCTCCTGAACTTACTCAACATAATAGAAATCCGGAAGTTCAATATATCCTGAAATAAGTTCAAATAATTTCCTCATAATCATATCACAATCATCTTGCACGCTTCTTAATTTCTGTTCGGCATAATAATCAGGGACAGTATGGTAATTATGGGCTGGATTGTCACATATAAGCATTGAAGTTTCTCTTATTGCTCCCCAAAAACCGTGAGTAAAATTTGTTCCATATTCGTAGTAAATTTCATACAACATTAGTTCATCACACAAAGTAAATTTTTTGTTTATCTGAGTTTTGTCAAAGTATCCAAAACTAGTATTAACAAATGCTTCGTCCATATCCTCATTAACAAGAAGTTCCATGATTCTTTGGTGAAACTGCGCATCATCAGAAACAGAATATTTCCCTTCCCTCATCTTGGCCATAACAAGCTTGTACTTCCCAAGTCCATAAGCCTTAAATCTATTATACACATCAGGAATTTCTTTTTCTTGCAACATAATATATTTCAAATTTATGTAACTTTCCACCATAGTTCTAAAAAGTATCCTTCCGCTTATGTTGTTCTCAAGTTTTTTTTCTGATATTTCTCTGTAAATTTTATAAATATAGCAAGTAAGCCCCATTATAACCGCATACTTTTCATCCATCTTTTTGTCATCATTAGTCGCAGCAATATAATCAATAACTTTTGTTATCTTATCAAAGAATTTCATTTTTTCACTTCCATCCCACAGTATTATTAATGGATTACATTCAGATACTTCTCCCAATCTTCCCCATATCAGTTTTGAAAATTCTTTACTACTATCAATACTACATAACCCTTGAAATGTTGACCTTATTACAGGTCTATACTTCCTCATTATCTCATCAGAATGATCATATTTGTAATAAGCAGTCAATGCCTGTGGCAATAGATCTACTCCACTTGAAATATGTAATCTCCCACTCTTTACATAGAACCAATCCAAGGCGAAACATATATCTGTTGTAAGCTCATCATGAAATTTACTACATTCTTTAATTATTGTAAAAAGTTCAGAAATGCTCTCATCAATATTTATCGAATAATCAAAAAAGAAATTATAAAAGACATCATCTATATCTGGTGTCACAACAATTGTAAATGAAGCCAATACATCACGATCCACATATTTTAAGACGATAGACCAAAAACGCTCTCTTTTTTCTCGCTCTAAGTCAAGTATTTTCGAAAACTGAGGAACACATATCGACCATGAGTTTAATTCATCAATAATATGATAAATTCTCTCTAAGCCTCTTTTTCTCCCGTATTTATGAATAATTAGCCCAATCCATAAAAATTCTGGAAGCCAATTCTGAGACCAGCTCGATAAACTTAACGCAGATCCAAGCCCTTCCGGATCGGTATAAGGAGTATATAGTGTATCACCTTTTTTTATATGCTTTGATAGTTCGATTCTATCCATCAAAATGACTCCTCTCAATATAATAATAAATATATCTATTTCTCTTCTTCAAACAATAAAGAAAACCTTATCCCCTATTTTAATTATCTGTGCAAATTCAGACATCCTACATTTTAATAAATTGGATTTATTTGTTTATTGAATAGCACCCATAGTAAAACCTCATCTACAAAAGCACATCCTTTCATTAACTGACCTTTCGTCTTTATCATGAAAAGATACTCCTATCCACGTTCAGCATTCTGTATAAATAACACCAATTACAATAGTTACTATAAATAGTCCTATAAATGTTTTATAATTCTTCTTAAAGAAGATCTTCTTCATTATTTTTCCTTCCTACTCCCTTTTCTTCTTCAAACTCCATAATATCATCTAAGCTACATTCTAAAACCTTACAGATCTTCCCAAGGACTTCCACAGTAACATTCTCGTTTTTATTAAGCTTATTAATCGTGTATGTACTGACCCCCGCAAGTTCTGCCAATTCCTTCTTCTTCATATTCCTAACCAGCAGAGTATGCCATAGCTTTTTATAATTAGCTCTCATGATGACCTATCTTTCACGAATATATAAAAAACCTTTTAAAACATGATTTAAACAAATAACCACCCGTTCTACGGGTGGTTATGATTTATTCCCACTCAATCGTGCTCGGCGGTTTGGATGTGATATCGTAGACTACTCTGTTCACGCCTTTGACTTCATTGCAGATTCTTCTGCTCATTTCGTCAAGGACTTCCCAGGGGAAACGGAAGTAATCGGCAGTCATACCGTCAGAACTTGTAACGGCTCTGATGCCTACGGTGTAATCGTACGTTCTTTCATCGCCCATGACGCCCACGCTTCGGATTGCGGCGGGGAGTATGGCAAAGGACTGCCAGATTTCGTTATAGAGACCTCTTTCTTTGATGACTTCTCTGACAATGGCATCCGCTTTACGGAGGATTTCCAATCTTTCCGGAGTAATTTCACCGATGATACGGATTGCCAATCCCGGTCCGGGAAAGGGCTGACGGTTGATAACGTCTTCGGGGAGTCCCAGTTCACGTCCCAGTTGGCGGACTTCGTCTTTGAAAAGCTCACGGAGCGGTTCGATAAGTTCAAATTTCATATCTTTCGGAAGACCGCCTACATTGTGGTGGGATTTGATGGTTGCCGCCGTGGCAGTGCCGCTTTCCACCACATCGGGATAAAGCGTACCCTGAACAAGGAATTTCACATCTTCCAACTTGTTGGCTTCTTCCTGGAAAGTATGAATAAATTCAGCACCGATGGCCTTACGTTTCTTTTCCGGTTCTGTCACACCTTTCAGAAGAGAAAGGAAATGCCGGGACGCATCTTTATGAATCAGTTTGATCTTGAATTTGTTCGTAAATGTATCTACTACCTGTTCCGCTTCACCCTGCCGGAGGAATCCGTGATCTACAAATACGCAGGTCAGTTTATCCCCAACCGCTTTATGGACAAGGACAGCGGCAACAGAAGAGTCCACACCGCCGGAAAGAGCGCAGAGGACATTATGGTCGCCTACCTGCTGCCGGATATTGGCAACAGCGATGTCGATATAATTTTCCATAGACCAGCCGCCTTCACATTCGCAGATACGGAAAAGGAAATTCTTCAGCATCTGTGTACCTTCAGTGGTATGGACGACTTCCGGATGGAACTGGACGGCATAGAAACGCCTTGCTTCATCAGCCATCGCCGCGGTGGGAGTCAGTTCCGTATGTCCGATCAGCCCGAAACCGGCAGGCATATCGGTGACCGCATCGCCGTGGCTCATCCATACGGCAGTCTTTTCTGAAATATTTTCAAAAAGCGGACAGCTTCCGTTTCTGGAAAATTCCGTATGGCCGTATTCATGTTTTTCCGGACTGGCAACCGTGCCGCCAAGGTCTTTTGCCATAAGCTGCATACCGTAGCAGATTCCCAGAATCGGTACGCCTGCCTTGAATACGCCTTCATCCAGCTGTGGGGCATTTTCCATATTTACACTGGCAGGGCCTCCGGAAAAGATAACGCCTTTCGGGTTGTGGGAAAGAATTTCTTCCGCCGGCTTATTGTACGGCAGAATTTCACAATATACGCCGCATTCGCGCACTCTTCTTGCAATCAGCTGCGCATACTGCCCGCCGAAGTCGATGATGATAACAGTCTCCTGGTGTTTCATTCCATTCCTCCTGTCGGAATTGATTCAAAATCTATGTGGCAAATTCCAAATTATTCGCCATATTATACCATAAAAAGCGCTCTCCTTTACAGCATTTCCCGTAAAAAGGAAGGAATATCCCCTCCATCAAAAAAGCCGTCATACCCATTTCGTGTATACGGCTTTCGTTTTTATTCAGCCTCCAGGAGAGGCAGTTCTTCAAGAAATACGATATCGTCACGCTTCGCTGCATCGCCTTCGGCAAGAATGGCAGCCTGGCAGCAGACTTGGGCGCCCGCTTTTTCCGCCAGTTCTTTCAAGGCTTTCATAGATCCGCCGGTACTGATGACATCGTCCACAAGAAGGACTTTCTTCCCGCGGATCAGCGCCACATCAGAGGCAGACAGGTACAGCTTCTGTTTTCCCATCGTAGTAATAGACTCGTCTTCTACACAGATAGGATCATCCATATACGCCTTGACCGACTTTCTTGCCACCAGGTACGTCTTCTGCCCCAGATTTCTGGCCAGTTCAGCGGCAAGGGGGATTCCTTTCGTTTCCGCCGTCATGACGTATTCGCAATCTTTCGGCACTTTCGCCGCCAAATCGCGGGCCGTGTTTTCCACAATTTCCACATCACCCAAAATGACAAATCCCGCAATCGCTACCTTGTCTGAAATATTCAGTACGGGAAGATGTCTCGTGCAGCCTGATACATGAAGTTCGTAATATCTCTTAGCCATGGTACGCCTTTCGAAAAAAATACATCCTCCGCGCAGCCATCGGATTTTGCGGGGAGGACTTATACTTCCGGAAAATACTCCGTAGTGATTATACTATTTTCATCAGAAAAGAGCCAACTTTTACAGGGACTTTATGTCACATCACTTTTTGAAATGATTTCCACCACCGGATGGGAGACGATGGAAATTTCGACCTGCTCGGTGATTTCCCCCTCTTCATTTTTCTGTGCATCTTCTTTCCTCTGTACGTTTCCTTTGACTTTCACTGCCGTCAGTTCTGTTTTTTTCTTTTCAAGGGGGCCGGTCATCGGCGATTCGGCAGACGTTTCTTCCTTTCTCGATCCGTTTTTCTTTGCATCTGCCGCTGTCTCTTCCATCTCTGCCTTTACCGGCATTTCTATCGATGCGTTCTTTTTTACAGGATTTACTGCAGGTATCATGTCAGGTGATTTTATTTCCACCACTTTATCAGGCTCGGCTCGTTCCAGTTCCGGCATTTCCATGTCCGGCAATTTCACACTTTTCACGGATTTATTATTTTCCTGATTCTTTTCTTCCGTTTCCCTTTGCAGCTTTTCATATTCTTCCTGCTGCGCCGTTTCCGCCGCCTTTATTTTTCTCTCCCAGAGTGCCGTAATTTGTCCCATGTACTTATCACGGCACTCTTCTTTTCCCATTTCTTCCCGAATCAGACGCACCGCTTCACTTTCCGCCCGCGCAGCTCCTTCATTCACAGCATGCCAGCCGTCTTCCATGGCAATCCATGCGCCGCCGTCTTCCGTCATGCGGAAATGGGCGGTAGATACAGTCGACACTCCTTTTTCCAACTTGAAGAAATTCACTTTTACAGCCAGGCCGTTTTTAAATAAATCTTCCACACTGATAGAAGTGAGATCCATAAACACGCCTGTATTCCCATCATTATCTATACCACCGGTATTCAAAATCATCGGAATATTCGTATCTCCATGCAGATAAATCTCTTCCGCCGCCATGCTGCCGGACCACATCAAAAGTGCCATTAGTCCCAAAACAGCTGTCCTTACTTTTCTTCTTTTCATAGCCGCTCTCCGAAAATACAAATCCATTGCATGTTTTTCGTCTTGTGTTTATTTTAACAAATCTACGAGAATGAAAACAACTTTTCTATTTTTTAGTCTTTGAATTGTCAAGTCAATAAAAAAGAGTCCTCCTCAAAAGAAAGACTCTCCTCGCCCGTCATACGCCAAGTTCGTCAAGCAGCTCTTCCGTCGCTTCCAAAGCTTCCCTTATTTCTCCACGCAGATCCGCTTCATCAGTAAGAAAACGGACTTCGGAAAGCACGCTGATAAGGTGTGCCACCTGCGTTGTTCTGCCTATAATAATCTTCTGCGACTCCGAATAATTCTTCCAGTCATTCCCGCTCTCACTTCGGATATCGCGGATATCCTTGATTCCATCTGTCAGATAATCTGACAAATCAAGAAGGGCATCCTGTGCCTGGCGGGCTTCTCGTCTTACATCCTGCATACGGCAGCACAGCTTCTTTACCTGCTGCTGGAATTTCTGCAGCCGTCCGCTCATTTCTTTCAATGCATCCACATCACCTTCACTTTCAGAAGGAAGCACATCCAGTTCCGGAACCACAGCATACTGGTCTATGACGCCCGCACCAAAACCGATGGCATCCATACCGCCGGACAGATTCATCAGTCCCATCGCTTTGGATGACAGCGCTTCCAGTTCCCTCCAGTTTCTCCGTTCCTTATTAAAATGCTCCAATCCGGTCAGTGTGTCGCAGTCATGAAAATCAATATTTTTAATTTCAGAAAATTCTTTGGTAAATTTTTTCATATCCCCTGCCATGAGAGTGATACGGACACGGTCCAGTTCTCCCAATTCATCTTCCGCACGTACTTTTGCACGGTATATCCTTTTTGCCGCCCGCTTTTTCGCACGCTCAATCTCTTCATTAATGCTTTGCGGATGTCCGCCTTTACCGCTGATCGTATTGGAAATCATGCGCAGTATAAATGCGATAGACATATTGCCTCCCTGTTTATAAAAATAACTACATGCATAAAGTATAGCATACTTATAGAAAAGAATTTATGCAAAACTGTATTTCCCCATAATAAAACTGACCTCCTCAAATCAGTTTTTATCTAACTTTTGGTGGTCAGTTCATCGGGCAATCTTCATTATCATGCATCACGTTTCAGGAGTTCATCCTGCGCTTTTTTTATCGCGCTGCGGCTCTGTTCATCCACATGTCCCGCGCCATCCATCAGATTCCGGAAAAGAAGCGTAATAAGCTGGGCTACCTGTATCGCTCTTCCGATCTGCATCTTCTGCGCCAAAGTATAAAGTTTCCAGTCACCGCCGGACTGCATCTGGATCCGCTCCAGGCTGTCTACGCCATCAGCAAAGTAATCAGCGAGATCATTCAGCGCGTCCCCTCTTTCACGGGCACACTCGGTAATATCCAGCAGGCGGGAACAAACTTCACGGACAGAATCCTGAAAAGCATGCAGCTTTTTAATCATCTGCAGGCAATATTCCTTATCACCCGCATTGAACTTCCTATTATCAATTTCAATGGGTGCCACATCCGTATATGTTTCCAACACGCCGAATCCGAGAGACATGGGCGTGTACGCCGTAGAGCTGACCGCCGACATATGCTCGATCTTCTCAGCCATTTCCATGACTTCATGAATCCGGTTTCCATCTTCCAGAAAATCTTCAATGCCAATCAGCCCCCGGCAGTCCTCCAGGTTCAAATTGCGGATTTTACCGAGAGACTTGGTAAAACGCCTCATATTGTCATTGGCCGCCGCCACTTTTGCCTTATCCATCTCCCCAAGCTCGTACTGTGCCCGTTCCCGAAGCCGGGCAATACGTCTCCTTGATCGGCGCACCGCTTTCTGCAGTTCTCCGTTCATATCAGGAATTACGCCATACTTCTCTGCATCGCCTTTTACCACAGCTTCCAGAATCTGAAATATATACGTGATGGTCATCTGACATCTCCCTCTGCCGTTCTCTGGCAACGATTATTTTTAATATTATACCATGTTTTAAAGGACAAAACCGTCCGCTTATCTATGATTTCGGGCAAAATCCATAATAAAATTTATATATAATATCTTCTTGAGAAGTTTATACACCTCTTTGGAATACCTTTTATTTCGGCCCAGGTGTTTATTCTGATACAGCGGGTGCCTTTACCCTTTTTATTATTTAGACAGCACGATAATGAGGCTGGCAGCAAAAAGGAATTACAGCCCAGGATTTGCAGGGTACCGCAATTTTACCTGTTCCGGAAAATAACCTCTGATCAGATTCCTTTTTATTTTAATTATTGAATAATGAAAACAAAAAACAGGATACCCATAAAAATATCCTGCCTCATAATTCATGGCGGAGCGGGGGGGATTCGAACCCCCGCACGGGAAACCCGTCTAACGATTTAGCAAACCGTCCTCTTCAGCCACTTGAGTACCGCTCCGCATAACTGACTTATGTAGAATACACTATCATATACTAAATTGTCAAGCCGCTATTGCCTTTTACAGCATCGAAGAACGGAGCTTTTCGCCGCTCTTTTCGCTAAGGTATGCCGGCGGTATATCAAACACCGTTTTACATCCTGTCTGTCCTTCTCTGGCCATGCGCGCGGCAGCTCTCGCATAAGCTGCCATGACATGCGTGGTGAATTCCGGATTCGAATCCAATTTCAGACTGAATTCAATAATATGCTTATGTTCTTTCTCTTTCCCCGTATTTCCACTGCGGAAAACGAAACCGCCATGCGCCAGCCCCTGGTGGTTCCTATCAAATTCTTCTTCCGAAATGAAATGAACCACGGTATGATAGCCGGCGAAATAGTTCGGCATCGTCTTAATTTGTTTTTCCACATATGCCGCGTCAGCGCCATCTTCCAAAACGACGAAACATTCACGGATATGTTTCTCTCTTGTGGTAAGCTCCGGATTTTCCCCGTTCCTTACGGCACGCATGGCGCTTTCCACGGGGCAGGTATACTGCTTGGCGTTCTTCACGCCTTTAATGCGGCGGATGGCATCGGAATGCCCCTGAGAAACGCCTTTTCCCCAAAAAGTATAATCTTTCCCGTCGGGAAGAATCACATTCCCATAAAGCCGTGAGAGAGAAAAAAGTCCCGGATCCCATCCGACGGAAATAATGGCAATCTTTCCATTTTCTTTTGCAGACCGATCGACAGCGGCAAAATGGGCGGGCACCTTAGCATGGGTATCAAACGTATCTACCACGTTGAACATTTTCGCATAGAACGGTGTCTGCTGCGGCAGGTCAGTAGCGCTTCCCCCGCAGAGGAGAAGTACGTCAATCTTATCTTTCCATGCTTCTATTTCTGAGACGGAAATGACCGGCACATTTTCAGAAAGAATCTTTACCTGCGAAGGATCCCGTCTTGTAAAGACCGCTGCCAGTTCCATATCCGGATTATCCCGGAGCGCCGTTTCTACACCGCGCCCTATATTTCCATACCCTAAAATTCCAATCTTTATATTCATACTGTTTCTCCTTTCATCCTGCTGCGTTTACGTATCTTAAATCATACGCTTAATTTACCACTTTTTATGCATGATGGAAAGTAATGATTTTTCATTTTATATTGAGTTTTTTGGATAAAAAAAGACTGCCATGAACAGCAGCTGATTCCGGCAGGAAATATCTATTCTTCCTTTTCTGTTTTTTCAAAACGGTATTTTTGTTTCACATCAGGATATTTCACCCGGTCCACTTCGCTCATGAACATATCCAGCGGTCGGAGATAGTCTTCGTACGTACCGTAAAGCGCTTTATAAACCACATACATTTCCCCCGTTTCCGTATGACGAGCTGCGGCAATGATAAGATAACAATTCCCTTTAAAGTGCCGCCACACTTCTCCTGCCTTCGGCATTTCTCTTTCCATGTTTTCCCCTCTAATGTTCTTTTGTAATTTCATAGCGCTTTCCATCAGTGGTAAGAGTAATCGTCCCCTGCCTGTCCGTCCGATAAACATCTATCCCCCATTTTTCCAACCGCTTCATCGTCTGCCTTGAGGGATGCCCGTAATTATTACCGGCGCCGCAGGAAATAAAAACCGCTTTCGGTGAAACGGCACGGAGAAATTCTTCCGTAGAAGACGTCTTGCTTCCGTGATGTCCCGCTTTGAGGACAACACTCTTTACGTCAGCGCCGCTTTTCAAAATAGATGCTTCCTCTTCCGCTTCCGCATCTCCTGTAAAAAGCATCGTAAAATTACCATATTTCAGCAGCCCCACGATACTTTCATTATTCTGACGCGAATTTTCTCCGCGGGCATTGCTTTTTTCCAAAGGTCCTACAACTGTAAAAGGAACGCCGTCCAGCAATTGTATTTTTTCACCGCCCCGCAGTGTCCTGCGAGGAATTTTCCTTTTATCCAGTATCTTTCGATACGTTTTGTACGTGGAAAGGGAGGTCGGCACCCCATTATCATAAACCTGCCTTATTTCCGCATTGGCAAAAACAGAAAACATGCCGCCTATATGATCTCCATGGGGATGCGTGATAATAACGGTATCCACCTTTTTCACGCCGTACTTCCTGAGATACTCCGCCATCCGAGGACGATGCTCCACATCTCCCGTATCAATAAGCGCAAACTTTCCATTTCTTTCAATAAGGATGGCGTCTCCCTGTCCGATATCAAGCATGCGGATAATCAGAGGCGCATCGGCTGCTGTTCCACTCCCGCTGCCAAAGACATCAAACCCGCAGCCTGTCCCTGCAAAGACACAAAGGCTGATAAGGAGACAAAGGAAATACTTTATAAAGCGCTTCATCCTTCAATGACCTTTTTACGCGCCAAAGGAATCATGCGGGCCACATCGCTTGCCGTATACCCCACCGGCATCTTTTCGGCAAGCAGGTCTCCCGCCAGTCCATGAAGGTATACGCCTGCCACAGCAGCCTCTTCGGCAGAAAGTCCCTGTCCGATAAAGGCGGCAATGATGCCGGTCAGAGTATCTCCCATACCGCCTGTGGCCATGCCCGGATTCCCCGTGGAATTCACCCATGCCCTGCCGTCCGGTACGGCAATAACCGTAGGCGCTCCTTTCAGCACAAGCACCACATGGTTTTCCTTAGCATACCGGATCGCTTCATCGATCCTGCCGGCTTCTACATCTTTTGCGGTAAGTCCGGTAAGGAAAGCAAATTCTCCCACGTGGGGCGTCAGAACCACATCAGCAGGGCAGTTTCTCAGATTGATTTTTTGATGGCCGACAGCAAAGAGCGCGTCCGCATCCACAACCATGGTCTTACGGCAGTGCTCCAGCATATCCGCCACAAAGGTCTGCGTTCTTTCGTTCCGCCCCAGACCCGGTCCCAACGCGACAACGTCATACATCCCGGTCTGCTTCACTGCCTTATCTGACATATCCTCGGTAAAGCAAGGGGCATCCCCGCAGGAAGAAACCATCACTTCCGGAATTTTCCCTGCCAGCTGGAAAGCAGCATTCCCTACGGAAGCAAGGGCAATCTTTCCTCCGCCACCGTAAAGCGCCCCCTGTGCTGCCAGCAGACCCGCGCCCGCCATCCCTTCCGAACCGGCAAAAATGCCTATAAATCCATTTGTTCCCTTATGAGCGGCAAAACTCCGCACAGGAAGAAATTCATAAATATCTTTTTCTTCCACCAACTTTACAGGAAAATGTTCCCTGGCGCCGTTTGGGATGCCGATGGGTGAATACAAGACGGTTCCTGCATATCCATTTCCCGGATAAAGGACATGCCCCCGCTTTACGGAGCCTAACGCCACCGTGTAATCGGCATTCACCACCGCCCCCGCCGCACAGCCGCTGTCAGAAAACATGCCGCTGGGAACATCTACGGAAACAATAACCGCTTCCGAATCATTCATGGCCGTAATAAGCTCCGCCGTGCTTCCTTTCACATGATGTTTCAGACCCGTGCCGATGAGCGCGTCTACAATAATATCCGCACCTGCCAGATATTCCTTTGCGTCATCCGCGCCTGCAACGGAAATCACGGGAATTCCCATTTTAGCCGCTATATTTTTATACAATAAAGAATTCTCTCCCATATGGGATGCATCCCCCATGACAAGAACGGCTACATCAGCACCTTCGGAAAGAGCGTACCGTGCCGTGACGAATCCGTCGCCCCCGTTATTTCCGCTGCCGCAGACGATGACCACCCGCGCGTCTTCCCAGGATATTTTTTCTTTCATAAGCTGCACCACGGAAGCGCCGGCGTTTTCCATAAGCACCGACTCCGGCAGCCCGTATTCTGTCATGGCGCGTTGATCCAAAAGTCTTGATTCCTCAGATGTTGTCAGTATCATGATTTTGCCTCCATCACAACAACAGCAATAGACATACCGTCTTCATGGGAAATGGAAACGGACATATCCGTGATTCCCAATTTCTCCGCCCGCTTTTCAAAATTCCCCTGCAAGTGGAGAACAGGCGCCCCCCACTTTGTCCATGACAGGTACGCATCGCCAAAACCTGAACCGAGGATGCCTATCCCCAGTGCTTTCCCTGCTGCTTCCCGCGCTGCCCAGAGCGCCGCGTAAGAATAAGCCTTATTTTTTCCTTTTGACTCACAGTGCGCCCGTTCTTCCTCCGTAAACATTTTTTCAAGGCGGGACGGAAATTTTTCACAAATCCGTTCCCAGCGTGCCGCTTTCACCATATCTACACCGACATACATAGGCTGCTCCTTTTCCTTTGCTCTTTCCATAAACCGATCTGAAGGAAATATGTTTATTCCGGCATTTCCTTTATTTTAACGAATAGCCTGCTTTTACACAAACCGACGGCATTATAAAAGATTTCTTGCCACAGAAAGCGAAACATGGTAAAATAACACGGTATGAATGACACAGACGGGAGGTGAAACAATTGCCGCAAATAAAATCCAACATAAAGACCATGAAAACTGACGCAAAGAAGAGAGCTGCTCATGCCGCTTTCCGTTCCCGGATCCATGGTGCTGTCAAGAAAGCTGTAGCTGCTGCCACAACCGACCAGAAGGACATCGCCCTTCGCGAAGCGCAGAGCGTTATCGATACCGCTGCGCGGAAAGGCATTATCCATAAAAATGCTGCCGCTCGTAAAAAATCCCGTCTGAATGCAAGCGTCAATGCCGCCATCGCTGCTGATGGCGCAGGAAAGTAATAATCTATACTCGACGGAAAAGGCGAAGACCTGTTGTGCCGACCCTCAAAAGTTAGACTTTTGGGGGGCACATCACACATCACTGTGTCCTCGTCTTTTTTTATTGCCATTTTTTCATAGGTCGGGCAGATTGCTAAACGTTCCGAAGAATAATTTCCTGCCTGCAGAAACAGGCATAGGTGGATATCAAATGACCGGATCAGTAAAACTAACCAAAAATATCCGCCCATATAAACACAGATAAAAGCGCTGTCCCCATCAAATATGAAAACAGCGCTTTTCTTTTCTATTTTCTTTTTTTCAAACGCTTCAACCCTTTATCGGCAATATCATGACGGTACTGCATACCCCGCCAGCTGATTTTTGAAACACCTTCATAGGCCTTGTCCCGCGCTTCTTTCAATGTCGGCGCGACAGCCGCCACATTCAGCACACGGCCGCCATTAACAAAGTACCTGCCTTTTTTCTTCATACTGCCCGCATGGAACACGAGGCAGCCGGTCTTTTTTGCTTCCTCCAGCCCTGATATCTCCTCTCCCGAGGAATGGGTGGCGGGATATCCTTCCGATGCCAGGACGACATCCACAGCACAAGCGTTTTTCCATTCCACCTTTTCCTTTTTCAAGGTTCCTTTCGTGCAGGCAAGCATGATCTTCGCAAGATCGCTTTCAAGAAGCGGCAGAACGGCTTCCGTCTCAGGATCTCCAAATCGGCAGTTAAATTCCACCACTTTGGGTCCGTCTTTTGTAATCATCAATCCGGCATAAAGGCAGCCTTTAAACAGGCAGCCTTCTTTTTTCATTGCTTTGACAGCAGGCAGCAGAATGGTATCATAAACGATTTTGTCCAATTCTTTCGTCATGACCGGAGTGGGAGCATAAGCCCCCATGCCGCCGGTATTCGCTCCCATATCCCCGTCGCTGATGCGTTTATGATCTTGTGCGGAAATCATAGGAACGATGGTATTTCCGTCAGTGAAGCAGAGAACACTCGCCTCTTCCCCTTCCATAAATTCTTCAATCACCACGGATTCTCCCGCGCTGCCAAAGGTTTTTCCTTCCAGCATCCCGCGGACCGCCTGAACAGCCTGCTCTTCGGTTTCGGCAATGACGACGCCCTTCCCCGACGCCAGTCCGTCTGCCTTGATGACAAGGGGATATTTCTTTCGTTTTTTGATATAAGAAACGGCCTTTTCTTCATCAGTAAATGTTTCATAAGCAGCTGTAGGGATCTTATACTTTTTCATCAGATTTTTGGCGAAACTTTTCGAACCTTCAATCTGCGCTGCTGCCGCTGACGGTCCAAAGAAAGCCATTCCCTTTTCGGCAAACTTGTCGGCCAGACCTTCCGTCAGTACGGTTTCGGGACCAGCAACGGTAAGATCCACTTCCATCAGACGGGCAAAATCCAGAATATCTTCTGCTCCTTTTACCGGAATTAAATGCGCCACATCTGTCATTCCATCGTTTCCGGGAATGACGTACACTTCTTTCACAGACGGACTGTGTGCCAGTTTCCAGAGCAGCGCATGTTCCCTGCCGCCGCTTCCAATCACTAATACTTTCAAAGCTCCTCCAATCTCAGCTATGGCGGAAATGCCGATGTCCGGTAAATACCATAGCTATACCATACTTATTTGCCATATCGATAGATTCCTGGTCGCGTATAGAACCGCCGGGCTGAATGACAGCGGTAATTCCTGCTTTCCCTGCTGCTTCAATTGTATCACCGAAAGGGAAGAACGCGTCAGACGCCATGATGGAGCCTTTACACTTTTCTCCCGCTTCGGCAATGGCAATATCCGCCGCACCTACGCGATTCATCTGTCCCGCGCCCACGCCGTAAGTGATATCCTTACCGGTCAGCACGATGGCGTTGGACTTAACGTGCTTTACAATCTTCCAGCCGAATTCCAGTGCCTGCCACTCTTCTTCCGTCGGCGCTCTTTCCGTGACACAAGTACAGTCTGCTCTCGTTTCGGAGCTGTCGTCCGGTGTCTGCACGAGAAGTCCGCCGGAAACCTTATGGAGCTGCAGTTCTTTTTCTTCCGTATCCGCCACTTCTACAAGGCGGATGTTTTTCTTCACAGATAAAATATCGACAGCTTCCTGTGAAAACTTTGGAGCCATAATGACTTCAAAGAAAATCGGTTTCATTTCTTCCGCCGTTTCTTTGTCACATTCCCTGTTCATCGCCACAATGCCGCCGAATGCAGATTTGCTGTCCGCCGCAAAGGCCCGCTTAAACGCGTCGAGGGCACTTGTACCGAGAGCGGTACCGCAGGGATTCGTATGCTTTACAACCACACAGGCGGGAGTATCTTTCCATTCGCAGGCAAGATCCCATGCCGCTTCCATATCCACAATATTATTATATGATAATTCTTTTCCATGCAGCTGCCTGGCGGAAGCAATGCCGCCTTTCGCTTCCGGATCTCTGTAAAAGGCTGCTTTCTGATGCGGGTTTTCACCATAGCGGAGATTCTGGATCTTTACATAAGCCTTGGCAAAGATATCCGGCAGCCCTTCTCCGCCGCCATTTATTTCTTTTGTCATGTAATCGGCAATGGCGCAGTCATACAGTCCTGTATGAAGAAAAGCTTTTCTTGACAAATCAAAGCGGAACTCTTCCGTCAGCCTGTCTTCCCGGATCCGTTCCAGCACCTCTCCGTACTGCGCGGGATCAACGACAATCGTGACATACTTATAATTCTTTGCTGCCGCACGTACCATGGAAGGGCCGCCGATATCAATATTTTCAACAGCTTCCGCCCGTATGACACCGGGTCTCGCTATCGTTTCACGGAAAGGATATAAATTGACGGCCACCAGATCGATACCGGCAATTCCATGTTCTTCCATCGCTTTTACATGGGCGGGATTGTCACGAACCGCCAGAATACCGCCATGTATTTTCGGGTGAAGCGTTTTCACCCTGCCGTCCATCATTTCCGGAAAACCGGTAAGATCGGAAACGGACATGACCGGAATCCCTGCCTCAGAGATCGCTTTCATCGTACCGCCAGTGGAAATAATCTCCACTCCCAGTTCATGAAGGCCTTTGGCAAATTCCACGATGCCGGTCTTGTCAGATACACTGATCAATGCTCTTTTAACTGCCATTTTCATTCCTCCTCGTGCATGCCTGTCACTGTATGACCCGCTATATGAAGTTTATCTTCGCAATAGGCTTTCACTGCGCGGACATAGGCGGGATGTTCTTCCGCCAGTATACGTGCGGAAAGCGTATCTTCCGTATCATGGTCATAAACCGGTACCGCCACCTGCGTGATAATCGGGCCGTCATCAAGCCCTGTTCCCACAAAATGGACAGTACATCCCGCCACTTTTACCCCCGCCTCTATCGCCTGCCGCTGTGCGTGGAGTCCGCGAAAACTGGGCAGCAGGGCGGGATGGATATTGATAATGCGGTTTTCAAAAGCCTTTATCAAATTTTCGCCACAGATACGCATATATCCTGCCAGACAGATCAGATCGGGTGCGTATGATTTCGCCGCTTCCAAAATCTTCTCATTATAATCAGCTTTATCCCTGCATGTCTTCATTTCAATAACCGTTGCAGGCACCTTCCATCTTTCTGCCCTCTGAAGAACAGGCGCGTCGTGATGGTCGCAGATAACGCCTACGATCCTCCCCTTAATCGTTCCGTCCACGGCAGCTTCATGGAGAGCTTCCGCATTGGAGCCGCGGCCTGACGCAAATATCAGTATGCGCTTATTCATGGAAAAGCCCGCCTGTCACAATGACATCCCGATTTCCTTCGCTGATTGTGCCGACTTCATAAACAGCTTCGCCGATGTTCTTCAATATTTTTTTCGCCTTTTCCGCTTCCCCACGGCTCAAAATGAGGAGCATTCCCAGTCCGCAGTTAAAGGTGCGGTACATTTCACGGGGCTCTACGCCGCCCTGCGCTTTGATGAAAGAAAAAATTGGAAGTAGCGGCCATTTATCCGCATCAAGGACAGCTCTTGTCCCCTCCGGAAGGACACGGGGAATATTATCATAAAAACCTCCCCCTGTAATATGGACAAGTCCTTTCACGTCAGCGCCCTTCAGTACGGGAAGGACAAGTTTCGGGTAAAGCTTTGTCGGCGTAAGTACGACTTCTCCGAGAGGTTTGTCAAACCCTTCATAAGTTTCTTTTAAATTTAAATGATTGTCAGAGATAATGCGGCGTACCAGGGAATAACCGTTAGAATGGATACCTGTGGAAGGCAGTCCGAGGATAACGTCGCCGGCCGTAATCTTTTCACCGGTAATTAAGTTTTTCCTATCCACAATCCCTACCGCAAAACCTGCTACGTCGTAGTCGCCTGATGCGTAAAAGCCGGCCATTTCCGCCGTTTCACCGCCAAGAAGCGCGCACCCCGATTCGATGCAGGCATCAGCCACGCCTTTGACAATCTCCGCCATCAGTTCCGGATCCAGTTTCCCCGTCGCGATATAATCCAGAAAGAAAAGCGGGCGCGCCCCCTGTACGAGAACATCATTAACACTCATCGCCACGCAGTCCTGCCCGATGGTATGATGTATCCCCATTTCAATGGCAAGACGCAGTTTCGTCCCTACACCGTCCGTGCCTGAAACAAGGATGGGATCTTCAGACAATTCGTCTTTCAGGCGGAACAGGCCGCCAAAGCCGCCCAGATCCCCCAGCACCCCTCTTGTATAGGTCGCCTGCACAGATTTTTTAATCAGTTCCACTTCTCTTTCTCCGGCGTCGATGTCCACGCCCGCTTCCGCGTAAGTCAGCCCCTTTTTCTTTTCGTCCATATGTCTCTCCTTATTCTTTCATACCGTCGAGTCCGCCGCCCGACACCGGTTCGGGATAATCACCGTCAAAGCAGGCAAAACACATATCTTTGGCCCGTATGCGGGAAATGGATTCCGCCAGTCCTTTTTGCGACAGATAGTGCAGCTTATCGGCGCCAATCATTTTGCAGATTTCTTCTTCCGAATGGCTCGCGGCGACCAGCTGCCTCCGCTGTGCCGTATCAATGCCGAAGAAACAAGGGAATCTGACAGGAGGCGAACTGATGCACATTTTTATTTCCTTTGCGCCTGCATTCCGCAGCAAACGGATAATGATACCGCTTGTTGTTCCGCGGACAATGGAGTCGTCCACAAGGATGATTCGTTTCCCCTTTACATTCATGACAATCGGATTCAGCTTCATCCGTACCGCCCGTTCCCTCTGTTTCTGCCCGGGCTGGATAAAAGTACGCCCCATGTACTTGTTTTTCAAAAGTCCTTCCACATAAGGAATGCCTGACGCATGGGAATACCCTAATGCTGCCACATTGCCCGAATCGGGGACGCTCATGACAACATCACCTTCATAATGCGTTTCTTCCCATAAATGGCGGCCCATAGACAGGCGTGCTTCATAGATATCCTGTCCGTTCATCACGGAATCGGGACGGGCAAAATAAATATACTCAAAGGCGCAGATCCCGAGGCGGGGCGCCTTTTTTCCATACATCGTGCTATGAACGCCGTCATCATCAATTCTTACAATTTCTCCGGGAAGGATATCGCGGACAAATTCCGCGTCAATCGCATCAAGGGCAGGCGTCTCCGAACAAAGTACATAACCGCTTTCTGTCTTGCCCAGCGCCATCGGACGATAGCCGAAGGGATCCCGGAATCCGTAAACTGCCTGATTGGTACACGCCACAACGGCATATGCGCCGCGGATTTCATCCATAACGCCCTTGATCCTGTCCTCCATCACGGCTGCTCCTGCATGGGCAAGGAGTTTGATAATGATTTCCGTGTCCATGGTGGTCTGGAAGGTAGATCCGCTTTGAAGGAGTCGGTTTCTGAGAACTTTTGTATTCACCAGATTCCCGTTGTGGGCAAGAGCCAAAGGCCCTTCCGCGCCTTCCAGCTGCAGCGGCTGGATATTGCTCGGAATGGAAGATCCCGTCGTGCTGTACCGCACATGGCCGATGCCTATGAAACCTTCTTTTTCAGGAAGTTTGCGGAAGACTTCCGTGACAAGACCCATGCCGCGGAATGTTTCCATCGTATGCCCGTCGCTGACAGTTATTCCCGCGCTTTCCTGCCCGCGGTGCTGCAAAGAAAAAACCCCGTAATATGTTTCAAGAGCAGCAGGCCGGTTTCTGTCATAGATGGCAAAAACCCCGCATTCTTCATGAAACTTGTCATCGCAGGCAGCCATATTCCCGTCATCCACTTTCAGAATTTTTCTCCCGTGAGAAGTTCGTAGGCTTCCACATACTTGCCGATCGTCTTGTCAATGATTTCCTGCGGCAGCACATCCCCCGGATTCTCTTTCAGGTAGTCGCGGACAAACTGTTTGTCATAAGACGGCTGCCCTTTCCCCGGTGCATAACCGTCCAGCGGCCAGAAGCGTGAATTGTCAGGCGTCAGCATTTCATCACCGAGAACGATATTTCCTTCCTTATCCAGACCGAATTCAAACTTAGTGTCCGCAATGATGATGCCTTTAGACAGCGCGTAATCGGCGCATTTCCTGTACAGAGCAAGTGTTAAGTCACGAAGCCTTTCCATGTATTCCTTCCCTTTTCCCGGGAAGGTCTTTTCAATCCATTCCGCCCCTTCTTCCATGGAAATATTCATGTCATGCTCACCGACAGGCGCTTTGGTAGAAGGAGTGAAAATCGCTTCAGGGAGCTTTTCACATTCCTCAAGCCCTTCCGGCAGACGGATACCGCAGATGGTGCCGTCTTTTTTGTAGCTTTCCCAGCCGGAGCCTGTGATGTATCCCCGGACGATGCATTCTACAGGAATCATCTCCAGCTTTTGGGTTTTCATGCTGTTTCCATCAAATTCGGGTTTTCGGAAAAACGCAGGCATATCCGCTGCGTCAATGGAAATCATATGGTTCGGTACCACGTCTTTTGTAAAATCAAACCAAAACTTGGACATCTTGTTCAGCACTTCACCTTTTTTGGGAATCGGATTTTCCAAAATATTATCGAATGCGGAAATGCGGTCAGTGCAAACCATGATAAGGCTGTCGCCCAAATCATACAATTCACGAACTTTCCCCGATTTAAAAGGCTTATATTCTTTCATCATACCCTCCCTGTCCCCTATATAATTATTTCAATTCTTTCTGTAACTTTTCATCTTTACGATAAATTTCAGCAGCCATTTCTTCACGGTATTCTTTATATTTTCTATAAAGATCTCTATCTGCTGCCGCGCCGATTTCCACTGCCAGGTACGCCGCATTTTTAGCGCCGTCAATCGCCACTGTCGCCACAGGAATCCCCGACGGCATCTGGACAATGGAAAATAAAGCATCCATGCCGTCCAGCCTGGCTCCTGACAACGGTACACCGATAACAGGACAAAGTGTCATAGAAGCCACTACGCCGGGAAGCGCTGCCGCCATACCCGCGCCGGCAATAAAGCAAGCTGCCCCTTTTTCTTCCTGTGCCAGAATAAATTCTTCCAGCTTCTTAGGTGTACGATGGGCAGATGCGATCGCCATATCATATGTCACGCCGAAACCGCTTAAAACTTCTGCGGCTTTCTTCATGACCGGCAGATCGGAATCACTGCCCATGACAATACCTACATGCATAGTTCCCTCCTTGAACAAAAATAAAAGCCCCCTGCTTCCCATAACAAGCAGTGAGCCTATTGCACAATACTAAAATGACAGTCATAAATAAAAAAGGCATTCTCTTCCCGTTTGTCCAAAACGCAACCGGAATCAAGAAACCTGCCCATTTTTCCTCCTTTAATAAGAAAAGCCCGCCATAACCACACGGGTTCCGCTTACAATAGATTGTGACTGTATCTTTACATATTTTAATATTTCCATATTGCCTTGTCAATGAAAGTTAATCTGATAAAGTACTGATTTTATAAGGATTTTTTATTATAATTATTTTCTTATCATCAGCTTATACAGTTTTCTTATTTTTTAATAATTCATGCTTCTAATTTATGCTCTTGTCTTCCTGTCAGGAAAAAGAACGGCACTGCCGCTGCCTGCATAAGCGCCGATATTGCCGCCATCCATAAAATAGAAGCATCATATAAAATTCCTAAAAGAAAACTTCCAATAAACCAGGATACACCAAACCCCGTTTCAAAAATTCCATACCCCACCGCTCTTTCGTGTTTAGGTATGATAGCAGCTACGGCCGCTTTCAGTGTAGACTCCTGCGCCCCCATACCTATACCCCAAAGAAGAACGCCGGCATACAGCCAGCAGGAAGACGGTGCCATAAAGATAAAAAACACAAAAGGCATCGACAGCAATGTAGACCATACGAGAGATACGGTACCGTACTTATCATAAAGCCAGCCGAAGAACAAAGCGGAAAACGCATCCGCCGCCATAGCTGCCGCATACAGCAGGGAAATTTCCGCTTTCCCTGCCAGCCCTGATTTCACCGCGTGCAGTGCCACTATCGGAAAATCAATAAAACCAAAGGCAAATAAAGCGGTTCCCACCATGTAAATTTTAAAACGGAAACCAAGATGTGCCTCTTTGGTTTCTTTAACTTCCGGCTCAAATTTTTCAGGATCGGGAAATTTTATTTTAGCTAAAATAACTGCTGCTATGCAGAGAAATGCCGGTATGCCGAGGAATAAAAAACTTTTCCCATAAGCCGTTTCCATCCCCTGGCTTCCATAATAAGACAACACCCAGAAAATCAACACCGGCCCCAGGAACGCGCCAAGCTGATCCAAAAACTCCTGAATGGCAAAACTTTTCCCGAGTCCTTCCCGGGATGCGGCATAAGAAAGAAGGGTACTCTTGGCAGGCTGCCGTATCGCTTTCCCCACCCGCCCCAAAATGATAAAGCATGCTGCCATCATCCAATTCCCATCAGGTACAAAAGCAAGACAGGGGATGGCAAGTACTGCCAGCGCATACCCGCCGACAGTCATAAACCAATATTTCCCGCTGCGGCTTGCAATGATACCGGTCACAAACCGAAGTCCGTATCCTACGAGCTCGCCGGCTCCCGATATACATCCCACCATTGCCGCAGATGCCCCCATCATCCCCAGGTATGCGCCAAAGATCCCACGTGCCCCTTCCTGCGTCATGTCGGCAAATAAACTTACTACCCCCATCAGGCAGATAAAACCCATGGCTGATGAATTCTTTCTGACTGTCATGCTGCCTCCCTGCTACACTTCCGGTTCCTCCAACCCCAATTCCTTTTCATACCCGGTAAGGATCCGTCCGAATTCTTCCTCCGTAAGTGCTTTCATAATCTCCCGGCGGAGTACGGTCGCCTTAGGAAGACCATGGAAATATCGGCTCGCATGAGCCCGCATTTCCCGGACCGCGATTCTTTCCCCTTTCTCAACGCACAATCCATGCAGATGTTTCCTTGCCATGGCAAGCCGTTCTTCCCAGCTCGGCCCGGGAAGGATCTCTCCTGTTTCCAGATATGTATTCACCGCCCCGAAAACCCAAGGATTTCCCCATGCCGCACGGCCGATGGCAACTGCTGCACATCCGGTTTCCTCCATCAGTGCCTTTGCCGCAGGGCCGTCCCCCACATCCCCGTTTCCGATAACAGGAATACGGACGGCATCCACAACCTTTTTGATTTCTCTCCAGTCTGCCGTTCCCATATAAAAATCTTCCCGTGTCCGACCATGGACCGTAATGGCTGCCGCCCCTGCCGATTCCGCTGCCATTGCCAGTTCTACGGCATTGATCGTATCCCGCGACCAGCCCAGACGCATTTTTATGGTAACAGGAATCTTCACCGCTGCCGTTACCGCTGAAATAATCTCCGCTGCCAGCGTCACATTTTTCATCAATGCTGAACCGTCGCCATTCTTTACGACCTTTTGCATGGGACACCCCATATTGATATCCACTATATCAGCGCCGGCCTTTTCCATCACTTTCGCTCCAAGTGCCATAACAGCGGGATCGCTGCCAAAAAGCTGGAGAGATACGGGATGTTCTTCTTCCGCAATCTTCAGCATATCCTTCGTTTTCTCATTATGATAATAAAGCCCTTTCGCGCTCACCATTTCCGCCGTTGTAAGGGCAGCGCCCATCTTGCGGGCAATGACACGATACGCCAGGTCACTCACCCCTGCCATGGGGGCCAGCAGGGCAAACCCGTCCAGCTGTATATTTCCAATCCGTGGATATTCCATGCCTATTCCTTTACTGTCACAAATTGTTTGCAGTTATATTATATTATCATATTGCCAAACGGGGAAAGTCCATTTCTCCCGCTCTAATGCTCTAATGAAATACCCTTTATACTTTTTTACACCGCGCAAAAACGGCAACCCCTTATCAATCGGATCTGCCGTTCCTTTTCCGCCAATCGTCATTCAGAGCGGATGCAAGAATGCCTTATGGGAAAGCAGAGAAGCGGTAATGTGACACTAAGCGAAGAATCTGTCACCCTGATGATGTCTTACTGATTCCCTCACCATAGTAGCAGATCCTTCACATTCGCTTCGGATGACAATTAACGTTTCCCTCATTATGACGCCTTTTCCTCCAATCGTCGTTCTGAGCGGACGCAAGAATGCCTTATGGGAAAGCAGGGAAGCGGTAATGTGACGCTGAGCGAAGAATCTGTCACTCTGATGATGTCTCACCGGCTTTTGTATCGCGGTAACGGCTTCCAGCTTATAAACTCCGTTCCTTATTTCTTCAATTCTTTCAGGTTGTCCAGAAGGTTTCTGTGGTACCACTTTTCCGACAGGCGGGCAATAGTACCGTCATCAGTAAGTTTTTTCAGAGCCGTGTCAATTTCCGCCGCCAGTTTTTCTTCTTTCTTATTTACAATAACAACGATTTCATTGACTTTAATCGGCTTGCCTACTGTCACAATTTCAATCCCCATCGCTTTTGCTGTTTCTTCCACACCGAAGTTATCCGGGTATACCATGAAATCATACTGGCCGGTTTTGAGGGACTGCAGACGATCCGCCACGGTAAGCCCGTCTTGAATCGGCACTTCTTTCATAAGATTGTCATGAGCGGCGTTCCAGTCGGTGAGGACTTTATAAATGCCGCCATTCGGTGTATTCGGTACCTGTTTGCCGTTCTTTACCGCATCTTCCAGATTGGAGAATTTATTCTGATTGTCTTTCAGCACATAAATCATGACGGAACTTGCACCGATGGGCGTATTCGGAATGATATAATCCTTTTCGCGGCGGGGTGTTCTGTAATAACCACCGGAAGCGACTTTCGCATCGCCCGATTCCATCATGACGTCCTGCGTTTCAGGCGGCACCGCTTTAATATCCAGTGTATAATCTTTCAGATTCTTATTTACTTCCTGCCATATATCATATTCAAATCCCTGGATTTTTCCATCTTCATCCTGCCAGGCAATCGGCCGCTCCGTGCTGGATACGACTAATTTCACTGCTGTTTTATTTCCCGCATCCGCCGCTTTCGGCGCGTCTTTCTTTTCACCGCCGCAGCCGGCGAAGGCTCCGATAATCATAGCGGAAGCCGCTAATGCGAAAATAATTTTCAGACTTCTTCTCATGATGTGATCCTCCTTTAAATACAATTGCATTACTATTTTTTATAAAACTGATGAAACGCGGGCGAAGAAATTCCGATAAAGAGGAGACAGCTGTAAAATCCCCATTTCATATTGTCCAGTTCTCTGGCGATCAATCTGCCCATCTTCATCATCCTTTCTGTAAACAAAAAATCTCCCGCCCATATAGGACGAGAGACCCGTGATTCCACCTAATTTTGTGCATATGTCACCACATACACCTCATCGGGTACCGGGAAAAATCCTCTATACCCTGACTCTGTATCGGGAGTACCCGGGAAGATCTACTGCTCGTTCAATCCGCCGGACTCAGAAATGCACTTCAGCACCTTATCCGTATCCGCTTACACTCTCCGGACTCGCTTTGCCGTATTCAGACTGCCTACTCTTTTCTTCATTGCCTTAAGTTGTCCCTTACTCTACCATCAATATTCCATTCTGTCAACAAAAAATCAATTATTCCATACGGAGTATCCTGAAATGTCTGTCATCTTTCCTTTTCACCGCGCTTCCCGGACCATGTCCGACAGCGACTCCCAGAAGCGGATAAACGCCTTCCGGCAAATTCATCTTTTTGATATATTCCGCGTTTTCACCTAAATGACGGATAAAGCCAAAGAGAATAACAGATCCCAGCCCCAATTCCGCCGCTTTAAGATGGATATGCTCCGCAATGATTCCAGCGTCATACCGCATGAGATAATCCACCGCTTCCTTCGTGCGGCAAATCAGAAACAGCAGGGGCGCACCAAAAAGCGGATCCCCGCCTCCGGTTTCTTCCTTTTCTTCTTTTGCAATAAGGTCAAGTATTTCCCTGTCCCTTACTACGACAAGATTGTATCCGCCGTCATTATGTTTTCCCACGGATGAAGCCATGGCTGCGTCAAGCATGGCTTTTTCATCTTCCTGTGAAACGATTTCCTTTGTATAGCGGCGGACAGATTTCCGCAAAGCGAGCACTTCATTAAATTCCATAGTCATTCCTCCTTTAGCTTACTGTTTTTATTATGACAGACCGGAGACATTTTTTCTATGAAAACATGTAATGTGCAGTAAGCATTTCAGTTTTTTCAAACATTAGTTTGACATTTCAAATTTATCATGCTACCATGACTTTAAATTGAGCAGAAATGCGGAAAGGAAGTACCACGATGGACTATCAGGCACGTGTAATGGTGATTTGTTGTAACATGGCATGTTGCTGTCATGTCCGTTTTGCGTGCGCTCCTTTTTATACACTTTCTGCCAATGATATGATTAACTGAATGGCAGGAACGGATCAGCGGGAAGCGCAGGCTTCCCGTTTTTATTTTGGATATTTCCATCAGATTGCCGCCAAAAAGAAAAGGCGGCGCCATTCTAAAGGAGCTTATCTTGGATATTGATTTTATGATGAAATACGCTCCCCTTTTCGCAAAGGCGGCATGGACGACACTTGGTATCGGCGCAGCCGGTATTTTTCTTTCTTTTCTTGCTGGACTTGTCATCAGTGTGATCCGATACAGGAAGATCCCTTTTCTTCTTCCCCTTTCCACGGCGTATGTGGAACTGTCAAGGAATACGCCTCTCCTGGTCCAGCTTTTTTTCCTCTACTTCGGCCTTCCGAAAGCAGGCATCCATATTTCCGGTGAAACCTGCGCCGCCGCAGGGCTCACTTTCCTTGGCGGAAGCTACATGGCGGAAGCCCTCCGAAGCGGAATTGAGTCTGTGTCCGTCTCTCAATATGAATCGGCAGCCGCCCTCGGCCTTACGGAGCATCAGATTTTCCGTTTTGTAGTTTTCCCGCAGGCTTTTACCGTTTCCCTTCCGCCTCTCTGCGCAAACGTTTTATTTCTTATCAAAGAAACCTCTGTTTTCAGCGTCTGCGCAGTGCCTGACCTGATGTACATCGCCAAAGACCTCATTGGGCTTTACTATAAGACCGATGAAACTCTCTGGATGCTCGTCATTTCTTACCTCATCATCCTTCTCCCTATTTCGGCGGGATCGTCATTACTGGAAAGGAGGCTCCGTCATGGACCATACAGGGATACGGATCCTGCTTGAGGGCAGCAACGGTTTGCGCCTTCTTTCCGGATTGTGGACGACCGTGGAAATATCCCTTCTTTCCGTAATCGGTTCCGTGATTTTCGGCCTTTTCACCGGTCTTTTCATGACACTCCAAAACAGAGCGGCAAAACTTATTTCCCGTTTTTACCTGGAGTTTATCCGCATCATGCCGCAGCTTGTCCTTCTCTTCATCGCCTATTTCGGCATCACGCGAGCATTTGGTATCAGCCTGTCCGGATTTACCGCCTCTGTCATCGTTTTCATCTTATGGGGAGCAGCGGAAATGGGCGACCTTGTCAGAGGCGCGCTCATCTCTATCCCTAAGAGTCAGTACGAAAGCGCGGAAGCTTTAGGCCTTTCCCGCCGGCAGATGTACCGCTTCATCATTATCCCCCAGTCGCTCCGACGCTTGCTTCCGCCGGCGATCAACCTGTTTACGCGGATCATTAAGACCACTTCTCTCGTCGTCCTCATCGGTGTCGTGGAAATGCTGAAAACAGGCCAGCAAATCATTGAAGCAAACAGATACACCGCTCCCGACGCGGCACTTTGGATCTACGCCGCAATATTTTTCCTTTACTTCCTCGCCTGCTATCCGCTTTCCCGAATGGCGGCATATTTGGAAAAGAAATGGACAGACTGATATGGCAGAAAACATCCTGCTCCACACAGAGCATCTCAGCAAAAAATTCGGAGAACAATTTATCTTGAAAGACATCTCTCTTGATGTAAAGAAAAGTGAAGTCGTCGTGATTATCGGACCGTCAGGCTGCGGCAAATCCACTTTCCTGCGATGTATCAACGGCCTTGAGCCGCTTTCTGGAGGAAAAGTGGAACTGGACGGGCAGAATATTTCCGACGGCTCCGTCTCAGGAGCCGCCATCTGCCAGCGTATCGGCATGGTCTTCCAAAGCTATGACCTTTTCCCTCACATGACCGTTCTGGAGAATATCATCCTTGCCCCCACGGAAGTGCAGAAACGGAAGAGAGAAGAAGTCACCGCCGAAGCAAGGCAGCTGCTGAAACGAATCGGACTGGAAGACAAAGAAAATGCCCGTCCCGGAGAATTATCAGGCGGGCAGAAACAGCGCATCGCCATGATACGCGCTCTCATCATGAAGCCGGAAATCATGCTTTTCGATGAAGTCACCGCTTCCCTTGACCCTGAAATGGTGCGGGAAGTCTTAGACGTCATCATGGAGCTGGCAAAAGAAGGCATGACCATGCTCATCGTAAGCCATGAAATGCAATTTGCCCGTGCCGTGGCAGACCGTATCCTCTTCTTTGATCAGGGTGTCATTGAAGAAGAAGGAACCCCGTCTGAACTCTTTGATCACCCGAAACGGGAACGGACGAAACAGTTTTTACATTCATTCAGATATGAAAGAAGTCAGTAGAAAGAAGGGATCCCCATGTTAAAGAAACTGTCGTACATCCTCGCCGCCATTACGCTCGTATGCACCATGGCCTTTGCTGCAGGCTGCGGAAGCAAAAATTCCGATGATAAACAGGCTGCGCAGAAAGCCTCTTTTCGTTCCATCGCGGACATTAAGCAAAGTGGAAAGCTGATTATCGGCGTATTCAGTGACAAAGCGCCTTTCGGTTACATTGACAAGGACGGAAATTATCAGGGATATGATGTATACTTCGCCGAGCGCCTCGCCAAAGACATGGGCGTAAAAGCAGAATATATCTCTCTTGAACCGGCGAACCGTGTGGAATACGCAAAAACGGGAAAAGTAGATATCGTCCTCGCCAATTTCACTGTCACTAAAGAAAGAGCGGAGCAGGTGGACTTCGCCCTGCCTTACATGAAAGTCGCCCTCGGCGTTGTTTCCCCGAAAAAAGACAACATTACATCCATTGACCAGCTGAAAGACAAGCTGCTCATCGTCGCTAAAGGAACGACAGCGGAAACCTATTTCGACAAGCACCACCCTGAAATAAAACTTCTGAAATTTGACCAGTATACAGAAACCTTCAACGCCCTCCTAGACGGCAGAGGCGCGGCCTTCTCCACGGACAATACGGAAGTTCTTGCCTGGGCAATGAAAAATCCGGACTTCAAGGTAGGCATCACTTCCCTCGGCGATCTGGACACCATCGCTCCTGCCGTACAGAAAGGAAATAAAGAACTTCTCGCCTATATCAATGATGAAATAAAAAAATTAGGCAAAGAAAACTTTTTCCACAAAAACTACGAAGCCACCTTGGCTCCCGTTTACGGCAGTGCTGTCAATCCTGACGATCTTGTCGTGGAAGGCGGGGAAGTAAAGAAATAATGCACAAAACCGGGCTGCCTGCTGACCATGGGCTGCCCGGTTTTCATTTGCCTTTCTATATTTCCTTTCGCGGAACTGTGCTTAAAAGAACCGTTCATGCTATCATAAGGGCATGGATTCTCATGAAAGGAGAACTTTATGGAACGATTTGATTTTGATACCGTCATCAACAGAAAAAACACGGCCTGCCTTAAATACGATTTCGCCGGAGAATACGGCGTCCCCGAAGATACACTCCCCTTTTGGATCGCCGACATGGATTTTAAAGTGGCGGACTGCATCACCGATGCTCTTCGTGACCGCATAGAGCATGGTATTTACGGGTACTCCGACACAGGCGTTTCTTATTTCCGGGCGCTCGCCGGCTGGGAGAAAAAACATTTCAACTGGGATATCCGCCCGGAATGGCTCATAAAGACTCCCGGCGTCGTTCCCGCCATCAACATCGCCGTAAAGGCTCTGACAAAAGAAAATGACGCCGTCCTCATCAATCAGCCCGTTTACCATCCTTTTCATGCCGCCATCACGCAAAATAACAGGAAACTCATTAACAGCCCCCTCATTCTTAAAGACGGCCATTATGAAATTGATTTTGCCGATCTGGAAGAAAAAATTAAAACCCACAAGGTAAAGGCGGCTGTCCTCTGCTCCCCCCACAACCCCGTGGGCCGTGTGTGGACAATAGAGGAGCTGCATGCCTATGCGGAAATCTGCAGAAAGTACAATGTCGCTGTTATTTGTGACGAGATCCATGCCGACTTCGTCTTCAAAGGGCACAAACATATCCCCTTTGCCTCTGTCAGCGAAGACGCGGCAGACAGGTCTGTCACCTGCACCGCCCCCAGTAAAACTTTTAATATCGCAGGACTCCAGACATCAAACATCCTTATTCCCAATGAGTCCATCAGAAATAAATTTAAAGCCGTCCTTGATTCTTTCGGCTATGAACGCCCGAATGTCATGGGTATTATTGCAGCCGAGGCCGCCTACCGCGGCGGGGAAGAATGGCTTGCCGCTGTCTGGGAATACATCGAAAACAATCTTGCTTTTACTAAAAAATTCCTTGCCGGCAGACTGCCGAAAATGAAACTCATCGAGCCGGAAGGGACTTATCTTCTCTGGATCGACTGCAACGCGTATGACATCACCGATAAAGAATTGGAAAATAAACTTCTTTATGACGCAAAACTCTGGCTCGACATGGGCTCCATGTTCGGCCCGGAAGGAAATAAATTTTTCCGCTTCAACATCGCCTGCCCGAAATCCGTTTTAGAAAAAGGGCTGGGTCAGCTGGCCGAAGCATTTAAAGAATGACAGCTGAAAAACAAAATGCCCCACCACTGTCGGTCGGCATTTTGTTTTTTTATTCCTGCTTCAGCTGTAATATTCTCTTAAACTCCGCATCTTCACGGAGGAAAGCAAAGTGATCCTGCACAGAGGCCGCGGAAACGACATCCTGTCCTCCAAGGATGACCGCTTTCTCCAGGTAATCCAATGCCTCTTCCCTATCCCTTTTATCCGCAAAATTCGTGGCGATCCCGTAGTAAGACCATGTATTCTGCGGGTCTGCTTTCAGAACCTTTTGAAAATACACGATAGACGCATCATAGTGCCTGCCTAATTTTTGAGCAACGGCCATGTCATAATCAGCCTGTACATAGGAAGGTGAAATGGAAAGCGCCTTTTCAATAAAAGGAATCCCTTCATCAGGAGAAATATCGAAGGCAAGAATAATTCCCTTGAGAGAAAGCGCCTTATAATTTTCCCCATCCTCATTAATTGCCTGATTAGCCAAACGAAGCGCCTCTGTACGATGTCCTTTCCCATAAGCCTGTGCCGCTTTATGGTACAGTGTTTCCGATACTGCCGGAATCTCATGGACTTTTATTTCCTGTGCCGCCGGAATGTCTTCTGCAGCAAGCGCTTTTTTCTCCCCGCTGTCCAACCCGCACCCCGCCAATAATAACACAGCCAATAATGCATATCCTATTTCTTTCATAAACGCCTCCTGCCCCTATTGTAAAAGAATTTATCCTCCGGCGCAAAACATAGTATAATAAAGGAAAACAATTGAAGGAGGCAGTATGAATAAACTTGCATTTATCACAGGGGCGACCAGCGGCATCGGACTGGCTACCGCCAAAGCACTTGCAGAAAATGGCTATGATTTGGCTCTTGCCGCAAGAAACGAGGAAAAACTTTATGCCGTCAAAAACGGCTTTGAAAAAGATTATGGAGTCAAAGTCACGCCGTATCCCCTTGATGTAAGAGATCAGGATGCCGTACAAAACACTGCCGGCCGCTGCCTTTCCGAAACGGGCACACCCGATGTCCTCGTAAATGACGCAGGACTTGCCAGAGGTCTCGAACCGTACAGCAGCAACGATGTCGATGATATCATCCAAACCATCGACACAAACATCAAAGGACTCTTCCTTGTGACCCGTGCCTTCCTTCCCGCCATGCTTAAGCGGAACACGGGGCATATCATAAACCTCGGTTCCACGGCGGGACTGTACGCTTACGCCGGAGCCGCGGTCTACTGTTCTACCAAAGCCGCAGTAAAAACTTTCAGTGACGGCATCCGTATCGAAGTCATAGACAGCGACATCAAAGTCACTACCATCCAGCCGGGTATCGTGGAAACGCCATTCAGCGAAGTTCGTTTCCATGGCGATAAGGAAAGAGCTGCCGCCGTTTATGAAGGTATCGATGCCCTTCAGGCGGAAGATATAGCCGATATAATCGTCTTTGCGGTGAACCGCCCGAAGCGTGTCCAAATCAGCGACATCGTCATTATGGCAAACCAGCAGGGTACCGGTTTCCTGGTCAGCAAAAAGAAATAAGCGGTTTATATTCCTTTTATATTGACAAATTCTCTTCCTATAAGTAGAATATAACTTGTCAATGCCGATATAGCTCAGCTGGTAGAGCGGCGCATTCGTAATGCGTAGGTCGCAGGTTCAAATCCTGTTGTCGGCTCCAGTGATTCGAGTCTGAGAAGTTCTCCTTTTCAGACTTTTATTTTTTCCAAATGAAATATTTCTGTCATGGATCCACGAAAAAGAACCTCCCTGAAGGAAGTTCTTTTTTTGATCCGGTAAATTATGCTTTTCCCAAAAGTTCTTCCACGAAGTCCCAGTTGACAACCTGAAAGAAGTTCTCCGCATAATCGGCGCGGCGGTTCTGATATTTCAAGTAATAGGCATGTTCCCACACATCAAGGCAGAGAATCGGTTTCTTGCCGTCCTCCAGCGGGCAGTCCTGATTGGCCGTGGATAGGACATCAAGTTTGCCGCCATCTGCCACGAGCCATGCCCAGCCGCTGCCGAAACGGCTTGTGGCAGCCGCTGCAAACTGCTTCTTAAATTCATCAAAAGAGCCGAAAGACTCATCGATCTTTGCCAAAAGAGAAGCGGACGGTTTTGTCTGCCCGACAGGTGCCATCATCTTCCAAAAAAGACTGTGATTGTAATGGCCGCCTCCATTATTACGGACAGCCGTGCGAATCGCTTCCGGCACCTCATTCAGATGAATGATAACATCTTCAATGGACTTTTCGGCCCATTCCGGATAATTTTCCACTGCTTTGTTCAAATTTGCCACATAAGCCGCATGATGCCTGCCATGATGGATTTCCATCGTTTTTGCGTCAATAATCGGTTCTAAAGCGTCAAATGCATAGGGCAGGTCCGGTAATACAAAAGCCATGATAAACTCCTTTTTCATATACGACAGCCTCCTGCAGTTCCCTGCATCGGAAGCGGTTAAAATTTCTGTGATTTCATTATATCTTATTTTATCGATTTATGCAAATATTTCGATTTACTTTTTTAAAAATATAAAAGCAGGACTTCCTGCCTTTATATGAACCTTCCTATCCCTGAATCAAACGGCCTCTGTACTTACTGACCAGGAAAGAAGCCAACAGAATCTTTGCCAGATCTCCCGGAAGAAACGGAAACATACAGAGCAGAAACGCTGACCATACGCCTGTACCGGTAAGGAATATGAACCAAGCGATCCCCAAAATATAACAGCCCAGAGTACCGCATATGGAGGCAATCAGCATTGTTTTAAAACTATATCCATATTTCTCGGAAATCAGTCCTGTAACAAAAGCCATCACCGCAAAACCGATAATGAATCCGCCCGCAGGTCCCGCTATAACGGAAACACCGGAACGCATCATGGAAAAAACGGGGACTCCCGCCGCGCCGAGAAGAAGGTAAATAACAATACTCATCAGTCCATACCTGGAGCCAAGGAATCCGCCCGCCAGTAAAACGGCAAAGGTTCCCAGTGTAATTGGCACCGGCTGGATCGGTATCGTCAGTTGGGAGCACACGGCGCAAAAGGCGGCAAAAAGTGCACAAAGCACTTGCATACGGATATTACTGTTATTCATAATGACCTCGCTTTATAATTTATGTTTTATTATAAACAGCCATCCTTTATATGTCAACGGCATGTGTTCAGCAAGGTTTATATTTTCAGTTTCTGCCTATTTTCCGCAGTAAAAAAGACCCCGGGGAAATTCCTCTCAGGGTCTTATTGGTTTTACATCAGTTATTCTTCAACTTTTTCTTCTGTTTCCGCTTCCGCTTCGACTTCCGCCTCTTCATGAACCGGAGCTTCTACCAGAGAAAAGCTGATTCTCTTGCGGGCTTCATCTATGCCGATGATACGGACAGTCAGATCATCGCCAACCCGGCAGATATCGCCCGGTTTCTTGTTATGATCCTGTGTCATCTCATTGATGTGGAGCAGGCCGGTAAGCCCGTCTTCCAATTCTACAATAACGCCGAATTCAAGGATTTTTACCACTCTTGCACCGACTATATCATCCACTTCATGGTCTTTGACAGCAGTTTCCCATGGATTCGGAAGGCAGTCTTTGTGGCTGAAAGAAATTCTCTGTTTTTCTCTGTCAAAAGACTTAATCTTAACGTCAATCACCTGTTCCGGCTGGAGAACATCTTCTACCTTGGAAATCTTTCTCCAGGACACATCGGAAATATGAAGCAGGCCTTCAATACCGTTCAGCGCAACAAACGCGCCGTAAGGCATAATTTTCTTCACGGTACCTTTCAGCACTTCGCCGTTTTCATAAGCCTGTTCAATGACATCCAGCTCACCCGTGCGCTGTTCTTCAAGAACGGCTTTACGGGAAAGGACGAGGCGGTTCTTTGTAGGATCCACTTCCAGAATCTTGGCTTTAAATTTCTGTCCGACGAGGCTCTGCAGAGAATGAACGAAACGGAGATCCCCCTGGGAAAGCGGGATAAAGCCGCGCAGGGATTTAAGCTGTACAAGCAGACCGACTTTGATTGCTTCGATACCTTCGCATTCAACCGGTTCCCCCTTGTCAAAGGCTTCCTTAGCCACATCCCAGTCTGCCAGGCGGTCAACCTTGATCTTGGAAACAAAAATCGTGCTGTCTTCTTTCACACTGCTGACAACCTGCACACGAAGCGAGTCTCCTACCTGCAGTACATCTTTAAGGGATGCGGGCTCCGGATAGGAATATTCATGAAGCGGAAGTACGGCTTCGGTCTTGTATCCGAAAGAGATCCAGGCTTTGTCATCGGTCAGGTCTACTACCTTCCCTTCTACAACGCTGCCTTTGTGTACATCCAGGTTCATTTCTTCCTGTTCCAGCATTTCATTCATGTCTTCCATAATAAAAAATACCTCCTCTATGATCCAGTCCGGTGTGGATGCACCGGCGGTGATGCCAACTTTGCATTGACTGTGGAACCATTCTTTTTTCAGTTCCGCCGCCGTTTCAATATGATGGGTAACGGCTCCTTCCGCCTGGCAGACTTCCACCAATCTGCCGGTATTGGCACTGTTGCGGCCGCCTATAACGATCATCACATCTACATTCCGTGCCAGCTCTCCTGCCGCCGTCTGTCTGTCCGACGTGGCATTGCAGATCGTCTTATGGACGCTCACGCTTCCCGCTTTCCGTTTGATCGCGGTAATCAAGCGGTCTGCCAGAGAAAGGGAGAATGTAGTCTGTATAACAATATGGACTTCGTCCAGGTCCGGCAAGGCTTCCACGTCTTCCATCGTTTCCACGATGTACGGCGCTTCACCCGCCCATTCAGCTACGCTCAGCATTTCAGGGTGCTTCTTTTCACCGACAAGCACAATCTTTTTGCCTTCCGCCGCCAGCCCTTTCGCTATTTCCTGGTTCCTCTTCACAAAAGGACAAGTCGCGTCAAGCAAAACTGATTTTTTGCGCTTGAGGTTATTATAACACGAAGGCCCTATTCCATGCGAACGAATAATCACTGTTTCATCGGTTATCTCATCAGTACTCATCACGGGAGAAATCCCTTTTCCCGCAAGCCTTGCCACGACCTGGGGATTGTGGATAATCGGCCCCAAAGTAACCGTCTTCTGTCCTGAAACAGCAGCATTTTCCGCGATTTCCATCGCTTTTCGCACGCCGTAGCAGAATCCCATCACTCTTGCTTTATAAATTTTCATTGATATATTTTTTCCAACTTCCCCTTGCATATAACTAAAAACTACCATTTGCTATAAAAAAGTTCTTTATCTATTTAGTATTTATCTTCTCCATATACTCATCAGTTAGTTTTTGTATTTCCTCTTTGACTTTTTTATTCAAAGCCTCCACTGCTTCATCATCAGCTCTTTGCTTTTTTACTTCAATCGGTTTCCCGATGAGCACGGCAAGAGGGCCGCATTTGCGGGGCATAGTTACAGAACCTACCACTGCCACGGGGAGAATAGAAACTCCGCTCATGAAGGCAAGGGACGCCATGCCTGAATGAAAACGGCCGAGTCCTTCCCTTTGTATACGTGTGCCTTCAGGAAATATACCAAGTGCGTTGCCTTCTTTCAGTTCCAGAATCGCCCGGCGGATCGCCATACGGTCTATGGAGCCTCTTTTTACGGGAAATGTACCGAACTGGCGGAGAATGTACCCAAAAATCGGATTCTTAAAGAGCTCTTCTTTGGCCATATAATGGATGATGCGGTCTTTAAACGCCACGCCAACGATAGGCGGATCAAAATTGCTTTTATGATTCGGCGCCACGATAATTGCGCCTTTCCTGGGAATATTTTCCCGTCCCTCCACGTGGAGACCGTAAATGCCGAAGAAGAGTCCGTTGAAAAGCACTCTCACCACGCTGTAAAATATCTTTTTAAACATTTGCCCGCCTGACTTCCCATTTCTTTTCACAGATTTCCATAATTGCTTTAGCCGTTTCTTCCAGCGTAAGTCTGCTGTTATCCAAAAGGACCGCATCTTCTGCCTGTTTCAAAGGGGATACTTCACGATGGCTGTCCTGCCAGTCCCTTTTCCGGATATCTTTTTCCACCTCTTCCAAAGTCATGCCCGGATTCTTTTCCGTCATTTCTTTGAACCGGCGGAGCGCTCTCGTGTGAACGGATGCCGTAAGAAATATTTTTACATCCGCATGAGGAAGCACTGTCGTCCCGATATCCCTTCCGTCCAAAACAATCCCGCCTTTTGCAGCCTGGCGCCTCTGTATCCCTACCATGGCGGCGCGGACGCCCGCCAAAGCGGAAACGGCAGACACCCTCGCCGAAACCTCAGGCGTGCGGATATAATCCGTTACATCATGTCCGTTGACAACCACATGCATGGCGTCGGCTTCCGGTTTCACTGTCATGTCCATTCCTGCCGCCAGTGCGACGATATCTTTTTCTTCTGTCAATTCCCGCCGAAGAACTTCGTAAGTCACCGCACGGTACATAGCACCGGTATCCAGGTAAGCGTACCCCATATTTGCCGCCAGAATTTTGGCAACACTGCTCTTTCCTGCCCCCGCCGGTCCATCAATCGCAATAGCTAATTTACGCATCTGTCTTATCTCCTGCTGCTGAAAGCGCCGCCATCCGCCCCATAGAAAAGGCGGCCTGTAAATTATATCCTCCCGTAAACGCATGCACATCAAGTACTTCACCCGCCAGATAAAGTCCGCGGACAATCTTCGATTCCATGGTGGAAGAATTAACTTCTTTTGTAGAAATACCGCCGGCCGTTACAATAGCCTCTTCAATCGGTCTTGCCTTTGTAATAGTGAGAGGCAGTTTTTTTATTGTCTGCCGCAGATGAATACGCTGTGCTTTTTTCAGCGCCGCCGCAGGAATTTCTGCAGGGATATCGGACAGCTTCATCACCACGTCAATCAGGCGGCGGGGAAGCAGCTCCGACAAGGCATTGCTCATCTGTTTTAAACGGAACTTTTGCAAATCACGGAGAATCCGCTGATCCAGAACTTCTTCCGTCAAAGCGGGTTTCAGATCAATATATCCTGTCACCGGATACCCCTGTGACAGCCAAAGCGTAACCATATCGCTCTGTGATAAAACGATGGGGCCGGAGATGCCGAAATGGGTAAAAATCATTTCTCCGAAAGCTTCCGACTTCCTTCTTCCTCCTGCTGCCAGCGCCAGAGTCACATTTTTAAGGGAAAGTCCCTGCAGTTCTCTGCAATATGCCTCCTCGCAAACGAGGGGAATCAGGGCAGGCCGGATTTTCGTTACCGTATGCCCCAGTTCTCCGGCCAAACGGTAACCATCGCCCGTGGAACCCGTACGGGGATATGACTTGCCGCCGGTGGCAAGAATGACTGCATCCGCTTCATAGGTTCCCTTGCCCGTTACCACGCCGGCAGCGCATCCTTTCTTTGTCTGTATATGGAAAACAGGCTCGCTTAAATGGACATCGACCTGCTTTTCATGTAAAAGGCGCATAAAAAGATGGCGGACCTCTTGGGCATCATCGCTTGCGGGAAATATGCGCCCTCCCCGCTCCACCTTTGTTTCCAACCCCCATGTATGGAAAAGGGAGAGCAAATCCATGTTATTAAACCGCTTATAAGCGCTGAAAAGAAAACGGCCGTTTCCCGGTGTCATGGCGATGAAATCCATAATAGGCGCGTTGTTCGTCAAATTGCATCGGCCTTTGCCGGTGATCCCCATTTTCAGCCCGACCTTGTCCATCTTCTCAAAAAGAAGGACTTTTGCCCCGTGATCGGCTGCTGTGACAGCCGCCAAAAGTCCCGCCACGCCGCCGCCGATAATGGCGACTTTTTTACCGGTGGAGCTCATAAAGCTTTTTTACCTCCGCAGCAGTCAAACGGCGGTACTGCCCGCGATTCACATCCAGCGTAAGGAAACTGTACCTGATACGCTTCAATTCAAAAACCGGATAGTGGAAGATTTCCATCATCTTGCGGATCTCACGATTCTTTCCCTCATGGAGTACCATGCGGAGCCTTGTTTTATTCTTTTCCGCGTCATAGCCGAGCACTTCGATTTCACAGGGCGCGGTCACACCGCTGTCAATCTTTACACCCTTTTCCATCTTCTTTGCCAGTTTTTCAGAAAACTTCCCGCGAACTACCACTTCATATTCCTTCTGCACTTCATGGCAGGGATGGGTCAGAATAAAGTCAAGCTGTCCGTCATTGGTCACCAAAAGGAGCCCTTCCGAATGGTAATCCAGTCTTCCCACGGGAAATACACGTTCCCGCACACGGCGGAAATAATCCATAACCGTTCTTCGTCCCGCAGGATCGGAAACGGAAGTAATCACACAATCCGGCTTATGGAATAAATAGTATCGGAGCGGTTCCGGCTTCACAATTTCACCCAAGGCTTCAATTTTATCCGTACAGACGTCCGCCTCCGTCCCCAGTTCCCTGACGACCCTGCCGTTTACACGGACACGGCCTGCCAGAATCAATTCTTCCGCTTTACGGCGGGAGCAGACCCCTGCATGGCTCAATATTTTCTGTAATCGTTCCTTCAAAACAACTCTCCTTCATCCGGCGCATGGGCCCATTTCATCTTCAATTCACTCACACTCGACAGTCCCGTGCATTTCAGAAACTGTTTGGTCGTTCCGTACAAGATAGGCCGTCCCGGCACCTCCAACCGCCCCCGTTCTTCCACCAGCTCTTTTTCAAGAAGCGCCGCCAGTATGCGTCCTGCCGAAACGCCGCGGATCTTCTCTATTTCTGCCCGTGTCACCGGTTCTTTCATGGCAATGACCGCAAGAGTTTCCAGCGCCGCTCCTGACAGAGGCGTCTGCTTCCCCAACGTTTCTGTGAGCCATGCATCATATTCCTTCTTCGTTGCAAGAGACCAGCCTGCCCCCGTTTCATGGAGCGTAATCCCGGAATCATCTTTTCCATATCTTTCTTTCAGCAGGGCAAGCGCTTTTTCAATCTCATCGGGATTTTCTTTAAGCGTGCTTACCAATTCCTCCATAGTCACAGGATCTCCTTTGACAAAAAGGAATGCCTCCAGCAATGCCGCCAAACGGCTCAGCCCTCTCATGGCCGTCCTCCTTCTATCATAAGTCCCGACACCGTATCACGGAGCAGAACTTCCCCCGTGCGGAGAAGCTCCAAAAGCGCCATCAGCGACACGGCGAGGCGCAGTCTTGTCTTCTTCCCCCGGAAATATGTCATCAGTCCTACCGCTTTCTCTCGGCGCAGCGTAAAACGGAGTTCCTCTATCTCATCATCCAGAGAAACCTCCTCCTGCTCCATAATCGTCGTCTCCTCTTCCTTCAGCGATTCATAAAGAGCAAAAAACGCGGCCGACAACTTTTGGAGAGAAATCTTTCCCGTATAGAGCCCGCTCCTTATTTCAGCAGGCTCTTTCGTGCGGTACACTTCCTCTTCCCGTATGAGCGACTCGATATGGGCGCGGATTTCTTTCATCCGCTTAAATTCTTCCAGCGAACGTTCCAGCTCACGGCGGGGATCCTCCGTCTCACTTTCTTCCTCTTGCCGTCGTTTCGGAAGAAGCGTCCTTGATTTAATCAGAAGCAGTGTCGCCGCCATCGTAAAAAAACTGCTTCCCAGCTCCAGATTAAAAGCCTGCGCCTGATTTAAATATTCCAGGTACTGGTCAGTAATTTCATGAATGGGAATATCATGGATTTCTATTCTGTTTTTCGACACCAAGTGCAGCAGCAGATCCATCGGCCCCTCATAGACCGGAATACTCACTACGTAGCTGCCTCCTGTTATTTCCATAACCCCTCCGTCAGCGGCAATTTTCCAATTTCTATCTTATCATAGTGGATATACATTCACAAACAAACCGCCCCCGTGTATTTAGTATATAATGAAGAACAGAAAAAGGAGATCCCTATGGATAAGAAAATGAAAAGCAGGCTTCCTCCTTTCACAGAAGCCCTCATGAACCACACAAAAGAAAAACAATTTCCCTTTGATACGCCCGGCCACCACGGCGGAGCCTTTTACAACCTTACCGAAGAAGGAAAAGCCTTTACCCGCTTCTATGGGAATGCCATGTTCGCCGCCGATGTATCCGACTCGGGCAATAATCCCGGCGACCCTTCTTCCCATGAAGGCGCGGCGGGGGCGGCAGAAAAACTGGCAGCCGAAACCTTCGGCGCCGACCGGGCATGGTTCGTCCTCCACGGCACTTCCGTCTCCAACCGCATTTGCTGTCAGGCACTTCTTTCTGAAAACGATCTCGTCCTTCTTGACAGGAACAGCCATAAATCCGTTTATCAAGGCGCCCTTCTCCAATGCGGCGCCATTCCGGTCTGCCTGGACTCCCTGCGGCTGAAAAACGGAATCATCGCCGGCATCGACAAACGCAGTCTTAGCGAAAAGCATCTGCGAAAAGAAGCGGCACGCCTTGTATCGGAAAGCAAGAACAGGAAACGGCCCTACCGTCTTGCCGTCGTCCAGCTTGCCACCTATGACGGTTTCATGGCCGACGCGAAATACATCATCATGAAATTAAGAAACCTCTGCGACTATATTCTCTTTGATGCCGCATGGGCAGGATACGAGAAGTTCCTTTCCCTGACCGAAAGCCTGTCTCCCCTTACCCTGGCCCTCACAGATAAAGATCCCGGACTTCTCGTCACCCAGTCTGTCCACAAACAACTGGCGGGATTTTCACAAACCTCGCAGATATTGAAAAAGGACAGCCACCTTCGCGGTAAAAAGAGGTATCTTCCTGACGATGTCTTAGACAACGCCTTCCTCATGAATATTTCCACCAGTCCTTACTTCCCCTTCTTCTCCGCTCTCGAAATGAACGCTTTCCTCCACAGGAAATACGGGCACACTCTTTGGCAGGATGCGGCCCGCTTCGCCGTAGAGCTGCGGAAGAAGATCCTTACATCCTGCCGGAGCATCGCCCCCCTGCTCCCCCGTATCATTGACGGACGGCCATGGGAAACATATTCCACGGAAGAAATTCTTTCCGCCCCGCGCTTCTGGCAGTATGGAGAAAAAAGAAATGAAAAAGAACACTTTTCCCACACACGGATCGATCCGTGCAAAATCCTTCTCACCACGAACAGAAAAGGACGTCCGTACCCTGCCATGCTTCTTTCCCTCTATCTTCAGGAAAGAAATATTACCCCTGAAAAATGCGGGCTTCACACACTCCTCTTCCTCATCCAGCCGGGAGATCAGGAAGAAAAAGCAGAGGCTCTCGTTTCCGCATTAATAGACTTTGAAAACAACGCATGGCATCGTCCCGTTTTGGAAATTCTCCCGAAACTCTCGGTGAATTACAACATGACCGTCGCTGAACTGGGCAGGCAGATAGAAAACTTCCTTGAAGAAGAGAATGCTTCCCGCCTGGAAAACAGCATTTTCACCCGGCGCCGAAGGGAAATGGCCTGCAGCGGGCGAAAAGCCACGGAAGCCTTCGTCAGAGGAAACAGAAAACTCCTTCCTCTTTCCCAGCTGAAAGGAAAAACCGCCCTCGAATGCGCCATGATTTATCCTCCCGGCATCTGCGCCGTCACGGCGGGAGAGAAATGGACACAGGACGATATTTCCTACTTTCTCTTCATGGAAAAGTATATGAATCGATACCCTGATTTCGCCCCGGAAATTATAGGGCTCCATAAGAAAGAAACAGCAAGAGGAAAAAAATTATTTGCCTGGATCCTATCCGAAGGAACTCAACGGGTTTGACAGCCGGAGTTTATTCAGATATAATTATAAAGCTATTCAACAGCTCCACAGCTGTATTTTTTTAGAGAGGTGATTTACACAATGGCAACAAACAAGAATCTCCGTTTTAAGACCAGCAGACGTTTTGGCATGAACATTTACGGCCATCCGAAAGCGTTAAAACGGCAGCCCGCTGAAACCCGTCAGAAGAAGATGTCTGAATACGGTCTCCAGCTCGCAGAAAAACAAAAAGTTAAAGCGCTGTACAACTTATTGGAAAGACAGTTCTACCGCTATTATGATAAAGCGAGAAGAATGTCCGGCGTCGTTGGTGAAAACCTGCTGTCCCTGCTCGAAACAAGACTGGACAACCTGGTATACCGCGCAGGCTTCGCTCGCTCCATCCGCCAGGCGCGCCAGATGGTCAGCCACGGTCTCATCGCCGTTGACGGAAAGAAAGTAGATATCCCGTCCTATCCGGTACGTCCGGGACAGGTGATTACCCTGAAAGAAGCCTACAGAACCAATGAAATGTTCAAACAGGCTTTCCTCGAACTGAAGTCTTTCGACCTTCCCTATGTAGAAAAGAGCTTCGACAACTGGTCCGCGACACTCGTCCGCACACCGCTGCGTGAAGAACTCCCCTACAAAGATGAAGTCAACGAAACGCTCATCGTCGAATTGTACTCAAAATAATTTTTACCTTAAAATCCGACCTTTTTCGGTCGGATTTTTTATTTCCCGATTTAACAATCCCTTACCCCTGCATTACAATATAAGAAAAGAAATATAATGGAGGAAATTATGAATACAATCATCTTCGCCTGCTCTACATTAAGAAAAGAGCTGCTTGCCGCCATGAAAGAGAATAACAATCACACCCCTATTTTCTTTCTTCCAAGAGAAGTCCATACAGACCCCAAGTTCCTCCACACTTATGTACAGGATAAGATCGACCGTTTCTGTCAGGTAGATCGCATCGTCATCTGCACATCAGGATGCGGCGGCGGTACAATAGGACTCACAGCAACTACGGCGGAAATTGTGATTCCACGGACACGGGACTGCCTGGATATTCTTCTTTCCGGCAACTCTCTCTCCACGCTGGAAAGAAATTACGAAGGCGTTTTCTTTACCGACAGCTGGCTGGACTTTACCCGTAATTCTCCCCTTGACCTGGATAAACTGGAAGCGGAACGGGGCAAAGAAGGCGCTGCGAAATTTATAAAAAAACTGTACGGCCGCATCAATCAGTTCTACATTATCGACACCGGCTGTTATGATCTTACCCCAGTCCGGAAATATGTCCGGCGAATGGCACACATATTAAACGGGACCGTGGAAGAAATACAAGGGCAATACGGTATTCTGAAAAAAATTGCCAAAAATCAGTTTGATGAAGATTTCCTCATCCTAAGGAAAGGAGACACTGTTCCCCACGGATTTACTTTCCCTGTTTCCACAAAATAATGAAAAATAATCCAGTATAAAAGGCCGTGCATTTAGCTGCACAGCCTTTTTATATTGCTTCAGTTTTTATTTTTCCTATCCCAATATTCCGTTTCCATGCCGATTACGGAGGAATTAAAGACAGGATTTTCAGATTCTCTATAATTCTTCGTGGCTTTCATCACATAGCGGAAACCTATATAAAGCATAGGGATATTGCAATATACGATGATGATATTCCCCAAATCGGAGAACGCCCACAAGTTGGACAAGTCATAGCCTGCAATATTGCAGAATATGCCAAAAGCAGCAACAAAAACGCCCATCCCGCGGATAAAGTGGATAAAAGGACGGGAACTGGAAATACGATTTGCAGAAATTTCCGAAAAGGTAATAAATCCGATCACACAGGTATATGCAAATAGGCAGAAACAGACAGATACCAAAATCATAACGAGCTCATTCAATCCGCCCGGTGTCATGGAGCCGATAGAAAGAAGGAATTTCGGATATGTCCCTGCCGCTTTCCACGCTTCCGGTTCCATAGCCCATCGATGAGCCATAATAACGATAAAGCCTGTCATCGTACAAATCACATGCGTATCAAGGAATACACCGATGGCAGAAATGATTCCCTGTTCACAGGGATGTTTTGCTTCCGCCGCAGCCGCAGGCATCGTGATAGTCCCCTGACCGGCTTCATTAGACATAAGGCCACGCTTCACGCCCTGCATGAGAACCGTACCGAAAGCTCCCCCGAAAACAGCTTCAGGAGTGAAGGCCCCCTTAAAAACTGCGCTGAAGAAATAAGGGACATTATCTAAGTTAATCAGAATCAGGGACACCACAGTCAATACATAAATCACCGCCATGACAGGAACAAGTTTATTGCTGACCGCGGCAATACGGCGGATTCCCCCGAAAGCCATGACCGTGACCAGTACAATGACAACAAGGGACACCACGTAGTAGAAAACGGACTGCACAGGAATAGTGCTTCCTGAAAGAATGCTTCCCATGGCTCCGACGGAAGACACGACATTAAAGCCCTGTGCAGGCAGGCACATCATGGCATACACGATATAAACCAGCGATAGTGCCACGCCGATCCACACTTTGTTCCCACAGAGACACCGCGCATAGAATGGAAGGCCTCCCACAAATTCTTTCCCCCGCTTCTCCTTGAATATCTGTGCCAGGGTACTTTCCGTATAAGCAGTCGCCATACCGAAAAACGCGGATACCCACATCCAGAAAAGCGCCCCCGGGCCGCCGGCGGCAATCGCTCCGGTCACTCCGATAATATTTCCCGGCCCCACACGCATGGCCGTACTCAGACAAAAAGCAGCCAACGGGGAAATTCCCGTACGGATACTGTGATTGTCCATAAGCGTACGTACGCCCCGGCTGAAACACTGAATCTGTATAAAGCCGAGTCGGAAAGTGAAATACAGCCCGGATCCTACAAGGACGATAATGGCAAGCGAGAACTGTCCTAAAAGAGGGATTGCTTGCCAAAAGCCGAACATCTTAGGAAAGTCCCAAAAAAAATCGGATACCGGTGTAACGAAAGAAAGTACGGCATTCACTGCCGCGAATAAGCCTTCCATGGTGAGTCCTCCTGTAAAGAGGAAAACGATTCTCTCAGGCAAATCTGCCGCAGAATCGTCTTCCAAATATATTTCTGAATTGCTTCGAAACTTACTGCTTTGCGCCCGCTGTTTCTATGGCTGCCGCCAGTTTCGCCGCAAGGCCTTTCATCTTTTCCTTGGATACGGAACAAACGGCAAGACGGATTCCTTTCTTCATAGGAACGAGGAATACATTGTCCTTTTCAAGGCAGTCACAGACTTTCTGCGCGCCTTCCAGCGGAATCGTGATGAAGAACCCGGAAATATAGGGGACAAACTTCACACCTGCATCTTTTGCTTCTTCCATGAAGATGGCCGCTCTTTCACCAATCAGCTTGAAATATTTATTTCTTTCCGCATCCAGCCTTGCCACCTTTGCGGAATCACTGCAAATATCAATCATTACATTCTGGGCGGCACTGTTGCAGTTCGACCAGGTTGCGCGGCTGGCATACTGGTTGATGTCTACAAATTCCTTTGCCACATCAGCATCAGAAGTAATGCCGATCATCGCCCCCTGGCGCTGGCCATAAAGGGTAAATCCTTTGGACAGGGTATAAGCCACGATGGTTAAAATATTTTTGGGAAGTCCGCCAAACACCTTAAAAAAGCGGCGGCATTCCTGTTTTTCCCCGCTGTAATCGAGATAGGCCACATCGGGAATAAGAACCGCATTCTTATCTTTCCCTTCCACCGTGTGTTTCAGCACGTCCACAACCGCCTGCCACTCTTCCACACTCATGCAGTACCCGGTGGGATTATTGGCGACACCGTTAAGAATGATGACAATATTTTTCTGGCGTGACAGGATATCTTCCACTTTTTCCCTGAAAGCATCCACATGGAAATGACCGTCTTCTGTAAGGAATTGGAAAGAAGCAACCTTGCGATTCGGATAGTCAATCAAAGAATCATAAGCCCCCCAATGCCAATCAGTAATCAAAACTTCATCTCCATCAGCAGAATAATTATGAATAGCATGATGCAGCGCGCCTGTACCGCCCGGAGTCGCGCAGGCATTAATATATCCGCTCGGGCGGGACTCTCCGAAGCACTGGTCAATGCAGCTTTCCAGGAACTTTTTATATCCCTGGATAGGTGCATACGCGATAATCTGCCGGGGCGACAGCCTTGCATAAGCTTCCTTTACTACCTCAAGCTCCACTAAATTTCCGTCTTCATCAAGAATGGATCCTACAGTCCCGTTAATGACTTTATCTTTGCCGATTTTATCAGCCAAAGCCACGGCCCTGTTATTTGCCGCAAAAATGTTGTCCTGCGCGCTTTTCCCCCGCGCCTGCGGTGCTGCTACACTAAACATACGATCTCCCCCTTCCAAACTGCTCATCGCTGTTACGCTACGACTTTCATATGTTAAAGATACAAATTTATTTTACCATCATGGAAAATACGCTGCAATAAATAAGACAATACATAAGGAATTTTATTCCCCTTACCACCTACAATTGAAATGAACGGAACCGACCCCCGTAAAAACTGACGACATTGTCTCATGCGCGGACAGATAAATGATTTTCGGAAGATGCGCTCCACTTCTTCCGCTCCGTTTCATTTTGCCAATGAATGAGTAGAGAAATAAGGAAAGCAAGAGCAAGCATTCCCGAAAAAAGACTGAGTGTCGCGCTGTAACTGCCGGTCGCCTCTTTCATGAGTGCCAATATGACCGGTCCTGCTATCCCCGCAATCCCCCAGGCTGTAAGAATGCTTCCGTGGATAGCCGCCAGCTGGCGGACACCAAAAATATCGGAAAGGAAAGCGGGCATACAGGAAAATCCGCCGCCATAGCAGCTGATAACGGCAAGCACAAGAAACTGGAATACAAAGCTGTCCGTTATATCCGACAGACGATAAAATGCAAATACTTCAAAAGCAAAGAAAATCATATATGTCACACCGCGGCCAATCCAGTCAGAAACAGTGGACCAGAAAATACGCCCCCCACCATTGACGACGCCGATGATTCCTACAAAGGATGCCGCTTCCGGCGGTGCCATACCGATCACATCCTGTGCCATAGGAGATACGACGGCAAGAAGACCGATGCCGCAGGTAATATTTGTAAAGAAAATCCACCACAAAGCGTACCATTTCCAAGTCCGCATCGCTTCCTTACGCGTAAGCTGCGGGCCGAGGACAGTACGCTTCTTTCCTTTCTCCATTTCCGCCTTCAATACATCTTCAAGACAGGGAACCACCTCTCCCGGACGGGGCGCCCGAAGGTAAGATGCAGAAAGCGCCATTACCGCCGCATAGACCGCGGCAAGAATAAGGAAATTCCCTGCCAGCCCCACCGTCACAGTGAGGTACTGCATGGCAGGGCCCGCAATAAGAGCAGCAAATCCAAATCCCATAATAGCCAGACCCGTAGCAAAACCACGGTGCAGAGGGAACCATTTCACCAGCGTGGATACCGGAGTGATATATCCTGTTCCCAGTCCGATTCCTCCGATACATCCGTAAAACAGGTACAGGAGCACCGCCGACTTCACATAAACGGCTAATGCCGTCCCCACCATGGCGGAGGCGAAGAAACAGGCAGAAACCAGTCCCGACTTGCGCGGGCCAAGACGCTCCACAATACCGCCAAGAAATCCTGCGGAAAGCCCAAGAAATAAAATGGCAATAGAAAACGCCCACGTAGTTTCCGAAAGAGATAATCCCATTCCCGCCATAACAGGCTTCGTGAGAACGCTCCAGGCATATACACTGCCGATGCAGATATGAATGCCTGCCGCCGCAAGCGCAATAAGCCAACGATTCCTTTTCATATAATCCCCTCCATTACTAGCTGAATGAAGGGAAACCAATAAGCGCAAAACCGCCTGAGTAGGTTTCCCTGCCCAGACGGTCGGCTTGTTTTCGAAATAGGAAGTTCACGTGGTCAATTCCACAGAATCCGTCAGTTCTTCCTATCCTTTAGATTGTGCAGTCATCGTATCATGAAAAATTCTTTCCGTCAACAGAAAACCCACACCATCTGTCTATCCTCTTTATCCCATGTCAGCCTGCCTGCCGTTTTTTAGAATCTGTGGGAATAAGAAAGTCTCCAGTTAAGCGGGAGTTCCAAGTTTCCATAACGGTTTGCGTAATTCTTGTGATCCAGGAGGTTGTTCAAGGTCAAGGAAACCGTATCCCGCGGGGTTATGTCATAAATCGTATTCCATGTCAGACGGATACGGGACGGTACATCCCCATAAATGGAGTAGCATTCACGGTCACCGAGATACTTGAAAGTCATCGTGCTCCGCACTTTATCCGCACGGTATGTAAGCGCAGCAGCTATATCAATACGGCCTGCATCCTGCTCCCATTTGGAATTCTTCTTCGAGGGATCCCTGATTTCCGGATTGCCGTACCCCAGTCCCAAAGAATAATCCCAATGGGCATTTACGGTTCTTGCAAATTCCGCTTCCACCCCGGTATTTCTGAACTCTCCTTTATTGATAGCATGCTGGAGCCCGGTGAGAGGATCTTTATCAGACCAGCCGAGTTTGTTGTCAAAATCCATATGGTACACGGCAAATTTCAAACTGCTTTTATCCCCGATAAGCTTTTTCACACCGGTTTCATAAGTCCAGCCTTTTTCAGGCTTCAGCCCGCCGGCAGCAGCCTTGTTGCTAAAATAAGCATCAACGGTCGGCATCTGGAAAGCGCGCCCCACGTTGATATACCACGATGTGGTGTCATTGATTTTATACAGTGTCTGGAACTGGGGATTGATAATCCTCTGATCATCAAAAGGATCGTCGATCATTTCCCCGCGCAGTCCCACCGTCGTGCTGAAACGATCGTTAAACGCATGATCCCACGACAAATACAACGCATTGTTCGTGCGGTGCGCCTTATTTGATGATTTAACAAGGCTCGTATAATCCTCACGCTTGAAGCTGTATCCCGTGATCAAGGTATCCCTTTCGCCAAGTTTCCATTCTTTCTGCACATCGGCAATATAACTTTCCAGATCGGCAGAGGCAGATATTCTGGCATTCTTTACATGGTCCCAGCCGTCCGCCTGACGGTAGTTGTATCCGAGCGTCGCCTTGACTCCATTGTCTTTCCCCTGATAGTACAATCCCGTAGTTATACGCCTGTCCTGATAGGTATAATCATACTTTACAGGCCTTCTTCCCGTTTTGATGCCGCCCCTTGTAATCGTGCCGTCCTGGAACATGAAATTGAAAGACAACTCATCCGTCAGCTTGCCTGCAACAGCAGCACGGTTTTTCTGTCCTTTCCCGATCCACCAGTCAATACTGGATCCACGGGGAAAATCATTGGCACGTGTATAGTCGTCAGAATATTCCTTCGACAGGCTCACCAGCAAACGGTCGCCTGCATAAGTTACACCGAAATCCTTATAATAATTTCCCACGGTTCCTTTGAGAGAAATTCCCTGTTTTGCCTGCCCAGGCTTTTTCGTAATGATATTCACCACGCCGCCCATCGCTTCGCTGCCGTACAGAGTTCCTGCCGCCCCCTTGATGATTTCTACCTTCTCAATCATTTCGACAGGAATCCCGTCAAGAGAATTGTAATTCTTCAGATTCATAGGGATGCCGTCCACCATGACAAGAGTGCCCCTGTCATAACCACGGATAACCGTACGTCCCGAACTGAAACCGAAATCCTGCCCACCATCGCCATAACCTGTACTGGTAAGGCCCACCTGGCTTTCAATGATATCAAAAGCATTTTTATAACCTGCCTCCTCAATCTTCTTAGCGGTGACCACCGTTTCCGTCGCAGGTGTTTCTATTTCTGTCGTTTCCATCCTCTGCGCCGTAACGACGACAGGATTCAGCGTGTAAACCTGATCTGCTGCCGCAGCTCCACTCCAGCCCGCCAGTGACAGCAGTACTGCCCCTGCCAGTAATTGATTTTTCTTCATCATCATTCCTCCTCTGATAATATTTTTTCCCGTACTGCCAAATGATTTGCCGCACCCCATCCTTTCGTGTCAACTAATACATATAAAAACAATGTATCTATCACCAGCAGAAGAAAGCTGTCCGATGTTTCGCCTATCCTGCATGATGAAAAGCAATAAAAAAGCAATGATCGTACCACAAAAAAATTCCTTTGTGAAATCCTCATTGCCCCTGTAGGTAATATAAATACTTCGCTTATTATTATTTTATGCGAACCACTTATATTATTTACTTTACATAATCATATGTCAATCATAAAAAATGTTTTCTTCATAATAGACTTATTCCTCAAAAAGAAAAAGCCATGCACACGCACAGCTTTCTCAATTCTCACATCAGAATTTATATTCCACTCCTGCCAGGAAGTTGCGTCCTAAGTTGTAGAACGTGGAGGAAGACGAAGAAATGATGTCATGCCGGTTGAACAGGTTATCAATATTCAGGAAGAAACGGGCATTTTCATTTGCCTGATAGGAAAAGTTCAGGTCAGTGAAGAACTGGCTCTTGAAAGATTTGTACGGCGTGTAGTCACGAATACGTTTCCCCAGATAAGCAAACTCAAAAGCGCTTGTTAGCTTGCCGGTCCTGTAAACGATACCGCCGTTCCACTGCACCTTGCCGTAATAATCATGCCAGTCCCCTGTTGTACCGCCGGCCTTCCTTTCCTGCTTCTCCGGATGCCCGAAAGTCAGTCCCGTGTGGTAGGACAGGTTTTCATTTTCATTTCTTGTCCATTCGAGTTCAATACCGGTATTTCTTACATCTTCATTGGCATATTTGATATCTCCCACTACACCTGCGCCGACTTTTGCTTCCAGGCTGTCCTTGATTTTGTAGTGGAATGCGGCCAGGCGCCAGGATGACTTGCCTATATTTTTCTTTGCGCCGATTTCATAGTGGGTTCCTGTCTGCGGACGAAGTCCCGGAGAGGCGATGACATTGCCGCCGCCATAAAGCTGTTTGAAAGTCGGCATCATGAATGACTTTCCCGCCTTGGCATAAATCATGGTATCTTCACTCAGATCATGCATAAGAACCAGTTCGGGCGTAAATTTGTCATACCTATTTCCTGCATCATCTTTTGCAACCCAGGTCTGGCGAAGATTCAGGTTCGCCCTTGTCGCCCTGGTGAAATCGTATTCCAGCTGTCCATAAAGAGAGTACATATTGCGCGCATAGTGATAAGTATTTCCATCGACAACGTCCGCCATGTCCCTGCGGAAATCACCGCCGATAAGGACGGAACCCTTATCAAAATGCCAGCGGTTGGACAAATTGAACCCAATGGTCTCATCATTATTTTCTGTCTTTGTGAAAATCCGCTTGTCGGGGTCATATCTTCCCCTTTTCGCGTAAGGCGCTACTTCCGTTTTGCTCTTACCGGTGGACATATCTCTCTTATGATAGTAAAAATCCGCTTTCAGGTCATCCTTATCATAATGAAGCCCCGCCACGTTTTCGCGGGTCTTGTAAATCATATCCTGGCCGGGCTGCCCTTTATTCTTTCCGTTGCGTCCGTCATAACGGTATACATAGTGGCTGTTGTTCTCCGAGTACGCATGGGTAAAATAAAGACCATCAGTGATATTGTAACGCCAGTCTACATAATTATGCTCAGCACGGATGATATTGTAATACATCCCTGCCGGACGGCCGCCGTCAGGATGGGAAATATGATCTACTTTCCCCATGTGGTCATAGGAATAAGTAATCCCGAATTTATCCCCTGCCTGCGCGCTGACTGCATAGTTCTGCTGTCCATAGTTGCCAAAGCCCGCTTTTACCTTGGTATCCCTTGTCCCTTTGGTGATGATATTAATAACACCACCGCTGGCTTCTGAACCATAAAGAACCGCACCGCCTCCGCGGACAATTTCTACTTTTTCCACGGAATCGGAAGCAATATCCTGAAGACTGTACATGCCGCTCTGATTCATCGGAACACCGTTCACAAGAACGAGCGTGCCTTTTTCAACGCCGCGGATCACCGCCTTTGCCGTCATTGTCCCCTGGGAGAGACCGCGGGGCCCCTGGCTGCTGGTAATAATACCTGTGGAGAACTTGAGCGCTTCCTGCATATTGGCGGCTCCGGTTTCACGAATCTGTTTATCCGTGATAATCTCCACCGCTGCCGGCGTTTTTAATTCTTTCGTATCTGTACGTTCCGCCGTGACAATGACGGGATCCAAGGTATAGATCTCCGCCGCATCTGCTGCACTCCATCCTGCCAGCACAAGCAATAAAGCCCCTGCCAGCGCCGTGTTCTTTTTCTTCATACTTTTCCTCCTCCGGCTGCGAAAAGCCGATTTTCCCAAACAGCTTCCCCTAACCAATAAATGAAATTCTATATCATTGATTTCCGGCAAGGCTTTCCCATGTTTCGCCTGCGAAAATGAAATGAACGAAAAAACAAGAGACTCTCCCTTCTCTGATTTGTGGATCTGTCCTCTTAAAACGTTTTTCCCCCTGTCAGCGCATTAATTCTTTTACAGGAAGATTTCTTATATTATCTGCACATTCATAATAATTTGTCAATAAATTCGTTATGTATCCTTCAGTAATTATCATCACGCTGTCTTAAAATCCTTTTATTTCTCTTACCATTCGTAAAAATATATTTATTTACCTGTAAAACAATCAAATTCCACTCCGGAAATACATCTGTAAACCAATTTTACTCATACAAAAACCGGCTCTTTATAAAGCCGGCTTTCACATTTCCATAACATTTAGGCAAAAAGTTCATCAGGCAAGACTTTATTCTTTCCTTCTTCAATGGTAAAGATAGAAGCGAGAAGTTTTTTCGTATACGGGTCTTTTGCCAGTGTCAGATCGCGAATCGTTTCTACCACTTTCCCTTTCTGCATGACTATGATTTTGTCACAGAATGTATTGGCAAGGGCAAGATCATGACAGATAAAAAGATAGGCTACCTGTCTTTCCCGCTGAAGCCGGGTAAGGAGTTCGATCACGGTTTTCTGTACGGACATATCCAGTGCCGAGGTCGCTTCATCACAAATGATGATTTCCGGTTCCAGTACCAAAGCTCTTGCGATGGCGATACGCTGCCGCTGTCCGCCTGACATATTATTGGCATAACGGTCAGAAAATTCCTCCGGAAGTTCTACCAGCCGCAGCATTTCCCTTGCTTTCGCATCAACTTCACTGTTCTTTATCATGCCGAAGTTTTTCAGCGGTTCGCATATAATATCGCGGACGCGCATTTTCGGATTGAACGCGGTAGAAGGATCCTGGAAAACCATTTGTATTTTCTTACGATGCTGCCGGAGTGCTTCCCCCTTTAAACGAGTAATATCCTCTCCGTGGAAAATAATCTTCCCTGCAGAAATATCGTATAGACGGGTCAGCATCTTAGCCACGGTAGATTTGCCCGAGCCTGATTCCCCTACGATACCGACTGTCTCAGCCTTATGCACAATGATATCCACACAGTCGCAGGCTTTGAGGACTTTTCCTCTGCCCAAGTCAAAGTTCTTACAGATATTGTCTATATGAAGTATTTCTTCTCCGCCTTTCATGCTGTTGTCTTACCTCCTAAGCTGGGAACCGCCGCCAGAAGCATTTTTACATAATCGGTTTTCGGATGGTAAATAACTTCTTCCGCTTTCCCGTATTCCACCACTTCGCCATTTTTCATCACCATGATATTATCCGCCATATAAGCGGCGACACCCATATTGTGGGTAACGATGATAATGGCAATGTTCATATTTTTACGCACTTCCATCATTTCTTTGACAATGGTCGCCTGTGTCGTCACATCAAGAGCCGATGTCGGCTCATCAGCCAGGAGCAGTTTCGGATGAAATGACATGGCCATGGCGATACCGACACGCTGCCGCATGCCGCCGGATAATTCATAGGTATAACTTTTCAAAACCTGTTCCGGATCGGGAAGCCTGACCATTTCCAGCATAGAGATCATCCGATCATGGGCTTCTTTTTCATCAGTCAGCCCATGAACCGCCAGAAAGTCCCGATACTGCCTTCCGATCGTATGGATGGGATTCATCATGGCGCCGCTATCCTGGAAAATCATAGACACGTCCGTGCCGCAAAGGCTTCTGTGCATTTCCGCTGTCTGCTTCTGCGTATCCTCTCCATTGAGAATAACCTGTCCTTCAGCAATATGCCCTCCGCCGGGAAGAACATGCTGGATGGCACGGATAACCGTAGTTTTCCCTGACCCTGACTCTCCTACGATAGCCAGAACCTGCCCCGCATCCAAATCGAAAGATACATGGCGGACCACAGGGTCGCCTTTTCCATAGGCGATTCCTAAATCTCTTACCTGTAATAGCATGGGAATATCTCCTCATAATAAATTCAATTGAAATGGAAACAGAAATTCGATACAGCATGGCAACGGCCGGACAAAAACGGTCTGTACCGAATTTCCATCCCCATTTCAGAGGAAGGAAAGCCGCTTCTCCGCTGCCGGATATATGACAGTGGAGAAAAGGCATATTTCACTATAGAAATTACTTAGCCGGAGTAATGTCTTTAGTTACCCAGTAATAGTCACACGGATAAATATTGGCATTCTGGACAGACTTGTTGCTGACCATATTGGTCTGCGGATAGCCGAAAATCAAAGCAGCAGCGTCATCCTGGACAATTTTTTCCATTTTAATGATGATATCTCTGCGCTTAGCGGGATCAAATTCAGATGCCAGCTGATCAGACAACGCATCATATTCAGGGTTGCTGTATCCGGAACCGTTCTGCGGATTGCTGCCGTCTACATTGGTCTTCCAGTACTGGTTGACGAATACTTCCGGATCCCCTGCCTGTTCGGTCAGGATATTGGAAATCAGGAGGTCATACTCCCCGCGGACACCGATGCCATCCAGTACGTTATAGTCTACATTCTTCAGGTTGATCTTGATGCCGACTTTCTTCGCATCCGACTGGGTAGCTTCCGCATACAACGGAAGTTCCGCACGGCCGGAGTAGAAAATGAAATCCAGCTCCAGATTCTTGCCGTCCTTATCCACAAAGCCATCTCCGTCGCTGTCTTTCCATCCTGCTTCTTCCAGCAGCTTCTTGGCGCTTTCCACATTGTATTTATCCGGATACGCCTTCATCAATCCGTCGAAGTCATAATCCAGGGATGGCGGAAGCATCGGACCACCAGCAATAAAGGTATCTTTCAGCAGCACCTTGGCATAGGTTTCACGATCCAAAGAGCGAAGCAGCGCCTGACGGACTCTCTTATCCGCCAGCGGTTTTCCTTCCTTGACACTCATACGGGCAAGAACATCGCGGATAGAAGAAATGGAACTGATATTGAATTTATTCTTATCCTGGAACAGTGCCAAGTCGCCGGCAGCCACATTGACCGCTATATCGATTTCGCCTTTCTGGAGTGCCATAGCACGGGTATTCGGATCATCAATGGTATTAATGACTAAGTGTTTGAACGGCACCGCAGCATAGTAGTTCGGGTTTGCATCCAATTCACATTTTGCCTTGGAGAATGATTTAACCATGTATGGGCCGGTACCGATCGGTCCCTGTTTAGCAAAATCTACTTTCCCATCGGAATCGACATCAACAATAATAAAAAGCGGATCACCCAGCATGCCGGGAAGCGTAGCAATCGGTTTTTTCGTATAAATAGTGACATTCTGTCCATCAGCAGTGATGTGATCCAGTTCAAACATGGCCTTTGCACGGGGAGCCTTGGCAAAGGTACGTTCGATGGATTTTTTGACCGCTTCGCCGGTTACCGGTGTGCCGTTGGAAAACTTAATATCCTTGATTTTGAAAGTCCAGGACATCTTATCATCAGATACCTTCCAGCTTTCAGCAATCCACGGTTCCGCATTCATTTTGGAATCAAAATGGACAAGGCATTCACCGACGCCGTAGCGCATGACCTGCCAGCCAAAATAATTGTCGGTCGGTTCCAGGCTGTCTGCAAAGTTGGTAATACCTACGGTCAAAGTGTCTTTCGGTCCTTTAGAGGCAGACTTGTCTCCGCCGCCGCATCCGGCAAACGCGACTGTCATAAGAGCTGCTGCTGCCAATGCGGCGCCTTTCTTGTAAATAGATTTCATGGATGTAACGCTTCCTTTCTTAAAACAAAATATAAATTAGGCAAAACCTGTTACATATGCAGAACGGCGGCAAAAGCCATCCCTTCTGATAGGAACCATATTGATCAGTCCTGGCGCGGATCCAGGACATCCCGGAGAGAATCTCCCCACAGATTGAAAACGACAACGGTTATAAAAATAGCAAGCCCCGGGAAAATCATCAGCCATGGAGCGGTCTGCAGCTGCTGGCGTCCTTCATTCAGCATAAGACCCCACTCCGGCGCCGGAGGCTGGCTGCCGAACCCAAGGAAAGACAATCCCGCCAATTCCATCATCATAGCACCGATATCTGCCGCCGCAGTGATGACCATGAGAGGCAGGATATTGGGAAGAATATGAACCCAGAGAATATGGGCAGAAGAACCGCCGCTTACAATAGCGGCATCCACGAAATCACGTTTCTTGATTTTCAGGACCATACTTCTTGAAAGACGGGCATACTTCGTCCATGTCACACAAAGCATGGCAATCATGGCATTCACAAGACTGCCTCCCAGAATACCGGCAATAGCGATGGCAAGAATAACGCCGGGGAAAGAAATCATCATATCCGCAAACCGCATGATGACCGTATCCACAATACCGCCGAAATATCCGGCAATGACCCCCAGGAATGTACCTACCACAAAAATAAGGAATACCAGGAAAAGTACGCTCGTCAGGGAATAGCTGGCTCCATACAGGATGCGGGACAGTACATCACGTCCCAGCTTGTCCGTCCCAAAAAGATGCGCTGCAGACGGAGCCGCGTTGGCATCCCGCATGACCGCTTCCAGCGGATTATAAGGAGCTATCACCGGGGCCAGCGCCGTAATCAGTATCAAGAGAAGCACCAGCAGAGACGTAATGCGAAAGGCCTTATTTTCTTTAAATCCTTTAATCAGGTTTTCCATTGGACTATTGACCTGCCTTTCTCAATCTGGGATCCAGGTGGTTGTAGGACAAATCCACCACCAAATTAATGGCCATGTACATGAAAGCAATCCAAAGGACAACCGCCTGCACGGTTTGGAAATCACGGTATGTAATGGCCTGTACCACCATGAAGCCAAGCCCCGGCCAGGAAAATACGATTTCTACCACGGCCGCACCGCCCAGAAGAGAACCGAAAGCGAGCCCCAAAAGCGTTATCAGCGGAAGAAGCGCATTGGGAAGAACTTCCTTCCATAAGATGTGAGACTCAGAAAATCCTCTTGCCCGCGCGCCCATGACATAGTCCTGCCGCAGTTCTTCCAGCACAGTCGCGCGAACCTGCCTCGTATACTTCGATGCCATGACTACGCCGAGCGTCACCATGGGAAGAATCAGATTTTCCACAGAAACATCGCCGCCAACGATAGGAAACAGATTCAGCTTTAAAGCAAAAATCCACAGAAGCATAAGACCCATCCAAAAATTAGGTACAGATACCCCCGCAAAAGTAAAACCACGGATGATGTAATCGGCCCAGGTATTCTGCTTAACTGCCGTATATATTCCCAGTGGGATGGCAAACAAAAGCATAAAAACGGAAGAAGCAAGCGCAAGAATAACCGTAGCAGGCAAAGCTTCCAGAACCGCATCCAATACAGGCTTCTTCATCATAAATGAAAATCCGAAGTTTCCGTGAAGCACCCGTCCGAGCCAGCTCAGATACTGCATGAGGAACGGCTGATCCAGTCCCAGTTCATGGCGAAGCGCATCAATTTCCACCTGGCTGACCACGATATCTTCATTCCCTGCAATCATCTGGCGGACAGGATCTCCCGGTGCCAGCATAACCAGACAGAACGTAATAAAACTGATTCCCAAAAGGACGAGAACCATCTGCCCAAGACGCATAGCAATTTGTTTGTTTGTCACACCTATCATCTCCACGTTGGCAAAATAAAAGCATGAATCGGGGAATCATTAATCCATGCCAAAATAAGGTAATTCAAATACCCTGATATTTTTCTTTAAGCTGTACCCCTGATTTGCTCCCCAAAGCGACATTGATACTTTACACACTTTTTAATATACACATTATATCACAATATATTAACATTGCAATAAAAATCCATAAATGTTTGCCGAACCTGCAGCTTACAGCCTATCCGATACATATCATTTGCCCATAGCATATATACCCCTATATGTATGCTAAATTATATTTTAGCCTTACTTAATCCATAAAATATTTTTTATCTGTGTACAAGCAGAAAATTCCCTGCAGATGCAGACTCATTTCCCTGTCTGCCCTTACGCATATTGAGTTCAATCTTTATATTTCTTATAATGAAGTGAAAAAGAATTTAATGTAAACAGGAAATGCATAGGAGGAACCATGGATCTGGATAAAATTTGCCGGGCTTTTAAAAGAAACCGATTCGACTGCACCATTTTCGAAACGGCAGAAGAAGCGGCCGCATATTTATCACAGGAAATACACGGTAAAACCGTGGGGATGGGCGACTCCATGACACTGGAGAGCATGAAAATGTACGAACGGCTTTCAGAGAATAACGAAGTTTATGACGTGCAGCATATTGAAAACAAAGATTACACATCGAAAGAACGGATGGAACAATTTCTTTCCATGGCAAGGAAATGCCTCATGACCGATGTCTTCCTCACATCCGCCAACGCTGCAGCGGAGACGGGCGAACTGGTAAACATCGACGGTACGGGAAACCGGATTTCAGGCTCCCTCTTCGGACACAGGAAAGTGTATTTTGTTATCGGTGTGAATAAAATCTGTCCTACTTTGGACGACGCTATTTTCAGGGCAAGAAATGTAGCCGCCCCAAAGAACGTAGAGCGGCATCACTATAAAAATGGCTGTTCCTTCTTCAATTACAAAAAATGCTGTGACTGCAGCGCGCCTGATCGGATCTGCAACGCTCTTGTAATCTACTACAAGAAGATGAGGAATATGGACATGGAAGTCGTCATTATCAATGAAGAATTGGGATTATAAAGATAAAAGCCATCAGCTGTGAGCTGTCAGCCATAAGCTGGAGAATAGAGGATATGAGCGCTGTCCGTTAAACGTCATCCTAAACGAATGTGAAGGATTTGCCGCCGTGATGGAGAATACGGTAAAATGTCATCCAGAGCGATAGCGAAGGATCTATTACCGTAGTGAGGAAGACGGTAAGACGTCATAGAGGTAATAGATTCTTCACTCCATGCCACTATTCCGTTTCCCGTTCTTCTCACAAGGCATTCTTGCCAAAGCTCTGAATGACGATTAGGGAAAAAGCGCCACAATGACAGAAAACGCTAATCGTTATCCTGAACCGCACGAAGGAACTGTACACGTGGTGAGGAAAGCCGGTATGAGGATAAAAGCCATCAGCTGTGAGCTGTCAGCTGCAAGCTAACTATTCTTTTACGATTTAAATCATTACGACAAGCGCGTATCCTCAATCGCACTGCGTGCGCCAGCAGCTTCTTCTGACGGCCGACTCCATGATCCCCGTATAAGACGATAAAGTATCATCTATAACGCCAGCGAAGGATCTATTACCGTGGTGAGGAAGACGCAAAATATACTTGACCGAGACCTCTTTATATAAAAGCGCACAAAAGCTTCTCACATTTAGGATATACTCCATGTTCTGCGAGAAGCTTTTTACATTTCATGCATTCCCCTGTCAGGCACTTCCGACCGGCTGCGCCGGACAGCAGAGAGAAATCAAAAACATGAGCCGCAATCTGCTGTCGGTTTATCCAATATTGGAAATTATTTCTTTTTCCCGCCGAGATAGGCCGCCATGACGTCGGGGTTCCCCGCCACTTCCGCAGCCGGTCCTTCCATAACGATTTTTCCCGTTTCCATAACATAAGCATAATCGGCAATCTGCAGTGCTTTTCGTGCATTCTGTTCTACAAGAAGAACCGTTGTCCCCATTTTATTGATATCCTTGATGACATCAAAAATCTGCTGGACGACAAGAGGCGCCAGCCCCATGGATGGTTCATCAAGAAGCATGAGCTGCGGTCTTGCCATCATGGCACGGGCAATGGCGAGCATCTGCTGTTCTCCGCCGGAAAGGGTGCCGCCAAATTGTTTTTCCCTTTCCAGCAGCCGGGGAAAACGCTGGAACACTTTCACCATATCTTCCCTGATTTCTGCCTTATCCTTTCTCTGGTATGCACCGAGTTCCAGATTTTCACGAACGGTCATGTTCTGAAGGATCTGCCGCCCTTCCGGCACAAGGACTACACCGGCATTTACGATATGGAACGACTTTTGTCCCGTGATGGATTTATCTTTGAAACGGATCTCCCCTTCCGAGGGTTTCATGAGCCCCATGATGGTTTTCATCGTGGTGGACTTTCCCGCGCCGTTCGCTCCGATAAGGGTCACGATTTTCCCTTCAGGAACAGAGAGGCTGATGCCTTTCAGCGCCGTGATATTTCCATAGCCGGCGACAATATTCTTAAGCGTAAGCAGCATCATTCGTCCTCCTTTCCGAGATAAGCCTCAATAACGGCAGGATTATTCTGTACTTCTTCGGGAACGCCTTCTGCCAGTTTTTCGCCGAAGTTGACGACAATCAGGCGGTCACAGAGAGTCATCACAAGGTGCATATCATGCTCAATCAAAATAATGGTCGTTTTATAGGTTTCACGAATTCCACGGATGAGTTCCGTAAGAGCTGCTGTTTCGCTGTCATTCATGCCTGCTGCCGGTTCATCCAGGAGGATAAGTTTCGGATGGACGGCAAGAGCACGCGCGATTTCCAGCTTTCTCTGCTTGCCGTAGGGCAGTTCCGTGGCAGGGCGGTCCGCATCCTGTTCCAGCCCCACAAAGCGGAGCAGTTCCATCGCTTCCTTCCGCGCTTCTTTTTCTTCTTTCTTCTGTGCACCTGTGTGGAGGATACTGGCAAGGAATCCTGCTTTTAAATGGTCATGCTGTCCGACAAGGATATTCTCCAATGCTGTCATCCCCGTGAAAAGGCGGATATTCTGGAACGTACGGGCGATACCCCCATTGATAATCTGATAGGGTTTCTTCCCGCTGATCGACTGTCCGTCAAAAAGGATATTCCCTTCAGAAACCGGATACACGCCTGTGAGCAGGTTGAAAATCGTTGTTTTACCGGCGCCGTTTGGCCCGATGACACCGAATATTTCCCCTTTCTCCACATGGAAGGACATATTCGATACCGCCGTAAGACCGCCAAAACGCTTCACCACATTCTGCATTTCAAGAAGCATCACTTTTCTCCTCCTTCCACGGAAACGGCCTTCTTTTTGCCGAAAAGCGAACCGATCCACTTCACCGCGTCATAAGAAAGAATACCGTCCGGACGGAAAGCCATGAGTGCCACAAGCATCACGCCGTAGATGATATCCCTGTATTCCGCCAGGGAACGGAGCGATTCGGGAACGATAGTAAGCACTGCCGCGCCGAGGACAGGCCCCCACATGACATTGCTGCCGCCGAAAACTGTGTAGAGAAGCATATCCACTACACGATGCCACGAGAAATCCGTCGGACTGATAAAGAATGTGACATGAGCGTACAAAGCGCCCGCTACTCCCGCAAAAAATGCGCTGAAGAGAAATCCCATCATTTTGTAATACACTACATTGATTCCCGACAGAGAAGCAGCGTACTCATCGGCCTTCACGGCTGCCATGGCACGGCCGATGCGGGAATGTTCCAGCCGGTACCAGAAGGAAATAATCAGCACCGTCAAAACCAGCAGCACCAGACACACAAGAAGCTGTCCGCCCGTCTGTGAATCTATTTCCAAAGCATCCAGGAGCCCCCAGTCGCTTGCATAATCGGAAAGTACACTTCCCATGGAAGGAATCCCCGAATAGCCGAGTGCGCCGTGAGTAATTTCCAGATTCAAGGCGATGACTCGGACCACTTCACCGAACCCCAGCGTGGCAATCGCCAGATACAGCCCCCGGAGACGGATCGTCGGCAGTCCGATAACCAGAGCCACAAGAACCGCCATGACACCGCCAAGGAAAATCCCTACGGGCATAGGTACGTGGTACTGCGCTGTCAGAATGGCGGACGTATACGCACCGAAACTCATCAGCCCGGCATTCCCCAAAGAAAGGATGCCCGTGCAGAGCGTCATGTAAATCGTCATGGCAAGAATAATATTGATGCAGACAAAGGTGAGAACCTGCAGAAAATATCCATTCAGCAAATCTTCCATTACGGCCTTCCTCCCTTCCCCGCTTTCGCAAAAAGTCCTTCCGGACGAATGAACAGGATCAAAATGATAAGGCCGAAGGCCACCGCGTCACGATAAGAAGAAGTACCGTAAGCCACGCTGAATACTTCGGCGATGCCGAGAATGAAACCGCCTGCCATGGCGCCTTCCACATTGCCGAGACCGCCCATGATGAGCACCGCCAGCCCTTTCAGCCCCATTGATGTCCCCATCGTCGGTTCAATCGCATTGAAAGAAAGTCCGATCAGTACGCCTGCCGCTGCACCGAGGGCAGAAGCCAGCATCACCGTCAACGTAATGATACGGCCCGTATTGATTCCAAGAAGACCGGCCGTCTCCGCATTTTCCGAAGTCGCCCGGATCGCCTTGCCCACCTTCGTCCGGTTCAGCATGACTGTGAGAAGAACCATGAGCACCACTGCCGTCCCCAAGCTGATAATCTGGATACCGGAAATTTTAAAGACTCCCATATCCATCAGTTCATTGCCGAACGCAGACGGGAACGAACGGGTCTGCGGCCCCCAGACCATAAGCGCCACACTTTCAAGAAATGTGGATACGCCGATCGTACTGATAAGCGGCGCCAGATGCGTCGCCTTATGCTTACGAAGCGGACGAAGCGCCAGCAGCTCCAGCCCGTACCCCAGAACCGCGCCCCCGATCATGGCGCCGGCCAATGCAGGGAAAATATTCATTCCCGCTTCCGTTACCAGAAGCAGGCCGATATAAGCGCCTATCATGAAAATTCCGCCATGCGCCATATTCACGATATTCAATACTCCGAAGACCAGAGTATATCCGATAGCAATAACCGCATAAGCGCTTCCCAGCGTTAAACCGTTGACAAGCTGTTGAAAAAACACGATAACTTTCCCCCTTCTTGAGAAATATTTCTTTGCCCAAACTTCAGGCAAAACTTTGCAAAAACCATAAAAGGACTAAAAACCGCCCCTGCCGCACGGCAGGACACCGATGCAGCAGGGGCGGAAATCTCCGCGGTACCACCCTGTATTTGTCACTCTAAGGAAAAAGAGGCAGAACTTCCCGATAACAGAAAAGCCCCCACCTTCATTGCTGAAGATAGGGGCGAACAGTCGCGGTACCACCCTACATTATACTCTTAATCCTTCCTCCGTAACGTGGATAAACGCCATTTTTTACTTATTTCAAAAACGGAGCTCTCAGGTGATAAAAAATAACGGAATGTACCGGCTTGCACCCTCCGCCGGCTCTCTATACCATGGACCGCCATATTCCCTGTCCCGATCATTGCCTGTATCCCCTTAACGCGGGTAACGCCGATGATTACTTCATTCATCCTCGGAACTCCCGGGCGAGCAGGCATCTGCTTTCGTATCGGTTCCCACCACTCCCGACTCTCTATGACGAACCTGTCAGATACGTTTCCCGTTCACAGTCCTTGGTTTTTGTTTGTGATGTCAATTATATGCTGAAATATTTCCACTGTCAAGGGAAATATTAAAACATCTTTTACTGATTGAATGTTAAGCACAGAACTTTCTATTTCATCATTTTGCATCACAAAACAGTATGGTTCCAAAATAGCTCTTAACCGTTATCGCTTTCCTTTTCCTTGCGGATGACATCATGGGCGCCGCCCTCCACGATGGAAGTCGCGGAAACCAGCGTAAGCTTCGCTTTCTTCTGGAGCTCGGCAATCGTGAGCGCGCCGCAGTTGCACATCGTAGCCCTCACCTTGCTGCAGGTTTTAGCCACATTCTCCTTGAGCGGTCCTGCATAAGGAACATAAGAATCCACGCCTTCCTCAAACTGGAGCTTCTTATCTCCGCCCAAATCATATCTGGCCCAGTTACGCGCACGGTTTGAACCTTCCCCCCAGTATTCCTTCACCACAGTACCGCCCACTGTACGCTTCTGCGTGGGAGACTCGTCGAAACGGGCAAAATAACGTCCCAGCATGACAAAATCGGCACCCATCGCCAGCGCCAGCGTGATGTGATGATCATAGACAATGCCGCCGTCAGAGCAGACCGGCACATACACGCCCGTCCGTTCATAGTATTCATCCCTTGCCTGGCAGACTTCGATCAAAGACGTCGCCTGCCCGCGGCCAATCCCCTTTGTTTCACGAGTGATGCAGATGGAACCGCCGCCGATGCCGACCTTTACGAAATCGGCGCCCGCCTCCGCAAGGAACAGGAATCCTTCGCGATCCACCACATTGCCTGCGCCGACCTTCACACTGTCGCCGTACTTTTCGCGGATCCATTGAATGGTCATCTTCTGCCATTCAGAAAACCCTTCCGAAGAATCAATACAGAGCACATCCGCCCCCGCATTGACAAGGAGCGGCACACGCTGCTCATAGTCGCGGGAATTGATACCGGCGCCCACGACAAAACGCTTCTCCGCATCCAGCATTTCATCCGGATTCTCACGATGAGAATCGTAGTCCTTACGGAAAACGAAACCGTAAAGGCGTCCATCTTCATACAGAACAGGAAGGGAATTGATCTTATTATCCCAGATAATATCATTGGCTTCGGAAAGTGTGATGCCGAACCTGGCAGTGACCAGCTTTTCAAGAGGCGTCATAAAATCGGCAATCTTCTCGCTGCGGTCCATACGGCTCACACGGTAATCACGGCTCGATACGATCCCCACCAATTTCCCGTTCGGTGTACCGTCCTCTGTAATCGCCACGGTAGAATGCCCCGTTTTTGCCTTCAGCGCAAGGATATCCGCCAGCGTATTCACAGGAGCCAGATTGGAATCGCTGAATACGAACCCCGCTTTCTTCGCCTTCACACGAGCCACCATCGCCGCTTCGTCCTCCGGCGTCTGCGAACCGTAAATAAAAGAAACACCGCCGTTACGCGCCAATTCTACCGCCAGCCTTTCACCGGAAACCGCCTGCATGATGGCGGACACCATGGGAATCGCCAGCTCAATAGCGGGCTCCTCTCCTTTTTTGAACTTCACCAGCGGCGTCTTAAGAGAAACATTCGCCGGAATACATTCACATGAAGAATATCCGGGAATCAGAAGATATTCATTAAAAGTATGTGACGGTTCATTGATATAAGTTGCCATCATGTCCTCCTTCGGCAAAGAAATATAAAAGCAGTTATAGATTTTTACTATTATAGCCAAAAAAGCGGGGTAAATAAAGGGGGAAACATAATTTTAATCTCCTTCTGCTTATTTTATTACGCACCGCTGATTCGTTATCTGAAAACTGTCCCCGCACAGGCATCCATAGCCGCAGGAGCAAGTTGTTTCACTCATTTTTACGCGTCACTCCGTTCCTTTAAAAATGGTTCACTTGCCTTCTTATGAACAAGTACACACATCCATTCCAACCTTTCGTGTCACTCCCCCAAGCCAGTATCCTCCGTCCGGCTTCGCCGGCCACCTCCTTATAAACAAGGAGGCTTACCCAATCCCTATTCTTACCGTTGGAACTCTTTCCTAAACACTGGTTCGCATTAAATACTTTAAAAAGGAAAATGGAATGCAGCGGGGCTCCTTATCCATAAGGAGCTGGCGCACATAATGCGACTGAGGATACTCACTTGTTGTAATGACTCAAATCATAAAAGAATATTTAGCTTGCAGCTGACAGCTCACAGCTAACGTCTATCAGCTAACGGCTATCAGCTAACAGCTAATCAGACACATACAAAAAAGACCCCTTTCGAGGTCTTTTTCATTGGTTCTGTCTCTGGTATCTCCAAGTATTAGAACTTGTAGTTCAGGGAAACGTTCCATGCATCCTTTGCATCGGTTTCAGATTCTTTTGTATCTACATCGAATGCATATTCAGCGTGGAGATAAACGTTCTTCTGGAGAGTGACATCAGCCATAGCGTTCCAGAATGTTACATTGTCCGCATCACCATAGGTTGCTTTATTAGTCAGCTGGCTCAGAACATCTGTCTGAAGACCGGTGCCACCGAAGTATACTCCGGCATCTACATCGTTGTAAGCCAAGCTCAGAGCGAAAGAACCCGGTTTTTTCAAATCCAGTTTGCCATAGCCGATGCCTGCGTTCCATGCGGTATCATAATCATCAGCTTCCGTATTCTTCCAGTATTCACCGAACACACGGAAATCGTTTATATTGAAAGCCACACCTGCGCCAAACAGCTCACCATTATCTTCACCGGTCGGTTTTATATAGTTCAGGTCGAGAGCTACCGGTCCCAACTCGGTATTAGCCTTCGCAAAGAACATATCCGCTTCAGTAATATCTGTTCCATAATCAGAAGCATTGAACTGTCCATAGCCTACGGTTGCGCCGAATCTATCGCCTTTATAGGAAAGCTGTGCGCCGTCATAGCCTTTAGCAGATCCATAAAGCCAGCCGCCCTGGTTGCCGAAAGTAACCGGCTGACGACCGAGTCTTACAGCAAAATCACCGAAGCCATGGTTTACAAACAGCTGATCAGCATAGGTATTTGCATCTTTGCTGTCTTTGAAGTTCATTTCGCTTACGAAACGAGCCTGTGCGTAGGTGCTGTCGTTAACAGCCGCCTTTGCTACGATACGCATACGGCCGTCCCAGTTATCGGTATCATTGGATTTGTCCTGATAACGCATACGAGCGTCGCCAGACCAGGAAATGTTGCCGACTTTCTTTTCCAGGTTGCTTACGCGGACGCCGAGGTTAGCCAGTTCATCAGCGTATTCCCCTGCCAGTTTATCCAGGGTTGCTTTCTGTTCAGCATTCAGCTGGTCTTCACGAGCCATCAGACGGGCGATAACCTGCGCCAGTTCATAACGGGTCATGTTTCTTTCGCCTTTGAATGTACCGTCCGGATAGCCTTCTACAACGCCCTGATCGGAGAGATCGGACACTGCCTGATAAGCCCAGTCGTCAGGGGATACATCAGAGAACGGATTTGCAGCGTATGCGGATACGCCTGCGGTGAGTGCAGCTGCTGCTGCGATTGCGAGAATCTTTTTCATTATTTTTGCTCCTTCCGAAAAATAAATTGTCCCTTTGGAATGGAGTTCCGGAAGAATCTTGCACGAGTGACCGTGTTTCCTCTGCGTTTCTTCATTACCCCATAAGCAGCATAGCGGGACATGCCCCTGCTGCTTACCTGCAATTTAACACATCAGAATTTTTTTTGCAAGAACTCTGAAACTCTTCGAAAAAATCTACCTTAATTTATTTTCTCTATTTCCATTAGAATAAATTAAGTATTCTCTTTTATTATTTTAATCACAAAGGACACCAACTTTTGTATAAGCAGATTCTATCGTATAATTACAGCTCTTTCTTCTCATGGTATATTTCTCACTGTTTTTTCATCTTCCTCCCTTTTTTCGAACGCAAGTCGGTTATAGTTTTTTTCTTTTACACGAGGCCCTTTTCCTTTATAGCACCTTAATCGTCACCCTGAACCGGCATAGAGTGATGAATCCGTTGCCTCCATAAGGTCTTATATTTCCCTCATCACGGGTACAGATCCTTCACGGACGCGCTGAATGGCCCCTTACTGCTTTCCTCACCACGGTGATAGATCCTTCACTGTCGTTCAGGATGACGTTTTACCGTCTTATACAGGAATCATGGATTCGGCCGCCGAAAGGAGCTCGCTGGCGCACGCAGTGCGATTGAGGATACTTGCTTGCCGTAATGACTCAAACCATAAAAGAATATTTAGCTTGCAGCTGACAGCTCACAGCTAACAGCTATCAACCAGCAGCTAATCAAACACATACAAAAAAGACCCCTCTCGAGGTCTTTTTCATTGCCTTTATCCCTTGAACACCAGGTATTAGAAGTTGTAGTTCAAAGATACGGTAGCGAGATCATCATAATCTACGCTGTTATCTGTCTTCACATTGAATGCATATTCACCGTGGAGGCGGATATTCTTTGCCAGAACGACATCAGCATTGGCCAGCCAGAACTTGCTGTCCACTTTAAGAAGTGAGCTGGCCGGGAATGCGGTGTAAGTGCTGCCGCCAAAATAAGCTCCGGCTTCATTCCTCACATACTGGGCAGATACTCTGAAGGTACCCGGTTTTTTCAGGTTATAGTGCCCGAAACCGAGGCCTGCTGTCCACATCTGCGGATCACCTTCGGGTTCCGTATTCTTGTAAAAATCACCAAACACGTCAACAGCATCGGTTACACCCACAGTCAGGCCAGCGCCCCAGATAGATTTTTTATCAGCATCAGCTGCACCGACAGTCTTAATGTATTCCGCGTCATAGCCGATACGGCCGGTCTGTCCGTAGAGACGGGCATAAACGGTATCATCTTTTTTCTGTCCGTAATCATTAATCCATGTATTCATGCGGCCATAACCTGCTTCCAGAGTCAGTTTGCTGTCGCCAATGAAAAGCTGCGCGCCGTCAAAGAAATCATCATAATACATACCGGTCTGACCAAGGGTAAGGAAGTTGCGGCCCAGGTTCATGCCGACTTTATCGCCGAACTGATGATGAACAAAAAGCACATCCATCTTTGTATTCGCGTCCGCGCTGTCTTTGAAGTCCATGCTGCTGGTGAAACGGCCGCGTACATAGGTGCTGTCATTCACCTGCGCCTTGGCATTGATACGCATACGGCCATCCCATCCATCAGCTTTTCTGGAGCCGTCTGTATTGTATCCTTTTTCTTTCCAGCGCATGCGGGCATCACCGAACCAGGAAATGTTGCCGACTTTCTTTTCCAGATTGCTTACGCGGACACCGAGGTTAGCCAGTTCGTCAGCATATTCCCCTGCCAGTTTATCCAGGGTTGCTTTCTGTTCTGCATTCAGCTGGTCTTCACGGGCCATCAGACGGGCGATCACCTGCGCCAATTCATAACGGGTCATGTTTCTTTCGCCTTTGAATGTACCGTCCGGATAGCCTTCTACAACGCCCTGATCGGAGAGATCGGACACTGCCTGATAAGCCCAGTCATCAGGGGATACATCAGAGAACGGATTTGCAGCGTATGCGGATACGCCTGCGGTGAGTGCAGCAGCTGCTGCGATTGCGAGAATTTTTTTCATATTCTTGCTCCTTCCGAAAAAATAATATGTCCTCTATATTTTCAGGAAGAGAGAATACAACTCGAGTTACCGTGTTTCCTCTGTTTCTTCTCCTATTCCTGCAAGCACAACCGAAAGGACCGCGCTTATGCTCCGCACTATTTTATCATACGTTCTAATTTTTTTCAAATTATTTTCTTAATTTCAGAATTTCTTTGACTTACGAAAATGAATTTCTTTTTTATCTTTGACTTCAAATTCCTTTTTGTATTAAATACCTTATGAAGCAAAAGGTAATCAGAAAGCCTCCTTCGCTCCTGCTCTGAACGGGGGTAAGAATTCCGCGTGAGAAAAACAGGAAACGGAACAGTGGCATGGAATGAAGAATATTACCCTGATGACACCTTACCGCTTTCCTCACCACAGCAGCAGATTCTTCGCTGGCGCACCGGATGACGATTACCGTCCCCCCTCATTATGATGACTTCCATGCCGCGGTCATTCTGAACGGAGACAAGAATGCTTTGTAAGAAAGCAGGAAAGCGGAAATATGACACGGAGTGAAGAATCTGTTACTCGGATGACACCTTGCCGTCTTCCTCACTACAGCAGCAGATCCTTCGCTTGCGCTCGTATTATTAAGTAAGTCAAGCAAATCGCTTGATCATATGCTTCGGAAGGGGTATACGGCATACTCTGAATGAGAATCTTACGGCTCTCCTCACCACGGGTATAGACCCTTCACATTCGTTCAGGATGACGATTAACATTTCCTGCATTATGACACTCTCTCCTTCAATCGTCATTCTGAACAGCGGCAAGAATGCCGTATGAGAAAGCAGGGAAGCGGCAATGTGACACGGAGTGAAGAATCTATTACCCGGATGACATCTCCCACGGATTCTTCCGGACACCTTTATCCTACTCCCTTTCAAGTTTATGCATGTAAAAAGGACTCACATCTCTGCAAGTCCTTTCCCTTTATCAGCAGCTTCCTATCCTCCCGGGCCGCTTCCGGCCAAGTACTTTCGGCGTTTGTGAGCTTAACTTCCGTGTTCGGCATGGATACGGGTGATCCTCACAGCTGTCGCCACTGTTTCTCTGAGAGTCTGTTCTCTCAAAACCATATAGAAGAAGTCCTGAAGTTATTCGCTTGTCTCGGTGTTCCTAAGTTAAGACCTCGACCTATTAGTTTTATGTCGCTCCAAGCCTTGCGGCTCTTCCACTCATAACCTATCTACCTCATCGTCTGTAAGGGGTCTTACTCATTGCTGATGAGAAGTCTCATCTTGAGGTTGGCTTCACGCTTAGATGCTTTCAGCGTTTATCCTTCCCGGATGCGGCTTTCCAGCCGTGCCACTGGCGTGACAACTGGGACACCGTTGATCCGTCCACTCCGGTCCTCTCGTACTAGGAGCAGCTCCTCTCAAACTTCTTGCGCCCGCGATGGATATGAACCAAACTGTCTCACGACGTTTTGAACCCAGCTCGCGTACCACTTTAATGGGCGAACAGCCCAACCCTTGGGACCTACTCCAGCCCCAGGATGTGATGAGCCGACATCGAGGTGCCAAACCTCCCCGTCGATATGAACTCTTGGGAGAGATTAGCCTGTTATCCCCAGGGTAGCTTTTATCCGTTGAGCGATGGCCTTTCCACTCAGTACCACCGGATCACTAAGCCCGACTTTCGTCTCTGCTCGACTTGTTGGTCTCGCAGTCAAGCTCCCTTCTGCCTTTGCACTCTTCGGCCGGTTTCTGTCCGGCCTGAGGGAACCTTTGGGCGCCTCCGTTACTCTTTCGGAGGCGACCGCCCCAGTCAAACCGCCTGCCTGAGAGGGTCCGCAGGGTCGTTACTCCTCGCGTTAGAATCTCAGCAACAGAAGGGTGGTATCCCAACATCGGCTCCGCACCGCCCTAGGGCAATGCTTCGGCGCCTCCCACCTATCCTGTGCATCTGTCACCGGGATTCAATCTCAAGCTGCAGTGAAGCTCCATGGGGTCTTTCTGTCCAGTCGCGGGTAACCTGCATCTTCACAGGTATTTCAATTTCACCGGGCCCCTCGTTGAGACAGTGCCCAAATCATTACGCCTTTCATGCGGGTCGGAACTTACCCGACAAGGAATTTCGCTACCTTAGGACCGTTATAGTTACGGCCGCCGTTCACCGGGGCTTCAGTTCGATGCTTCGCTTTCGCTAACTTCTCTCCTTAACCTTCCGGCACCGGGCAGGCGTCAGCACCTATACTTCAGCTTTCGCTTTCGCAGGCACCTGTGTTTTTGGTAAACAGTTGCTTGGGCCTCTTTTCTGCCGCCCCTTTTAGCTCTGAGCGTTTCTGCTCTTCACTGACCGGGGGCCATCCTTCTCCCTAGGTTACGGATGCAATTTGCCGAGTTCCTTAACGAGGGTTTTCCCGCGCACCTTAGGATTCTCTCCCCGCCTACCTGTGTCGGTTTACGGTACGGGCGGATCTTGTCTCGCTAGAAGTTTTTCTTGGCAGTGTGGGATCCATGAGTTCGTCAAAGTTTCCTTTAACTCCCCATCATGTCTCTGCTTTTAGCTACAGGGGTTTTCCTCTGCAGCAACATACGCACTTGGACGCGCTCTTCCAGCCGCGCGATCATGTGCCCTCCTGCGTCGCTCCTTCGCTCAATCGACTTGATCCGGTACAGGAATTTCAACCTGTTGTCCATCGCCTACGCTTCTCGCCTCGGCTTAGGTCCCGACTTACCCTGAGTCGACGATCGTTGCTCAGGAACCCTCGGGCTTTCGGTGGAAAGGATTCTCACCTTTCTTTTCGATACTCATACCGGCATTCTCACTTCTTATTCGTCCACATGTCCTTCCAGTCATGCTTCTTCCTTATAAGAACGCTCCCCTACCCATGATATTGCTATCATGCCATAGCTTCGGTTCCGTGCTTGAGCCCCGGACATTTTCGGCGCAGCGTCTCTCGACCAGTGAGCTATTACGCACTCTTTAAATGGTGGCTGCTTCTGAGCCAACATCCTGGTTGTTTATGAAATGCCACATCCTTCGCCACTTAGCACGGCATTGGGGACCTTAGCTGATGGTCTGGGCTGTTTCCCTTTTGACTGCGGCCCTTATTAGTCGCAGTCTGACTCCCAGGTATGATTGCAGCCATTCGGAGTTTGACTGGGTTTGGTAACCGGGTAGGTCCCTCTCCTGATCAGTGCTCTACCGCCTGCAATCTTTTCCCTGAGGCTAGCCCTAAAGCTATTTCGGGGAGAACCAGCTATCTCCACGTTCGATTGGAATTTCACCCCTACCCACACCTCATCCTAACCCTTTTCAACGGATATAGGTTCGGTCCTCCACACATTTTTACCTGTGTTTCAACCTGGACATGGGTAGATCACTGTGGTTTCGGGTCTACGCTTCCTGACTTGCGCCCTCTTAAGACTCGCTTTCGCTTCGGCTCCGCATTTCCTGCTTAACCTTGCCAGGCTTCGTAACTCGCCGGTTCATTCTTCAATAGGCACGCCGTCGACCTTATTATTAAGCGGTCTCCGACTGCTTGTAAACATACGGTTTCAGGTTCTCTTTCATTCCCCTCCCGGGGTGCTTTTCACCTTTCCCTCATGGTACTATGCGCTATCGGTCGATATCTGTGTTTTGCCTTGGAGGGTGGTCCCCCCTGCT
>NZ_GG698602.1:1130000-1245000 GCF_000160055.1 Dialister invisus DSM 15470
TACCGACAGATGTCAGGATACAGATGACTTCTTCCGGATCAAGAGATTTGATCCTTCTTATTTTTTCTTTTTCACTCATTGACAAAAAATCTTTAAGGTTTTCCATAATTTTCTTTCTCCGTTAAAATCCGGGGAATTCATTCTTTCTTTTATATACGGCGGCTTCCCGTTTCGGCGCATTCACACCAAACGACCGGAACTCCCGGCCCGAACAATTACGCTTCCGATTCTCCCGCAAAATGACTTTCTGCTTCTAAAAGGCGATATACCAGTTCCCCTGCATCATATAAATCTTTTTCTCTCAGGCTTTCACGATTGGTATGGAAATCTGTCATTCCCACACCGACCAGGACGGAAGGAAATCCTTTCACACAGAAAAAGTTCGCATCGCTTCCTCCTCCGCAGGGCGCTGTTTTTACAGCAAATCCCGCTTCTTTGCAGGCCATGCGGAATAAATTCATAAGCGGCGCGGTTTCTTCGATACGGAACGCGTCGTATTCTTTTACTTTTTCTATTTCCAGTGTGCCGGAAGGAAATGTCCCGGCGGCATTTTCAAAAGCGGCCACAATTTCACCAACCAGCTTTTCCAATTTTCCTTCGTCACGGCTCCGTGCTTCCGCTTCTACTACACAAAGTTCGGGGATTATATTCGTCGCGCGCCCGCCGGTAATCGTTCCGATATTGCAGGTTGTCTCTTCATCAATCCGTCCCGACGGGCACGAAGCAATGGCTTTTGCCGCCATGGCAATGGCATTCAATCCCTTTTCCGGTTCCATGCCGGCATGAGCCGCTTTCCCGTGAAATGTGAATTTCATCGCGTAATGCGACGGCCCTGCGGTGAAAACATGCCCTGCTTCCCCGTCCGCGTCAAACGTATAGCCGAAATCAATATCCTGCAGATATTTTTCTTCAATATTCTTTGAACCGACAAGACCGATTTCCTCCTGTACCGTAAAGATGGCGGTAACCTTCCCGTGAGGAATGAAATTTTCCTTCATCAGCGCGAGTCCTTCCAAAATAGCCGCCACGCCCGCTTTGTCATCGCTCCCGAGAATGGTTTCGCTGCGGGAACGGTACACGCCTCCCTCAAGAACAGGATCAATCCCCCGGCAGCATTCCACACAGTCCATGTGTGCCGTGAGCGCCACTGACGGAAGTCCTTCTGCATTTGCAGGAAAAACGGCAATCAGGTTGCCGCTGTCCCCCCCTTCTACGGAACCGTTATTGTCCTCAATGATTTCCGAGGCCCCCAGCGCTTTCAATTTCTTTTTTAAAAGATCGCACACGTCCCGTTCCCCTTTGCTGGGCGCATAAATGCGTACCAATTCTTCAAACGTTTCTCTCATTCTTTTTTCGTTAACCATGCTAACCTCCTGTGACATGTATTTATGTCTGTTGTAAAACTCATCCGTTATGAAGGAGCTCTTACTCTTCTTCGGACGCTTCCTTGTTTTCTTTTTCCTTTTCTTCCATCTCTTTCCTTTTTTCTTCCTCCAGCCAGAAGCCTTTCCGCAAAGCATGCTCCCCGAATTTTTCCTGTATGGCGTCCATCACTGCTGCCGCTTTAACCTGCTTTTCCCTCATAGTCGAAAAAAGATCCACCGTTTCCAGCGGCGGTGCCAGGTTGGATGCTGTCACCCCGATCAGGCGCACCCCCTCATTCATGTAAATCCGTTTTTTGAGTTCCAGCGCGGCGGCATATATTTCCTCCTGCAAATCTGTCCCCTCTTCCAAAGAAAGGGAACGCGTCACTGTACGGAATGAAGCAAACCGTACCTTAAGGGAAATCGTCCGTCCCGCCAGCTTGTGCCTGCGGAGCCGCTTTGCCACCACATCGCTGTGGATGGCGATCTGCCGGTCAATGTCTGCAGATTCCGTCAAATCCTTTTCGTAAGTCGACTCGTCTCCGATGGACTTAATCCGCCGTGACGCCTCTACAGCACGGTCATCTATGCCGAAAGACAGCCTTTGTATGAGAGACGCCTGGTTTCCCAAAACGGAAGCCAATTTTGCGAAGGGCGCTTTTTGTATATCTCCGATTGTCAAAAACCCCGCATTCCGCAATTTCCTTTCCGTCACATGTCCTACGCCCCAAAGACGGCGTACGGGAAGGGGCGCAAGGATTTCCTTTTCTTTCCCATAAGGGATGATACGGAGACCGTCAGGCTTATCCAGATCGCTTGCCAGCTTTGCCAGGAATTTATTGGGCGCGATGCCTGCCGATGCCACAAGTCCCGTCTTTTCCTTTATTTCCGCCTTGATGGCACGGCCTACTGCTCCCAGGGTTTCATACTTCCCGCAAAGACCTGAAATATCCATGAATGCTTCATCTAAAGAAAGCGGCTCGATTTCCACCGCATAATGCAGCATAATTTCATGGATTTCATTTGAGACGGATTTGTATACGTCAAAACGGGGCAGGACAAAAACGGCGTCAGGGCAAAGTTCTCTCGCTTTCACCGCAGGCATGGCGGAATGGACGCCGAATGCGCGGGCCTCGTAAGACGCAGTCGCCACCACGCCGCGGCGGGAACTGCCGCCCACGATGACCGGTTTCCCCCGCCATTCCGGATGATCCCGCTGTTCTACAGACGCATAAAAAGCATCCATATCCACGTGCATGATCCACCGCCTCATTCCCTCGCCTCCTCCGGTTTGCAAATATTTCCGTATTTCATCTTATGAAGAAATACGCCTGCTGTCAAACTGCTATCTTTACGGAAATGTCTGCATCGGTTAGTATAAATAGGAAGATTTAAATATATAAGTTAATCGATTGTCGAGGAGGTATCATGAAAGCACTCGTACTTTGGTCATCTCGCACAGGAAATACGAAAGCCGTGGGAGAAGCGATTTATGAAGCTCTTCCCTGTGAAAAGGAAATTTTTGAATCCGGCCGTCAGCCGAACGATCTTTCCTGTTATGATTTGATTTACGTAGGATTCTGGGGTTACCGCCAGGGCGCCGACATGCCATCAAGAAATGTCCTCTCTTCCCTCCATGGAAAGAAAGTCGCTATCTACGGCACGGCAGGCACCTATCCCGACTCTCCTGCGGCAATGAGCTACCTGAAAAGTTCATCAGAGCTGCTGGCAAAAGATAATATATTTTTAGGCGGTTTCATGTCACAGGGCCGCGTCCACTCCTTCCACATCGGAAAACGGAATGAGCATGCGGAAAAAGTCCACCCCATGACACCGGAACGTCTGGCGCGTTTACAGGAAGCAGAAAAACACCCGAATGAAACAGATTTTAAAAACGCCGCTGCATGGGCCTTAAAAATGCTGGAAAAAGCAAGCCTGTAAAATCTGTAAAACCGGGTAACCTTTTTCAAACGGGTATATACGTTTTCATTTTAATAAGCTGTTTTTCTTTCTTTTATAATGAAATAATTTCATACATATTTACCATGTCATCCATTCCTTAAACGCATTTCATTCCCATTTATTATGAAACTTTCGAATACATACGCTTTTATTTATTGACAATGCCTTTTATATCATTTACAATGGCTACATATTTAAATGTATCGATAGAACTGCTTGGAAATCTGCTTATGGAATTTCCGCGGAAAAGAGGATTTTATGGATTACGAACCGAGTTACAAAGAATTTGCCACCATTTTCAAAGCACTGTCCGACGAAACGCGTCTCCGCGTCATTGATATGCTTTCCTGCAAGGAAATGTCCGCCTGTGATATTCTCTCCAATTTCACCCTGTCCCAGTCTACACTGAGCTACCATATGAAGATTCTCATTGAAGCAGGCGTCGTTGATGCCAGAAGGGAAGGACTTTGGACGAAGTATTCCATCAACGATGATACATTCAACAGGATCATGGACTTCATGCCGGAGCTGTACAAGCTGAAAGATAAATGCATCTGCCGGCAGATTAAATACTGCAAGACACCGGAAGAATGCGGCGAAGGAAAAGATCCTTTTGGTAACTGAAAAGGATTAAGAGCCTGTAAAGGCTCTTTTTTTGTCTGCATAAACAAAAATGACCATTTTGTGAGAGTGCCCCGGCGCAGTAAATTTCCATTTCTGCCCAAATGACAGCAAAAATGAAAAAGACTTTCCTTTGACGGGAAAGTCTTTTTCATTTTTTATTTTGCTTTTCTTACTTTGCTTACAAGATGTTTCTTCACAGGCTTCGCAGGCGGTGCAGCATGTTCTTTCGTATCTGCCGGAGCTGCCATAACGTTTTCGTCAGTGTCTTCCTCTACCTGTGATTTCCATTCATCCGACACTCTGCCTGACTTGGCAAGAGAGTCCGACAGTTCTGCCACTGCCATGAAGTTGGCGCGGACACCGCTGCCCGTATTTTTATATTTGACCGCACGGTCTCTGTCGATCCCCAGGTTTTCTGCTTCCGCCGCGGCATCGATATTCGCGCCGAGGAAAATAAATTCCCAGCCCGCATTTTCCTGCCTGTCTTTGATGAGCTTCTTCACATCGGCATAAGTGTATTCTTTGCTGTCATTTTCCTCTCCATCGGTAATGATAACGAAAAGAACTTTATTTCCTTTATCTTTGCGGTGAATTCCCGACACCATATCCATCTTGTGGATCGTACGCCCCACAGCATCCAAAAGCGCCGTCATGCCGCCGGGCGTGTAATCCTTATCCGTCATTTTTCTGACATTCTTGAGTTCCCGTCGGTTATAAAGCATCTTATACTGATCATTAAAAAGAATGGTCGTCACATGGGCGTCCACGTCCAGTTTCTTTTCTTTTTCGATCATGGAATTGAAACCGCCGATCGTATCATTGGTCAAATCGCTCATGGAGCCGCTTTCGTCAAGGACAAGGACCATTTCCACATGGGATGGTTTTACTTCCTCCGCCGCTTTTTCTTCCGCCACAGCAGTCTGCCCGAAAAAAAGCGCCGCTGATAATGCAGTGATTGCCAATAATTTTTTCATAATTCCTCCTTATGTTTCAAAAAGAAATTCCTCTCCAATTCCTCTTCATCCATCACGGAAATTCCTTTTTTCATAAGCGCTTCGGCAAAAATACCGGCGCCCTTGATTTTCGTTCCCGTAAATGTGCCGTCATAAATTTCACGGACACCGCATGTAGGGCTCCGTGCTTTTAAAACCGCTAATTCAATTTCTTCACCTTTAATCTCCTCCATGACCTTTTCCACACCGCCGCGGTAGATTTCATCCACGTCTTTCCCATTTCTATCGGTTACTTTTCCGTTAACGATTTCCGCAGGCACCCGCGGACTTCCCATACCGGAAGAAATTTCAGGGCAGACGGCAATAACTTCCTTCCCTCTGCAAAACGCTGCCACCGTTTCATTGAAATTGCTTCCGCCGTCGTACTTGCACTTTTCTCCCAGCAGACAGGCACTGACCAAAATTTTCATATTGCTCCCCGCTGAATTTCTCTATATTTCTTTTAGTATACCAACTGACTTGAAATATTACAATTTTACGGCGGTACCATAAAAGTCAAACGCCGGTCGGTTTCTTTTTTATAACGGGGATAAGAAAAATTCTTTAGCCTCTATATAAAAATACAATGCAGGCTATCCATTTTTCATGAAAAACATGGTAAAATAATGATGGCATATTAACTTTATGACTCCATGCAGCTTAGTATGCAGCAGTATAAAATCAGAAAGCCGATTACAGAAAGGACTTTTCATGTCTGTCCGGTCATATTTACCGATCATTTTTACAGTGGCGGTTCTGTTGCCTTGCACCGCATTTGCCAATACCGCAAAAGGGACAGCCGTTATTATCCATAACAGCGTTTCCGGTATGGATAATCAAATCTTATATTCTTCTTTTTATTCCGCCGATGACGGCACCGATGAAGCGTCTACCGTATTTTTCAATGACGGGTTCGGCCGGCTTACCGCGTTTGAAAAAGAATATAAAGACGGCAGGATGACGATTATAATCCGTCAAAACATGAATATCGTCTGGAAAAACACATATACCGTCTCAAGCAATCATTTTTCCGTAGAGCGCATTGATACAGACGGCCATATCCTGTTCCGCATCCATGTAGGAGAACGGATCTTGGTCGGGGAAATTGACAGCAGGGACAGATGGATTATGACGGAACCCCAAAAAACCCCCCGTGATGAGACCATGATTCCCCTTGCTTCAGCAGGAACTGCAGAGCAGCCGTAACATTCCTGCGCAAGTTACTTACGTTTTTTACCGTAAATTCCGCTCGTGTACCCTTTTATTTCCTTTATAACCGTATGTGAGTTTTGTATAAACAGAGACAGGTGGTATCCATGAAAAAGCAAATCCATTTACACCCTGACGACCTGAAAAAAAGCGACCAGATGGGGCTGACGTATAATCTGGGGCAGGCACATAAACGCATGCTCCTGAAACAGTCTTCCATCATGAAGAAATACGGGCTCACCGCCCGCCAGGCGCTTATCATCGCCTACCTGTCCACACATAAAAAAGAAGTGGTCACCCAGAAGGTACTGGAAGATCACCTCCACCTGACCAACCCCACGATCACCGTCATGGTACGGACCATGATTAAAAAGGGCCTCATACGCAAAGAGCGGGTAGAAGAAGATGCAAGGAAATACCGCCTCTTCCTTACCGACCGGGCAAAAGAAGTGGAAGAAGTCAGCCGCAAAGAAGCCATCGCCTTGGACAGACGTTTCTACCAGGGCGTATCGGATACGGATATGAAAATCTTCCAGGGTGTTCTTGGAAAAATTTTGAAAAATCTGGATACCGTCTGACTTATGTCCATCAGGAACCGATTCACTTCGGTTCTTTTTTATTGCATTCCGCGGAATATGAACGGGGAATGGTAAAGCGTTCTGAGCCGTGCAAAGTCTGCTGTCATAATGAAAGGGGAACGTTAATCGTCATCCGAATAATAGATTCTTCACTCCGTGCCACGCTGCCGTTTCTCATCTTTCTCACAAGGCCTTCTTGCCACCGTTCAGAATGACGATTTTGGGAAAGCACGTCACTAACAACGGGGAACGGAAAGCATCATAATGACAGGGAATGAAAGGCGTTATCCGAAGCGAACGTGAAGGATCTATTACCGTGGTGAGGAAAATGGTAAGAAGATAAAAGCTATCAGCTGTGAGCTGTAAACTATTAGCCGTTAGCTGGCAGCTGTCAGCTAAAAGTGCTGAATGACGGCGGACGGTCAGGTGTCACCCGGAGCAATGACGAAGGCTTGCTGCCGTGATGAGGAAGACCATAAGACGTCAGCCGGAAACGAATGTGAAGGATCTATACCCGTGGTAAGGAAAGTGGTAAAAAGATAAAAGCTATCAGCTGTGAGCTGTAAACTATTAGCCGTTAGCTGGCAACTGTCAGCTGCAAGCTAACTATTCTTTTACGATTCCATTCTGCTTTCCATGCAAAAACCGCGGGGCAGGGAAACCTCCGCGGTCGATGTTATTATTGTTCTCATTATTATTGTTTATTATTTCACAAGATCCACTTTCTTTTTATGCGGTCCGTCCTGCAAAGAGAGCACGCATAGCATTCAGTACGGCAAGAATCATGACGCCTACATCGGCAAAGATGGCAAACCACATATTGGCGATGCCGACCGCTCCCAGGAGGAGAACAACCAGCTTGATACCGATAGAGAACCATGTGTTCTGGTTGACGATGGCCAGGCATTTACGGGAAATCCGGATCGCCTGGGAAATCTTCATGGGATCATCATCCATAAGAACCACATCCGCCGCTTCGATTGCCGCGTCAGACCCCATTGCGCCCATGGCAATTCCGATATCTGCGCGGGTGAGCACGGGAGCGTCATTGATACCGTCTCCGACAAAGGCAAGATTTCCATTTCCTTTATTCTCCAGAAGGAGTTCTTCCACGTTCTGCACCTTATCAGCCGGCAGGAGCTCGCTGCGTACCTGGTCGATGCCAAGTTCCTTTGCTACAGCATCAGCGACTTCTTTCGCATCACCTGTGAGCATGACTGTCCTGGCGACACCCACTGATTTCAGAGCGGCAATGGCCGCTTTTGATGTTTCTTTCACCACATCGGAAATAATCACATGACCTGCATATCTTCCATTGATGGACACATGGATGACCGTACCTGCAGCATGACGATGGCAGTCATACCATTCGGCGCCTACGGCTTCCATCATTTTGGAATTTCCCACACATACTACATTGCCGTTTACATGGGCACGGATCCCCTCCCCGGCTATTTCCTCTACTGCTTCCACACGGCAGCTGTCCGATTCGTTAGGATACGCTGCACGGAGAGAAGCCGCGATAGGATGCGTGGAGTACCGTTCTACATGGGCCGCCAGATGGAGCAGTTCTTTTTCACTCATTTCCTGCGGATGGGCGGCAGTCACCTGGAACACCCCTTTGGTCAGGGTACCGGTCTTATCAAAAACCACCGTCTTAACCTTGGAGAGCGTTTCCAGATAGTTCGATCCCTTTACAAGGACGCCCGCCTTGCTCGCGCCGCCGATGCCGGCGAAGAAACTCAGGGGAATACTGATAACCAGCGCGCAGGGACAGGAAATAACGAGGAACGTAAGCGCCCTGTAAATCCACACATCCCAGTCAGCCGGCACCCCCATGAATCCCATACGGACAAACGGAGGAACGAGGGCAAGAGCGATCGCCGCCGCTACCACGGCCGGAGTATATACACGGGCAAATTTAGAAATAAAATCTTCCGCTTTTGATTTACGGGAACTGGCGTTTTCCACAAGATCAAGAATTTTAGAAACCGTCGATTCCCCAAACTCTTTCGTCGTCCGGATTTTCAGAAGACCATTGATATTGATGCAGCCGCTGATGACTTCATCGCCCGATTCCACTTCACGGGGCAGGCTTTCCCCTGTCAGGGCGCTGGTATTCAGTGTAGAACTGCCTTCCACTACTTCGCCGTCGATCGGAATCTTTTCACCGGGCTTCACGACGATGATCGTCCCCACTTCCACTTCGTCAGGATCGACCGCTTCCAGCTGCCCGTTTTCCCTTTCCACATTTGCGTAATCAGGACGGATATCCATCAGCTCGCTGATATTTCTGCGGCTCTTGCCGACGGCATAGCTCTGGAACCATTCGCCGATCTGGTAGAAAAGCATGACGCCAATGGCTTCCGTGTAATCACCGTCTTCATAAACAGCCAGGATAATCGCCCCCAGCGTGGCAATCGCCATAAGAAGGCTTTCATCAAAAGGCTGCCGGTTCTTCACGCCTTTAAAGGCTTTCCACAAAATATCATACCCGATAATCAAGTAAGGAACCAGGTAAAGCCCGAACCGTACCATACCGCTTACCGGCGCAAAATGGAGGACAATCATCAGGATTGCCGCCACGATAATGCGCATTAAATTTCTTTTCTGTTTCTTGTTCATGTCAGCCTCTTTTCCCTTGCCGGCCAATATTCAAACATTCTGCCAACCATCTTATTTCAGGAAAATCTCGCAGTCATCCTCCACCTTTTTGCAGTTCTTATACACTTCCTGCATAACGGTTTTCGGATCCTGCCCGTCTTCAAATTCCACATTCATCTTGAGCAGCATATAATTAACTACACAGTCTTTAACGCCTGCCGTTGCTTTGGCGGCATCTTCCATCTTCAGTGCGCATGCAGCGCAGTCCACGTCGATCTTGTAACTTTTTTTCATTTTTCTTCTCCTTTATTTTACGCTTAAATAACCATTTAATCGTTAATCATATTATATTTATTCTTTTACCTTTTGTCAAGACTCTTTTCCGATAAATTTATCCTGCCATTTTTCTATGTATGTTACAATTAAGAAAAATAATTTCTAAAGAGGTATACCATATGACAAAAAATAAATGCGGACTTCCGCACCACCATGGAAATGATGAAGAACGTATCATCAGCCGCCTGCCGTCCCAAGAGACAATCGATGATGTATCCATCCTGCTGAAACAGCTCAGCGATCCCACGCGGCTGAAAATTTTCTGGATTCTCTGCCACATAGAAGAATGTGTTATCAATATAGCCGCCATCATGGACATGAGCAGTCCTGCCATTTCCCACCACCTGCGTCTGCTGAAAGCCTGCGGACTGATTATATCCCGCCGCAACGGAAAAGAAATGTATTACAAAGCCGCCGATACGGAAATCGTGAGTGAGCTCCACTACGCAATTGATAAAATCGCCGCTATTACCTGTCCCGACTGAAAGCAAAAGACCGTTCCCTGTAAAGGCAGCGGTTTTTTTAACGTTGAATAACATCTTACCGTTTTCCCCACCACGGGTGCAGATCCTTCGCTGTCGCTTCAGGATGACGTCTTATGGTCTTCCTCATCACGACAGCAAGCCTTCGTCATCGCTCCGGGTGACACCCCTGACCGTCCGCCGTCATTCAGCACTTTTAGCTGACAGCTGACAGCTAACGGCTAATAGTTTACAGCTCACAGCTGATAGCTTTTATCTTCTTACCGCTTTCCCCACCACGGTCATAGATTCTTCGCTGACGCTCGTATTATTAAGTAAGTCAAGCAAATCGCTTGATCATATGCTCCGGAAGGAGTATACGGTATACTGTTTTGAGATACTGTGGATTGGTCACATGCTGCGCTACCACACAGATGGTTTTTCAGAGTCTCCAACCACAGTCTCTTTGTTACTTTGTTGATCAGTTAGATACCGCTTGACGGTTTATGTAGAACGAGTATACAAGCGCAAAGAGCCCTGTGGATCCATACAGTATCAAAAATCATATGGGAGGTTATAATATGATCTTAGTTGGCATTGATGTGGCCAAAGACAAGCATGACTGCTGCATCATAAACTCTGACGGAGAATTTCCTGAGGAGGTATTCTCTATTTTAAATAACCGTGAGGGTTATGAAACTCTTTATAAGCGGATTTGCTCATTAGCCGTAGATCTTGCAAAAGTAAAAGTAGGGCTGGAATCAACCGGCCATTACAGCAGCAACCTTCTTGCCTTTCTGCTGGACAAGCATCTCACCGCTTATGTAATCAATCCTTTGCGCGTTAATCTTTTTCGTAAAGGACAGAGCCTAAGGAGAACAAAGACTGACAAGATTGATTCAAGAAATATTGCTCATCTGCTTATGACCGATTCAAGCTTAAAGCCCTACTCCTTATCATCCTACCACATGGAGGAATTAAAGTCTCTTACAAGATATAGAGCTTTTATAGTCAGGGAACGGACAAAGCTTAAGACTTCTATAGCCAGGCTTGTTACCATATTGTTTCCTGAACTGGAGCAGCTGGTCTCCAGTATCCACATACATTCTATTTACGCTATGCTGGAAGAGTTTCTGGGGTCCGCATATATCGCAGCTGCCCATCTTACCCGGTTAACCGCCCTGCTCCTTAAGGCTTCACGAGGACGCTTCGGTAGAGAAACGGCCATCAGGATCAGGGATACGGCAAAGCGATCTATCGGGGCAGTCAGTCCTGCCAAATCGATGGAATTACAGCATACCATAGCACATTTACGAGTTTATGATCAGGAGATTGGTGAAATCGAATCCGAGATTGAAAAGATCATGGATGATGTAAATTCTCCAATCACTTCCGTGCCGGGCATCGGTATGCAAATGGGGGCGGTTATTCTTGCGGAAATTGGCAGTTTCCGCAGATTTGACTCTCCTGATAAGATTCTGGCCTATGCGGGCATGTCACCTTCAATGTATCAGTCCGGTAAACTGACAGGCAGCTATTCCCGTATGGAGAAAAGAGGATCCCGCTATCTTCGTTATGCACTGTTCAATGTCACAAGGTATGTCTGTCACTATGATCCCGGCTTCACTGCCTACCTGTCAAAGAAACGGAAGGAAGGAAAACATTATTACGTTGCCATCTCCCATGCAGTAAAGCGGCTTGTGCGGGTACTGTATGCCATGGAGATATCAGGGAATCGGTACAAAACAGCCTGATCAGCATTCTTGAATATTTTAATTTTCTTGAGGCATCTTTATAGATGTCTTTTTGTCCTGCTCTAAAAACAGTATGAACTTGTTACATGCCATTCATAAAATAATTGTTTTGTAGCACTTGACTTTTTATAGTTAGACTCAGAATGACGCCTTTCGTTCTCCGTCATTATGACGCTTTCCGTTCCCCATTATTAGTGACGTGCTTTCCCCAAATCGTCATTCTGAACGGTGGCAAGAATGCCTTGTGGGAAAGACGGGAAACGGGACAGTGACACGGAGTGAAGAATCTGTTACTCGGATGACATCTTACCGCGAGTGCCGCTTTTATCAAAAGACGAAAAAACTGTCAGCTTACAGATGATAGAAGCCGGCTATCCGTTTGTTTCCTTTCATAAGAAAAAGACTCTTTTCGGAGTCTTTCTTTTATTTTATTTTTGTATTTTCGTTTCAGAGATCTTTTTTCTTATTTCAGGAAATTTTTCATTGATTATTTTCCCCATTTTTTCTTTTGCTTCTTTGTCGGGATGAAGGCCGTCCGCCGCAAGATTTTCCGGCATGTCTTCATACATGGCAAAGGGCGCTGCCGTATCGATATGGGTCTGCGTCCGTATCCAGCCGTTCACTTTGTCAAATTCCGCTTTCCAGTTTTCTGCCGTCGGCTGGTGGTAATATTTCCAAATCCGATCCGGGGCGATCGGGGGAATGGTAAGCAGGACAGGCTTGATGTCATTAGCCCTGCATTTTTCCTGAAGAGCTTCCAGGTCAGAAATGACCTCTTCCGCCGTTCCCCCGCAGCGCAGATTGTTTGTTCCACCCATAATGAGAAGGTACCGTACATGGAAAGGGAGGACATCTGCATCGAACCGCCGGAGAAGGTCGTCCGTTTTATCACCGCTCCGGGACATATTTATCGTAGGAAAATCAAGGTAGTACGCATAATTGTAAGGCCAGTCCGCCGGACTGTAAGACATCCTTCCGCCGCCGTGGCTGATACTGTCTCCAAGAATGCCGGTTTCCCAGTTTTCCGCGGGATCATTCACGATCTTTTCCGCTTCGCTCCATACGCCTACAGGCCCGCCGTTTTCATCAAGACCGCGGACACGCCACCAGACCGTTCCCTGCCGCGGCGACTCATCAAAAAGTTCGGGAATTGTAACAACCCCCTGCGAAATGCGATGAACAGACGGTTCACAGCCGTCAGGATTTTCCGGTTCTTCATCAGTAATTTCCACTTCATAAGAAACCGCGTGGGGAATTTTCACAAAAGAATAGGCCGGATAAAGGAGAACCGTACCGTTCTGCTCATGGTATTTCACACGGATCTTCGGCGCGTACCGTTCCATTTCCTGCGCGGCCTTTTCCATCGGCACAGGCGCCGAATAGGCGGAAATGCTCTGCCCGTCCAGACCGATGGCTTTCACCTGGCAGCAGAGGATCCCCGGTCCGTTATAGCTGTCTGTAATTTCTTTTTCAATCATCACACTGTCACGGAAAACATGGCCATCTTCATAAATCGGCGGGCGCATTTCTTTCCGTCCGAAATGCTGTGTCACAGGCACGATGCGGAAAGAATACCACACCGCGTCCGGATTCGCCGGCCAGCGGACAAAAAGAAGTTCCGGAGAAGCATCCGCCCCGGCAGCGGTCCACATAAAAGCAAAAAAGAAAAGAGAAATAAAAATCCTCTTCATCACAGTCCCCTTTCACTAAACCATGAAAGAAGTATAAGGGATGGAAGAAGAAATAACAAGGAAAAGAAATTTGCCCGTCAAAAAAGAGCCCCTGCAGAGGAAACTCTTATCTGCCGCAAAAGAAAAACACTCGCTGCCGGCAGCAGGAATGTTCTCTTTCTTCCCTTTTCTATTTTTACGCTTTTGCGGTTTTCGCCTTTCGTGATCTTTTGGCCTTCCGATTTACCGTTTCTTCCGCTTCTTTCACATCGGCCGCTTCCGTTTTTCCTGTGCGCTTTCTTTTCGGCTTTTCTTCCGCGGGCTTTTCCTCTGCCGGTTTTCCGGATTTTATTTTCCCTTTTTCAGATCCGGCCGTTTTAACTTTTGTTTTCTGTTTTGCCTTTTCTCTTCTCAGGCGCTTTTCATACAGGTGGTACAGTTTATCCGCCAGACCGGCAATGATTTCTTCCCCTTCCACCAGATCCTTCCAGTAATTCGGAAGAAAATCTGCGCCGAAGCGGACGCCTTCTATGGCTCCTGTCAGCGCTGCCGTAATCGGGCTGTTTCCGTTATGGTTCGCCGCGGCGATGATCGCATCCACAGGATCATCCACGGCAAGGGCAGCATATACGGCTATCGCCAGAGCTTCATCTGCCTGATCGCCGCTTCCCAGAGAATGGATACTGTCGATGTACGCCCAGACATTCCCCTTTCCGGCAGGCTGGTCGTTAGCCTGCTGCTGCGCCGCAGAAAGAAGCGTGGTAATGCTGTCGGTCCGATGGGTTTTATTCAAAAGCCCGTGAATCCGTTCAATAGCCTTGGGAAGCGTCATTCCGTCAGCAAGGCAGGCAATCAGTGCCGATACCGCCCCTGCCGCATAGTAAGCGACAGGAGTCGAGTGGGAAAAAGCCGCCGCCCTTACGCCGGCATTAAAAGCTGTCTTACTGTCGCCGGCATAAAGGAGCCCGATAGGTACCACTCTTGTCAGCGCGCCGCCGCCTTTGCTTTCATTTACCTTATTTTTCGTTGTCCCCATCGTTTCCCCGGAAAACGCATTCAAAAGACCTTCTTCCGGTTTACGGCGGGCATGCATGAATTTTTCCCGCACAAGGCAGATCTCCCGTTCATGAGGCTGCCGTCTCATCCATGTACGCTGCCCGCGCCGCGGTTCCTCCCCCGTCTGGCTGTAAAACCAGCGCATATAGCCGCGGTACAGCCCTTCTGCTTCTTCCAATTTCTTTGCATCTGTCCACAGAAGTCCGTCTACCGTGGCCAGTTCCATCTGCGTATTTCCCGTCACCGGCGCCAGATTTCCGCACTGCCCGTTCCGCACAAGCGTACGCAGGCCAAAGGGCCCGTACTTGTGCTGAATACGACAGACAGAAAGCTCCTGCAAAGGGTACCCCAGAGCATCTCCGCAGGCGCCGCCAATCATCGCGCCGCGGAACATTTCTATCTCCGTCATCTATCCTCCCTCAATCCCGCAAAACCTGATTCCAAATAAAAACACGACCAAAGAAATACGAAAACGGTTCTCCACATTTCCAATATATAAAGAGGGAACTGCAAAAATTTCCGTAAACCCCAAAAATTCACAGAAACACTGCTGAAAAATAAAAAATAACCGTTTTATATTTATGTATATTGTATCATAATTCACTGCTTTAATCATCTAAAGATACTTTTTTGGAAGGAAAACCGTCCTTTCTCCGTTTCATTTTTTCTGCCGTGGTTAACTTTCTTTTTTCCGCTCCATCCATTAAAATGTAAATGTACTTTATTTTAAAGAAAACGAGGTCACTATGAAAAGAATATTAATCTCATTATCCGCAGCACTCCTTCTTTCTTCCGGCATTTCCCAGGCAGCGGTTCCGCAGGGAGGATATTTCCTTGACAAGAACGGCGTTCCGCTCACGGAAGAAATGCAGACAAAGCCAAGTCTGAAAAGCAATCCCATGCTTCCTCAGAGCGGTGCCGTCCATGCCGCCATGGAATCCCTTCCTCATTCTTCCTCCACAGTCATCCGGATGACCGTCACGGAAGACGGGATCCCCACCGATGCCGTTATCACCCAAAGCGCAGGATCCGTTGTTCTTGACGAATATGCCATGAGATGCGTAGAAAGCTGGCGCTTCAACCCCGCCAAACTGGGAGACAAGCCGGTGAGCGCTGCCGTATCCATTCCTGTGCGCTTCCTTTCCATGATGGTTTCCACACCTGCTGCTCCGTCCGACTGCCCGATGAAGAAGGCGTCTGCCGAAGTGAAAGAGGCCATAGAAAGAAATAACCATCCTGTGATTCGTGTTTCCGTCTACATCACGGCGGATGGGAAAACTGACGGCAAGCCGAAAGCGGACAACGATGGAAATCTGCCGGGCAGCGATTTCAAAATCCTTTCCGAGTATGCGGAAAATTCCGTAAAAGAATGGAGCTTCACACCGGCCGTGAATCCTGACGGAGAACCCATTCCCCAGGAATTGATTGTCCCGGTGCAGTTATAATATTTCTTTGTATCCTATTTCAAAATCATATCCCGTTTTAAAATAAACCCCTTTTGCCGGACGAAGCATTGTCAAAAGGGGTTTTCACTGCAATAAAAAAATCCATCGGTCTTTTAACTGATGGAAAATGGTGCGAGCGAAGGGACTCGAACCCTTATGCGCAAGGCGCAGGATCCTAAATCCTGTGCGTCTACCAATTCCGCCACGCTCGCATATTTTCTTATTATAGTTTGTAACGGAAACAGGGTCAAGAAAAGACCGGTAAAAAACCTTCCCTGCAAAAACAGAGAAGGCATCCTGCAAAAAAGATTACTTTGTTTCATCAAGAACAGCTGTGCAGTGTGGACAGCGGGTCGCATCATCGGCAATGGGTTCTTTGCAGAACTGACAGGTGCGCGCCGGTGCGGCTTCTTCTTTCGGAAAAGCCCTGTTCATCTGGCGGACCACAAGGAAAATCACGAAAGCGATGATCAGGAAATCAATGATTGTATTAAGAAACTGTCCGTAAGCGATGACAGGCACGTTCATTTCTTTAGCTTCCGCCAGTGTAGCCACCGGTGTTTTTCCCAGATTGATAAACCGATTTGAGAAATCAACACCGCCCATAATCATTCCGATAGGCGGCATGATGATATTTTCCACCAGGGAAGATATGATCTTTCCGAAAGCGCCGCCGATAACGACGCCGACTGCCATATCGACCACATTGCCCCTGACAGCAAAATCCCTGAATTCTTTCATCATGCCCATCTTATTTCTCCTTTTCATTCGCAAATATATTAATTTTTTTATACTATAGCACATCCTCATCTGCATTTCTACATATTTCTATATAGCTTTATAAAATTTCCGCGCTTCGATTGTTAATCTCCTGTCACTTTCTTACTTGACAAATAATTGCCATCAAGATACAATAGAAGCGTAAACAGAAGAGACAGCCATTGGCCGTGGCGTTTCTGCTCATTGTTGCTTCTTACACAACCTCTATGAAAAGCTTCCTTTCACCGGGAAGCTTTTTTCGTACTGCAAAAGAGAGAAACCGCCCGGGTTCCCCTCTTCTTTCATCATAGATACGGATTCTTCACTGCGCAGAATAACGCTTAACAGTTCTGCCGCGCCTGCAGCATACCGGCCCTCAACCGTAAAAAGAATCTGTATTTTCCTATTTCTGTCTTTTCTGATCGGGGGAAACATCCCGATTGCTCATCTGCCGGCATCCATCCGCTAAAAAACAGCGGATAAGCACCCGCTGCCTTTCTGATAACCGTTTTATTCCTTAATGAATGTATTTCCTGTCACTACAGGAACAGAGCGATCCTGCCGGACCATTTCTCCTCCCAGCGGATCGATGGCAGACGATACGGTAAGCATCGTGCAGAATGCTCCCCACACGAGAAGAACCGCCTTGCTCTCCTTCAATTCCGCCGTCATCCTTCCGAAGAATCTTTTCATCGGCAGCCTGCTCCCTGCTGCGCCTCTTCTTTCTGATTCTGCCGGTGTATAATGATTGGCTGCTGTCATGAACTTCATCTCCTTTATCATCCGCTCTTGTACCATTTCCTTTTCTTGGCCTCATTATACCCACACGGGTATCTACATTCAATAATCATTTGCAAAATAAAGTCCATTAATGGACAATTCGCGCAGATTGTACATTGAATGGCAAAATCAGCCATATCCCTGCACAATAAAAAACTCACAGCAGATCCGCATCAAATCTCCATACACGAAGAAGCTGCCATGAGCTGTAAAAATTTCCGGCCGGAAAAATAAAATGAAACTTCATACCGGCAAGAACATTCCCTTTCTGTTTTTCACTTATTTCCCTTGTCCGTACGTCGCATTCGGACCGTGCTTTCTTTGGTAGTGCTCGTCAAGGATGTATGCGGGAAGCGAGGCCGAAGGATTCAATAATTTTGTTTTCAGCGCCATTTCCGCCGCAGTCTCCATGACGACCGCATGGTACACAGCGTCCGCCGCGTTTTTTCCCCAGGCAAAAGGCCCGTGGTTCCGTACAAGGGCACCGGGCACGGCAAGCGGCTCGTATCCGCGGCAGCGCACAGTTTCTATAATGACGGCACCCGTATTTTTCTCATAAGCGTTTTTCGTTTCTTCTTCCGTAAGCGCCCTTGTGCAGGGGATATCCCCATAAAAATAATCCGCATGGGTCGTACCGAGGGCAGGAATATCGAGTCCCGCCTGGGCAAAAGCTGCGGCATTGACGGAATGGGTATGTGTCACACCACCAATTTCAGGAAACGCGCGGTACAGCGCCAGGTGGGTCTCCGTATCGGAAGACGGTTTCCATTTCCCTTCCACTGTTTCTCCCGTCTCCACATCGACTGCTACCATGTCGCCCGCTGTCATGCTCTCATAAGGCACACCTGACGGTTTGATGACCATAAGGCCTTTCTCCCGGTCGATACCGCTCACATTCCCCCATGTATAGATCACGGCACCCCGTTTCACAAGTTCCAGATTGGCGGCGCACACCGCCTCTTTTAATGTCTCCAGCATAGAACCCTCCTGCTTTTTCTTTTTAATAACAGTACAAAACCACACCCTGTTATTTTATTGATTTACGCTTTATGGTTTTTATCAATTCTTCCATAAATTTCTCTCCGCCGCTTCGGATGACGATTAACGTTCCCCCATTATGACGCCTTTTCTCCCAATCGTCATTCTGAATGGACGCAAGAATGCCTTGTGGGAAAAATGGGAAACAGCAACATGACACGGAGTGAAGAATCTATGACTCAAATGACAGCTTCTATCTCCCAGCTTACACTCTCCGATTTCTATCTTCCGATGATTTCCCAAAAATATATGCCGCTGCGCCTTCCGCCATTTTTACCCCCTGATGAGCCGCGCCTTCTACGGTTTCCAGTTTCCAGCGGAAAGGAACCCGCAGCTCCTCCGCTTTTGCTTTACATTGCCGGAAATAATTCGTACACCGTTCCATTCGGTTCATCCCCTGGGCGTCTGCTTCGGGCGTATCGCGGAACGGCGGTTTCCGCTCCACATCCTTTTCACCCATAAAGAGAATGACCGGCTTTGCAAACGCTTCCCCCAGTTCCTCATCAGTAATCCCCACATTCTTTATGCCGTAAGGATAATCAATATCCCTGTCAGGCATGGTAAACCAGCCGGAATTGGCCACGGCGATTACATCCACGTTTTTCTTTCCTCCGAGGAGCGCCCATCGATGGACAAACTGCCCGCCTGCAGAATGGCCGAAAAGAATGATTTTCCCTGCTGCCTGCGTGCGGTTTTTCACTTCTGCCACGATCCGGTCCGCCGCGGAGAACGTCCGCTCTTCTTTTTCACGGATATGTCCGTCTGTATCCATGATGCCGCCTTCCTGATACCATTCCGCGCCGGGATACTTCCTTTCCGTCAACTCCGGACAGACAATCAGCATATTCCTTTCCTCCGCCAGTTTCCGGAGCGCTTTGCAATATTCCGCGCCATCCCTGCCAAAGCCATGGAATGCAATAAAGACGGCATCCTTTCCCGTCCACCTGCCGGGACGATAGTAGTACAGGCAAAGAGCATCCTGATTCACCCCTGTCCGTTCCCTGATGCAGGACATACTTTCTCCCGCCGGAATGGGGCGTACCGTCATTTCTCTTTTCCTTTTCGGCAGAAGCCACACAGCAGCTGCTGCAGCAGCGACAGCGGTGAATGCCTTGAAAACTTTGCTTCCCATCATTTCTCCTCATCCATTATTTCTATCATTTTTATGAAATCTTTTCTATCGGCATTATACCACAGGGTTCTTCTTTTCAATTTCCCATATCTTTCTACCGGTCCTCATCAAATTTTATTGCCGCCTCTCCGCCGGGACTGTATATTCTCCCTTTGGTACTCTCCTATAAAAATTATATGTAATCTTATTTCTTCGTTCAGCTCTTTTTTAAAATGACTTCAAGTTATTGTTTTTGTGTTTTGGAATACATTTTACTCATTACCATAGATCCATTTTTCCATTCACTCTCTATTAATTGTATTATTTTTCTTTTCGGAAATTGCTCTTTATTTGTGTATACTTATTTCATAAGAGTCCCCGCCCGCAAGGAGCCTCAGCGCTTTTTATATTGTTGTACGGCGGCCGGCATGGTACAATCAGAAAGAGAAAATGCGGACAAGATCAGACTGCATTTATTTTATTGGGGAAATGTAAGGAGGTTTTTCAATCATGAAAAAGAAATTGGCTGTGCTCGCCGCAGCGGCGGTCGCTGCAGGTATCCTTCTTGGCGGATGCGGCGGTTCCAAGAGCGGCGGCGCAAAAAGCGGCTCTGCCGCCTGGAAGCCGGAAAAAGATGTGAAGATCATCGTCGCCTATAAAGCCGGTTCCGGTACGGATACAGGCGCGCGTCTGCTGGCCAACAGCGCCAAGAAGTATGTCGGCCAGACCCTGGTCATCGAAAACAAACCCGGGGCTGACGGAAAAATCGGCTGGACGGAACTCGCCAAGGCCAAACCGGACGGATACACCTTAGGATTCATCAATCTGCCGACCTACACCACGCTCGCTTCCCAGAAAGGCGCTGCCTTTGATGAAAAGTCCATTATCCCGATTGCAAACCATCTGACGGAAACCGCTGTGGTTGTCGTCAGAAAAGACGCAAAGTGGAAGGACTTAAAAGAACTCGTGGCAGACGCACAGGCAAACCCGGGGCAGCTGAAAGCTTCCACCAACGGCGTACAGGCCTCCAACCACACCTCCGCCCAGCTTCTCGCCCAGTCCGCGAAATTTGAATATAATGCCGTTCCTTATGGCGGTACTGCCGACCAGCTCCTTGCTCTCCGCCAGGGCGAAGTGGACTTCTCCTGCGCTAAAGTTGCCGACGTCATCAAACTGATTAACGGTGAAAATGCCGAACTCCGTGTCCTCGGTGTATTTGATGAAAAGCGCGACCCCCAGCTGCCTGACGTTCCGACACTCGGCGAACTCGGCTACTACAATAAATGGTACGGATCTGCCCGCGCTATTGTCGCCCCGAAAGGCACCCCCGAAAATATAATTAAATTCTATGAAGACGCTTTCAAAAAAACCATGGAAGACAAAGATGTTGTGGAAGCCCACAAGAAAGCTGGCATGGTTCTCGATTACAAGGACAGCAAAGATCTGGGCAGGCTCATTGACGAGCAGCTCGCTTTCTGCAAAGATGTAGTCAGCAAACTGTACGAAAAGAAATAATCGTGCAAGTGCTGCATGAAACAGGGAAAATCACGCATTTCCCTTTAAGCGTCACCGCGTTTCATTAGACATAAAACCTGCTTCTTTTCCAAGGGGCAGGTTTGTCCGTTCTGACCGGTTTGAAACCGCGGAGGTTCTCTTTAAGGAGTATTGTATGAAAAAATCAGATATTTATATCTGCGGATTCATGTATCTTTTCTCATTTTTCTTTTTATATCTGACACTGGACTTTCCCGAGCCGGCAAGACACTATCCGTACTTTGTCATCGGGCTGCTCCTTCTTCTGACGACGGTCCGCATGAGCCATCTGTTCCGCGATTACAGAAGAGAACACAAAGTCATCAATGACAGCGCCGAAGTATTTGACGGCTTTCTTCCGAAACAGTTCTGGATCATGTTTGCCGCTTTCCTCCTGTTCTTTCTCCTGATGTACCTCTTCGGCTTCTACATCGCCTCCATTGTGTACATCTTCATCTGCCTCCGCTTCTTCAGGATAAAAATGAAATACATTTTTCTCGTCCTGATCTGCATGGCCGCCCTCATCTACGGTACATTCGATGTATTCCTCAATGTACCCCTGCCTGAAGGGATCATTATGGAAGAATTCTTATAACCGGAGGAAATACCATGGATGCAAACACATTCGGACTCATGTCGGCAGGTTTTGCCAACGCCCTCATGCCGTCTAATCTAATCATGATGATTATCGGCGTCACCATCGGAATCGTTGTCGGCTGTATGCCGGGCCTTTCCGCCGCCATGGGCGTAGCGCTTCTTCTGCCGCTTACCTTCGGCATGGCTCCCGAAACGGGACTGATCATGCTCGGCGGCATTTACTGCGGCGCCATCTTCGGCGGTTCTATTTCCGCCATCCTGATCCATACCCCCGGCACACCCGCTTCCGCGGCAACGGCGCTCGACGGGTATGAACTCACCAAACAGGGAAAAGCCGGCAAGGCACTCGGCACGGCATGCATCGCTTCTTTCTTCGGCGGTCTCCTTTCCTGTATTTCTCTTTATTTCTTTGCTCCCATGCTTGCTGAACTGGCTATGAAGTTCGGAAGCCCTGAATATTTCTGGCTTGCTCTCTTCGGACTCACCATCATTGCGGGCGTCACCACGGGCTCCATGGTGAAAGGGCTTATGAGCGGTGCCTTCGGCCTTATCCTTTCCACCATCGGCATGGATCCCATGGAAGGTACGGAACGGTTCATGTTCGGCATCGACGAACTGTACAACGGCATCAACGTCACCTGTGCCCTGATCGGTCTCTTTTCTCTTTCCCAGGTCTTCATTCTTGCGGAAAAAGCGATTAAGGAAAGAGGAAGCATCGTCAAATTTCACGACTCCGTCATGCTGAAATTCCATGAGCTGAAACAGATCGGTCCGACCGTCATCCGTTCCTGGCTCATCGGGAACATCATCGGTATCCTCCCGGGCGCGGGCGCTTCTATCGCCTGCTTCCTGGGCTATAATACGGCAAAACAGTTTTCCAAAAAGCCGGAAGATTTCGGCCGCGGCTCCATTGAAGGCGTCGCTGGTTCGGAAGCGGCAAACAACGCTGTTACCGGCGGCTCCCTCATTCCCACACTGACACTGGGCATTCCGGGAGAATCAGTGACCGCCGTGCTCATGGGCGGCCTCATCATCCAGGGACTCCAGCCGGGCCCGGAGCTTTTCACCAAGTACGCTCCCATGACTTACACCTTCTTTGCGGGGTTCGTCATTGTCCAGTTCTTCATGCTCCTTATCGGCCTAGGCGGATGCCGCATATTTGCCCATATTTCCAAATTGTCCGACGCCGTTCTCATTCCCTGCATCTTTGTCCTCTGCGTTGTCGGCTCCTTTGCCATCAACAACAGCTTTGTCGACGTAGTTATCATGTTCATCTTCGGCATTATGGGCTACCTGATGAGAAAGCTGGGATTAAATACGGCGGCCGTCGTCCTCGCCCTTATTTTAGGACCGATCGGCGAAAGAGGCCTCCGCAGAAGCCTGACTCTTTCGGGCAATGATATCACCATTCTGTTCTCCACTCCCATCTGCTGGGTACTCATCACTCTCTGCATCCTTTCCTCTTTCTCCCCGCTTCTCATGGACTGGCTGAAAAAAGGAAAACAGGCAATCAAGGGGAAATAAAAGAAATACCCCTTCATACATTTCCCACGCAAAAACGGATCCGCGCCATATATGCAGATCCGTTTTACTATGCATTGAAATAATTTCACCCGCAGTTCCGGAAATGCGCCTCTCCTCTGAGAACGGATGAAAAGCCGACAGCCCTTCGTCTCCTTCCATTCAGAATGACATCTTACGGTTTTCCTCCCCACGGTAACAGATCCTTCGCTATCGCTCAGGATGACATCTTACGGTTTTCCTCGCCACGGCAGCAAATCCTTCTCCGCTGATATCCAAAGCAATGAGCAAACAGCGTCTCCTATTTTCAGTCTTTTGTCTCTGACCCACAGCTCACAGCTATCAGCCATCATTCCCTTTCCGAAAGATTAGGGTTATTTATAAAAATAGTGGCAAAAGGCATTCAGTTTTTATATATTTCCATGTATAATAAAGTACAAACAGAAGGAAGCGCTGACCATTTGTATTGGTGCAGTTTTTATCTTCCCGTAAGGAAAACCGCGGAGTCATAGAGAATTTCGTTTTTTCGACAAGGTAAATAAAAAACGCGCCGCCGTGAAAGCGGAAAGTCCTGCGCTTTCTTTTTATAGTTGCCTGATTGCAGGCATAAAGCGGCTGCGGCGTCACCGCTTCTATACTTCCCTGAAAGGTCGTGTTCGGGACATGAAAGAATTGGTCCGTCTGGAGGGAATCACCAAGGCTTACGGTGATCATGTCATTATCCCCCCGCTCTCACTCTCTATCCATGATGGCGAGTTTTTAACTTTATTAGGTCCCTCAGGCTGCGGAAAGACGACTCTTCTCCGTATGCTTGCAGGACTGGACACTCCGACAAAAGGAAAAATCATCCTTGACGGACAGGATATCACGAATCTCCCCCCTTACAAAAGGGACGTGAATATGGTATTCCAGAATTATGCTTTGTTCCCCCATATGACAGCAGAGGAAAATATCGGTTTCGGCCTGCGCATGAAAGGCGTCGGCAAAGAGGAAGCCGCGAAGCGCACACAGAAGCTACTGAAACTGATCCAGCTGGAAGATCTCCGCAGCCGTTATCCCGCGCAGATGTCGGGAGGACAGCAGCAGCGTGTCGCCGTAGCCCGCGCCTTGGTAAATAATCCGAAAATGCTTCTTTTGGACGAGCCCCTCGGCGCTCTTGATTACCAGCTCCGCAAAACGCTCCAGATCGAGCTGAAAGACCTGCAGGAAGAACTCGGCCTTACTTTCGTATTCGTCACCCACGATCAGGAAGAAGCCCTCACCATGAGCGACCGTATCGTTATCATGGACAAGGGAGAAATCCAGCAGGACGATGACCCCAATACGATTTACCATTATCCGAAAACAAAATTTGTCGCCGAATTCATAGGAGAAAGCAATTTCTTTGATGACGGAAAAGAAATCCTTGCCCTTCGTCCTGAAAAACTGAATCTCTGCGGCGGAAAAGATGGCGATGATTCCCATCCCGCGCCGCGCTTATTCGGCACGGTGGAGGATGTGATTTTTTACGGCACCATTGATAAAGTATTCATCCGTCTTGACGGCACGGGCCAGGAAGTCCTCGCCTACCAGTACTTTGATGACGTCCACCGTTGGCAGATCGACGACCATGTAGGCATCTGGTGGTATGAAAAAGACGAGGTCAGAGTAGAACGATGAAAAGAAACGGAAAATATCTGCTCCTGCCGTCCATGATCTGGCTGACCGTTTTCTTTGTCATTCCCATGCTCATCGTGGTAGCGGTTTCTTTCGCTTCCCGCACGGCGTACGGACAGATCGTTTTTGACTGGACTTTCCAAAACTATACAAGATTTTTGGATTCTCTTTATATTTCCATTTTCGGACGGACAATTTTCATAGCCGTCGTGACCACGGTATGTACCATCCTTATGGGCTATCCGCTGGCATACTGCATCGCCCGGCTCCCCCGCCGTCTGCGGCAGAAAGGGCTGATCCTCTGTATGATTCCTTTCTGGATCAATTTCCTTATCCGCTCCTATGCGTGGGTGATCATCCTCCGCAGCCAGGGCGTGCTGAATACGATTCTGATGAAACTGGAAGTTATTTCCCAGCCGATTCAGTTCCTGTATAATGAAGGCGCCGTCATGCTGGGCATGGTATACGCCCTTCTTCCTTTCATGATCCTCCCCGTTTACGTCTCCATTGAACAGCTCGACCGCAGGCTTTTAGAAGCAGCCGCCGATCTGGGCGCTTCCCCCGTGACAGCATTCCGAAAAGTCACCCTGCCTCTGACGATGCCCGGCATCGCGGCAGGAACGGTACTGGTCTTCATTTCTTCCCTCGGCATGTTCGTCGTCCCCGATGTCATGGGCGGGGCGAAAGCGGCTCTCGTGGGCAATGTCATACAGAACCAGTTCCTCTCCGCCCGCGACTGGCCTTTCGGCTCGGCACTGTCCATCGTGCTTGCCCTGCTTTCCCTCATTCTCATTTTCCTCTATTATCGGGCAATTCGGGCGCAGAAAGGAGACAGCAATGCAGAAAACATGGCGTAGCCATCTCCTTGTTTCTTACGCTTTGGCGGTGCTGGCTTTCCTTTATCTGCCTATCCTTATCCTGGCGCTGTATTCCTTCAATGACTCCCGCATGAATGCTGTGTGGGCAGGCTTCACGTTCAAATGGTACGCCCAGCTTTTTAATAACCGCCATGTGGCAGAGGCGCTCGCCAATACGCTCGTCATCGGATTCATTTCCACGGCGGTGTCCACCATTCTCGGTACGACCGCGGCGCTCGCCCTTCACAAATACCGTTATAAATGGCAGGGACTCCTGAACGGCCTTATCTACCTTCCTATCCTCATTCCCGAAATCGTCATGGGACTTTCCCTTCTTGTCCTCTTTTCTCAGATCCATTTATCGCTGGGACGGACAAGCATCATCCTCGCCCATATCACCTTCTGCCTGTCCTTCGTGGTCATCACAGTGGGCGCGCGGCTTGACGGGCTGAAGCAGGAATACGAAGAAGCCGCCGGCGATTTGTATGCCCGTCCGTGGCAGTGCTTCCGCTACATCACGCTTCCCCTCATCATGCCGGGAATCACTGCGGGCGCGCTCATCGCTTTCACACTGTCCATCGATGACTTCATCATCAGCTTCTTCGCAGCCGGACCGAATTCGACAACTCTCCCGCTTTACATCTACGCCATGGTGAAGCGAGGGATTTCTCCGGAAATCAATGCCCTTTCCACCCTCATGATCGCCGCTGAAATCGCGCTCGTCCTTCTGGCGGATTTTTTTCAGATCCGGCAGGCGGGAACCGGCAGAAAAAAAGAACTGCCCGATGACCGGCAGTAAACAGCTTCTCTTTTCTCATGATCCGCCACCCCAAAGTATTCCTTGATTGTCTTAGACAGGAGTTCTCATGGATATCAATTTCCTTTTATTTGAGCAGTTTGAAACACTGGATCTCTTCGGTCCGGTCGAAATATGCGGCCGCCATCCCGATTTCCAACTTCACTATATCTCACAAAATGGCGGCCTTGTCACGAGTACGCAGGGTGTAAGAATTGATACGGAACCCCAAAGGAATATGAATACATCAGGTGTACTTGTCATTCCCGGCGGTGCCGGTACACGCACACTGATAAAGGAGGAACCTTTTTTGAAAAATTTACGCCGTCTTTCGGAAGACGCCTCTTTCGTCCTGTCCGTCTGTACCGGTTCCGCCCTTCTTGCCCGATGCGGGATCCTCGAAGAGAAAAGGGCTACCTCCAATAAAAGAGCTTTCGACTGGGTCGTTTCCACATCCGATAAAGTCCATTGGATAAGAAAAGCACGCTGGGTGCACGACGGAAAATTTTATACCTCTTCCGGCATTTCTGCAGGAATGGACATGACGCTCGGCTTTATCCGCGACCGTTTCGGCGCACCTGCCGCAGAACGTATCGCCTGCCGTATGGAATACATATGGAACAAAAATCCCGACATTGATTTCTTTGGTACATAAGAACCATCCTATGCTCAATCCCCTACATCCCCATTATCCCGAACCGATTTTCGTTTTCCCTGAAGGAGATTTCCTATGAAAAAATTCTTTTCCCTTTTCCTCGCAGGCGCATGCCTTGCCGCTGCCGGCTGCGGATCCGCCCCTGACAGTAATACGAAAAGCGGGGGAGACACGCAAGTCCTGAACCTGTACAGCTGGGCGGACAACTTTTCTCCCGACGTCCTTTCGGATTTCGAAAAGAAATACAACTGCAAAGTCAACTACGACGTTTTTGCGAACAATGAAGAACTCCTCGCGAAAATACAGGCAGGCGGTTCGGAGTATGATGTCATCCAGCCGTCAGACTACATGGTAGCCACCATGATCAAGCTGGATCTCCTCGAAAAACTGGATAAAAGTAAAATAAAGAATACGGAAAATATGCTTCCCGCCCTGCAGAATCCTCCCTATGACCCTTCAGGCGATTATTCTGTCGTCTATACCTGGGGTGTCACGGGCATCGCTTACAATACAAAATACATCAAAGATACGCCCAGCTCATGGAATGATTTGTGGAAAGACGAATACAAAGGCCGTGTCATCCTGCTCAACGACAACCGTGAAGTCATCGGCATGGGACTCAAGAAAAACGGGCATTCCGTAAACTCGAAAGATCCAAACGAAGTCACACAGGCCGTCGATCAACTCCGTAAACTGACACCCAACCTTCTCGCCTTTGACACCGACACCATCAAGCAGAAATTCATCGCCGAAGAAGCCTGGATCGGCACCATGTGGTCCGGCGATGCTTCTTTTACCCACAAGGATAATCCAGACATTGCCTTCATTATTCCCAAAGAAGGCGCCGTCATATGGGCGGACACCTTTGCCATCCCCAAAGGAGCGAAACACAAAGAACTGGCGGAAGCTTTCATCAATTACCTCTATGATCCGCAGGTCAGCGCGAAAAATTACGAATACATCGGCTACAACGACCCCAACGCCAAAGCGGAAACCTATCATTCCGAAGAATATAACAGAGATCCCATGCTGAAAGCCGCCCGCGACTACATTTCCCGCGGTGAATGGATCGAAGACATCGGAGAAGCCCTCACCATGTACGACAGGGTATGGACAGAACTGAAAATAGGGAAATAGAAATAAGAGCCACAAAAGCAAAAGACGGTTGCACTGACCGTCTTTTTTGCTCCGAATCCTACCGGTTCGGATTAAATACTTTACGAGGATACTCGCTCGCCGGAATGATTCAAATCGTAAAAGAATAGTTAGCCTGCAGCTGACAGCTCACAGCTAACAGCTAATAGCTATTCCCCTTTTTGCCGGCTTCCTCACCACGGTAATAGATCCTTCACATTCGTTCAGGATGACGCTTAACTGTCCGTCATCACTCAGAACGGGGGCAGAAAAAGAATCTTCATTCTATTCTTTTGCGTCATTCCCCCAAGCCAGTATCCTCCGTCCGGCTTCGCCGGCCACCTCCTTATAAACAAGGAGGCTTACCCAATCCCTATTCTTCCCGTTAGAATCCCTTTCCTTAACACTGTAACAAATCCTTTGTTGTCGCTTTGAATGACGCCTTACTGATTCCCTACCATGGGTGCAGATCCTTCATATCCGCTTAGTATGACGATTAACGTTTCCCTCATTATGACGCCCTTCCCTCCAATCGTCATTCTGAGCGGAGACAAGAATGCCTTGTGGGAAAGACGGGAAACGGGACAGTGACACAGAGTGAAGAATCTATTACCCTGGATGACGCCTTACCGTCAATACCGCTTTTACACAAGGATCATGGAACCTGCCGCCAGGAGGAGCCCGTAGGTCAGGCGGTTGAACATCTGCTGGTTGATCATGCTGTGGATTTTATTTCCCAGATAGACTGCAATGACGAGAGGAATCACGCCGATGCCCAGAAGTTCAAAAAATTCCGTATTGTACAACCCCTTTTCATAGTCTGTGAACATGAGGACAAGGTTCAGCACGGTCCAGACAGAAGCCACATTGGCACGGAAGGAATTTTTATCCCGGAAGGCCGACGCCAGGTAAACGACCAGGAGCGCGCCGCCGGAAGCAAACATGCCGTGGATGATGCCCGCGCCGAGAAGGACAGGAATGGCAACCCAGACAGGAAGGGATGCACCGGACGGTTTTAGGAGAAGATTTTTGAGCGCCACGCCGACAATGAGAAGTCCGTACACAGGCACAAGAATGCGGGCGTCCACAATATTGTAGAGATAAATACCGGCCGCCATGCCGATAAGCATGAAGAGAATGATGCGTCCCAGTTCTTTTTTATTGATGTACTCTCTGTTTTTAACCATAAGGTATACGCAGACCAGCCAGCAGATCACATTGATGACCGCTTTGGCCATGTCCGGCCCATAAAGCAGGATTGTCGGCGGAATAGAGAGCATGACACCGGCAAATCCGGTGAGTGCCTGTACGATATTCGATATGAAGACGGCTGCCATGAAGAGACTCATTTTTATAAATACAGGAAGCCCCATAAGTTCCAAAATAATCACGCTTTCTATATACAAGTAAATTCATATTTATCGATTTTCTTCATTATAGTCTCCCTTTTTCCTTTTGTACAGCTGTTTTCTAAACGGATATCCATGAATGCGTTTAAGTCATTTTGGGGTTTTCAAATGCATTTCATGCATGCAATCATCAAAAGAAATATCCCTCCGTTTATCCATTTTCGCCCTGATTTTTCCCCTGCAGAAAAACAGGAACAACAATGGATAATCCATCCCAATAAAAAACGCCGCTTTGAAAAGCAGCGCAGGAAATATATTTTCTTACAGAAGCCAGCGGTAGAAACCGAAGTATGCCAGCGTGGAAAGGGTAACGACACCGATCGCGGAAATACCGAACATTTTCACAAAGAGACGATCCATTTCTCCTGCCGCAGCGCCTGCTTCTGAGGAATATGCTGCAAGGGCCAGCGCGCCGCCGGTAGAGAGGGGGCTGATCCCTGCCGTATTGGACACCATGGAAATTGCGGTGACCCATTCCACCGGATTCACGGATATGCTCATCTGGTGAATAATATGGGGCACTGTGGGAATAAGTGTGGGCATCACTACGCCCGACGTGGAAGAGAACCATGACATGACGCCTGCGGTGACACCGAGGATGGCAGTAGCCGTGGCAGCATTCATGATGGACGCAAGGGAAGCGGAAAGAAGATGGATACCGCCGAGGACGATAATCACATTCATCAGTACCCCTACGCCGCAGATCAGGAGGAGCGTCCCCCAGGGAATCCGTTTCAGCGCCTCTCCTTCATCGGACACGCGGAAGAAGGAAAGTGCCATTGCCGCGGTAAAACTGGCCAGTCCCACATTCACTTTGAAAATCATTACCATACCTACCATTGTGCAGATGCCGAGGAGCGTGATGATCTGTGCTCTGTTAAAGGAAGCGGTGTCGGAAAACTTCAGCGCTTTCTCCGATTTCAGTTTATACCCGCCGAAAGCGATGTAAACGACAGCGGCATACACGGTGGATGAAAATACGCCGTTCACCAGCAGAGGCGCTTCGATACCGGTCAGTCCGAATTCTTCGCACAGGTTGAGTCCGATGATCCCCGTCGCTGCAAGAGGCGACATACCTCCGCCGGCCGCACCGAGGAATATGATTGCCGCCAGCATGGCAGGATTGATCTTCATTTCCACGGCCAGTGTCATTCCGAAAACCATCATAATCGCGGTGGTGGGAATCGTACCCGGCCCCAGCGCGGACAGTACTGTGGCGAAAAGGTACATGACGACAGGGATGAGATATGTCCGTTTCCCTGCCAGAACGGTGATCTTCTTTGTAAGAAGTTTCAGTGTCTCGTTCCATTCCGCCAGTCCGAACAGGTAAGTAACGCCGAGAAGCATGAGGAAAAGGGAATAGTTGAATCCGCCGATGATTTCCTTGTCCGGAATGCCGGCCAGTTTCCCCAGAAGCAGCGCAAAGCCGATACAGACAAGCCCCGTATTCATTTTTCTGAAAAATCCAAGGAAAATAGCCGCTGCCAGCGAGCCGAGTGAAATCAATGCCATTGTGCCCTCCTGTTCTGAATCATGCCTGTTTGGTAATACGTTTTCATCTCCATATTGTTTCCGTAAAATTTAATTTTCCAAAAAATCATAGCATGAAAAATTGTTTGGAATAAAATAATTAAGAGTTATCTATGTTATTCTCTTTTCTTCTTACTCTTTGTTTTTATTATTTTTAAAATTCTTTTCTGGAATTTAAAGGGAAAATTTTGCGTTTTTCAGGCCGAAAAATCCGAAGTTATGAAAGCGGGGCATAACTTTTTCGGATACATTCTTTATAAATAGTTTTTATACGGAATTACAGAAAATATTACTTTACTCTTGCTTTTACAGGTATGAAAGTATAAAATATTTGAGATAAGTTTATTGTCTTTAAAGAAGGGAGGATCGCTGTTTGGGACGCGGTCTTCCTTTTTTCGCGGGTGAAGGTTTTTATGGAGGGTTTTATGGAAAAAAGAATTATCGAAGTGGAAGAAAGACTGCCTTTGCTGCCGACTATACCTCTCAGCCTGCAGCACCTGTTCGCCATGTTCGGCTCGACGGTGCTCGTGCCGTTCCTCCTGCATGTGGATCCGGCGACCTGTCTTTTCATGAACGGCGTGGGCACGCTGCTCTACCTGTTCATCTGCAAATGGAAACTGCCCGCCTATCTCGGTTCCAGTTTCGCTTTCATCTCTCCGGTTCTCGCGGTTACCGCCACAGAGGGTATGACCTATGCCGACGCGCAAAGCGGATTCATCTGCTTCGGCCTGTCTTTCATGATTCTCGCGCTCCTTGTAAAGAAGATAGGGACTTCATGGATTGATGTGCTGTTCCCTCCCGCCGCTATGGGCTCCATCGTCGCCATTATCGGCCTGGAGCTTGCCCCGCTTGCCATGAGCATGTCGGGCTTCTCCGGAGAAGCACAGGGTATGACAAATGCCATGGCTGTCATGATTTCCATGTTTACCCTCATCGTCACCATTCTCGCCACTGTACTGGGCCGCGGATTTATTTCCATTATTCCGATTCTTATCGGCGTCATCGCGGGATATATCCTTTCCATCATCATGGGCGTCGTCGATTTTTCCAATGTAGCCGCGAAAGAATGGTTTGCCGTCCCCACCTTTTATTCGCCCCGCTTTAATTTCAGCGCCGTCATGATGATCATGCCCGCCCTTTTCGTGGTCTTCGCCGAACATCTGGGCCACCTCTTCGTCACCAGCGACATCGTCGGCCGCGACCTCATCAAAGATCCGGGGCTCCACCGCTCCCTCTTTGCCGACGGTTTGTCAAATATGATTTCCGGTTTTGCCGGTTCCACGCCAAATACCACTTACGGTGAAAATATGGGCGTCATGGCCATGACAGGCGTATACAGCACCTGGGTCATCGGCGGCGCGGCAGTCTTCGCCATCATCTTTTCCTTCATCGGCAAAGTGGCCGCTGTCATCCATGCCATCCCCACCCCCGTCATGGGCGGCGTGTGCATTCTCCTCTTCGGTTTCATCGCATCCTCAGGGATCCGCATGCTCATCGAAAAGAAAGTGGACTACACGAAATCAAGAAACCTGATTCTCACCGCCGTCACCATGATTTCCGGACTATCGGGCGCGACCGTTACCCTGGGACCTGTCCAGCTGAAAGGCATGGGACTTGCCACCATCGTTGCCATGATCCTCTCCCTCTCATTCCTGATCTTTGACAGACTTCATCTTTCCAATGACAAGAAATAAGGAGGCCCTATGGACATCAATGAAGAAATCACAAAAATGAATCTGTATAAAACTTTCGAACCCTACATCGACAAAAGCGTCACCATGGAGGAGCGGTTAAAAGCACGGGTGCGCCTTGTGGATACCGCGCCGCAGGAAGCAAAAGACGCTCTTGCCAAATGGACAGCCATGAAACTGAAATCACGGCTGTTCTGAAAGCTCAATATCAGGAAATAGAAAACGCAGACAGTGTACTTGTGACCGTCTGCATTTTTGATTTGTCTTAAGTTCCGCCATCCGCCGATACCTTATTCCTTAAATTTCGGCAGTTCCCTGTTAATAAGCTGCCCCATCAGGAATTTCCCTTTCCAGTCGATGTGGATACCGTCTGCGCCGTACTCCGGTGATAATACATCCATATCCGCAAAGAGCACTGCCGTATCGATATGATCCTGCGTGCGTATCCATTCATTCACCGTAGAAAAGCGCTCTTTCCAATCGGGTGCCGTGTCTTCACCGAAATAACGTTTAATATTGTCAGGATTGATTGGTGCCAAAGTGAGATAAATCGGCTTGATCCCATTTTCCCTGCACTTGTCGCCGATATATCGCAGATCACCGATGACTTCCTCCGGATCTTCTCCTCCGCGGAGACTGTTCGTACCGCCCATGATGAGGAGATATCTTAAGCGGAAAGGAAGCACATCCGCCTCGAACCGTTCCGCCATCCGCCGGCTCGTGTCACCGCTTTGTGCCAGGTTCACCGTTGGCTCGTCAAGATAAAAGCCCAGATTGTACAGCGCATCAGACGGCGAAAAAGACATCCGTCCTCCGCCGTGGCTGATGCTGTCGCCGAAGAGCCCCGTTTCCCATCCGTCAACAGGCATTTCCATTCTCCGCGCCTCACTCCACACACCGAGGGCATTTCCGTCTTCATCAAGGCACCGTACCCGCCACCAGTACACGCCCGTACGGGGAAAGTCATCGTAAATCTCCATGATTTCCGTCGTCCCCGACCACACGCGGTACATGGACGGTTCCGTACCGTCAGGATTTTCAGGCTCGCTGTCCGTCACTTCCACTTCATATGATTTTGCGCCGGGAAGCCCCACATAGGAATAAACGGGGTAGAGCAGTTTCATCCGCCGGTCCTCGTGATTATCCGGACGGAGAAGAGGCGCTTCCCGTTCCAGAAAACTGCCGACCGCCTCGAAAGGCTCTCTTTCGGTCCAGCCATGGAGAGGCCCGCCGTATAAATCGAAAGGCCGCACACGCCAGAAAATTTTCTCTTCCGCCTCCGAGGGGATATCCGCCGGAAATATGACTTCATTCTGCCAGACGGAATCATCGGCATAGAGAACTTCTCCGTCCTCCGTAGTGACTTCCAGCGCATAACAGACTGCGTCCCCATCCATATCCCAGGATAAAAAGTAAAGGCCTGTTTCCGCGCCTGCCGGACTGCAAAAACATACGGCCATGAGCAGCCATAAGAGGCAGATGCATTTCTTCATCATGACTCCTTTACCCGCATAAAAAAACGGATTTCCCGCCGCTTCCATATGCTCCGATGGCGGCCAGCTGAATTTTCAGTTTCTCTTCGGAGATTTCCCCATAATCACCAAAAAGCTCATGCGTGAGGTATGCAGGCTCTATGCATTCCACGATTTTCCGCGCCGCTTCCGTGGTGAAAGGACGGTGCTGGTCGATAGAGGTAATATGCATCATGACGGTTTCTCCGTCCATGTTCTCCGGCGGCACGGCGGTACAGGATTTCTGGTACTTCCCGGACAGGGAACAGGACAGGTGCATCCCGCGGAACAGTTTTTTCATGCTCCCCAGTTTTTCCGCCATGGCACAGATATACTCCGCGCCGTCCGCTTCAGTTTCCAGATCCGGATTGGTATTCATGAAATGGCCCGTGTCTAAGACAAGTCCTACATTTGACCCTTTCAAAAGGGAAAAGAAATAGTCTATTTCAGAAGGCAGAAGGCGGCACAGCCCCGGCCAGAAAATATTTTCGAAAAGGACTTCCACCGTTTCAGGCACTTCTTCGGAAACGGCATTGTAAATAGCCGCCGTTTCCCGAAGAACGTCCTTCGAAGTGTAATAAAACTGCCGTGTCCATGCTTCTTCTAGAGTACAGTCTGCCACATGCCACACAAGGTACTCCGGCTTTTCCGCCAGCGCCGCGCGGATATTTTTCCGTATTTCTTCAAGCCAGCCGTCCGTGTCGGAGGCACCATAGTAAGCGGTAAGGGCTTTTTCATCGGGGAACTGTTTTTTACAGCGCTTCGTATTTCCCAGGTAAAAATCCATCCACCTCGGCCAAAAGCGCAGATGCGCCCCCACCGTGAGCGATGTGAAAAGATTGGATGACGGTTCATCACCGTAAATAAGGTTTTCAATGCCGTCCAGCCCCAAGCGGTGCACCAATTCCGCCGTTGCTTCTTCTTTTTCATCAGGCATGACATAGTGGCTCACACTTTGCTTCAATGTCTCTCCCCCGCCGTCTTTTTCTTTACGATACTTCTGTCAATGGCATGTTTCAGGAGCCAGAGATTGGTGATGAGTGAAATCATCTGCATCGTTAAGATGATGATATCCAAAGTTCTGTTTTTCTTTTTCCCTTTCTTCGACATAGTTCCTCCTCAATATCCTTTAATCTGTTTTTCCCCGCTCATATCAAAAAGGGGGCCGTAAGCGGCGTTTGCCATCGCTTTCACCGCATAGACGCAGTTCTGAGACGACGCATAGATATACCGGTCCTCCAGGGGAATGACACGATGGTAAGCACGCATATTCTGAATGGCGGGATTTGCCAAAAAACTGTCCCTGAATTTCCCCGCTCCCGTTTCATCCGATTCCCTGTCAGCAGAAACAAAGAAGAAATCCGGATCCGATTTGACAATCAGCTCCTGCGACAAAAGCTGCCCGTTGGCTACGCCCACTTCGGCAAGGGCGTTTTTGATTCCCGCCCTTGTCAGCAGTTCATGGTACATGGAACCCGGTCCGCCGTAACGGCTCATTTGGGAAACAAGAAGTCCTGTCTGGAGCGGAAGATTCCTTGCAGAAAGTGTACTGTCCACCTCTTTTAACTGCCGTTCCATTTCGGCGACCACCTTTTCTCCCCGCTCCGTTTCCCCCACGGCAGCCGCGATGATGCGTATATCCTTTTCTGCCTGGGCGATGGACGTCGGGCCGTCGATCATGACGACAGGATAGCCGAGGCTGCGCCACATATCCAGTTCCTTCTGCCTCGTATAAGATGACGCCACGATAAGATCGGGACTTATTTTTGTCAATATTTCCATAGAAATCCCGTTCAGGGGAATCTCCGGCTTGATATCCTTCACCTCGTCCGCGATATAGGACATGCCGGGATCTTTATCCGCGATGAAGCACGCCGCCAGCCGTGACGGTTCGACAACGCCAAGAAGCATCGTATCGATAGCAGAGTCCGTGCCGAGGATCTTTTTCGGTTTGTGGGGAATAGTCACCTGATTGTCAAACGCGTCAGTGACGACATAACTTTCCTTCGACGCGGCATCGCCGCCCATCTTTTTCATTTCGCAGCCGCTCAAAAGGAAGAGGGCTATACAGAGAAGCAGGAAAACGAACCATACTTTTCTGTTTCTTATACTGAATTCCATACTACCGCCTTTCAAAAACATTATATCCAGTGTAGCCAATAAAAGCGTACCGGTCAAATAAAAAGAGAAAATCCCGCCATGAAAACGCCCCCTTGTCCCATACTTCAGGAAAGGAAAGAGCGGCGCAGGCATAGGAAAAGCCGCCCGATGACAGCGCGGCTCTCCCTGCTTATTTCTTTTTCCCCTTCTTCTTTCCTTTTTTATCCTTTTTACTTTTCTTTCCTTTTTTCGTCTTATCTTTCTTCTTTTTTACGTCTTCCGCTTCATCCCCCACAGCATCCATATTCCAATCCTGCTCGATATTTTCACTCTCGTCAGGCTTACCGGGCATATGGCTTCTATACTCCACGTCGACACCGCCTTCAGATTCTTCACGGCAGGGGATTTCTTCCCCATCATGGCCGGCTTCCGCCTCCGATCCGCAAGTGTTCCTCACGAGCGTGTCCAGCACGTTTTCCATGACGCCTGCCAGCTCCATGATTTTCCGTATCCGAAGATCTTCCGCGGGACGGTTGTCGGGATCGGGATCGAGAAGAGACATCTGGAGGAAAGCGCGGTTTTCCCGCAGTTCATCATGAATGGCAAGAATCACCTCTTCTAAGGACAACCCCCTGTAATCTCCGTCTTTGTACATACTATCCTTCCCCTTCCGTAACTAATACTTTATCAACTCTGCGGTTGTCGCAGTCCATCACTTCAAAGGTAAAACGGCCGAAGGAAATTTTTTCCGTTTCTTTCGGAATATAGCCGAACAGGTACGTGATAAACCCGCCAAGCGTCTTGTAGTCATCTTCCGCTTCTCCCGGAAGTTCTTCTTCGATATGGAAATACTCCCTGAACTCATCAATGGTGCACAGTCCTTCCACCAGCCAGGAATTTTCCGTGCGGCGGATAAACTTATTTTGCGCCTCCAGCATGTCTTCCTTGTCGCCGGGCATGTCCCCCACGATTTCTTCCAAAACATCATGGAGCGTGACCAGTCCCGTCAGGGTGCCGTATTCATCAATGACCACCGCTTCGTGGACCACCCGGTCTTTGAACAGGGCAAGAACTTTTGTCAATATAAGTGTTTCCGGAATCAGGAGCGGACGGTAAGCCGAGTCCATGATGGACGCTTTGATAGACTTGCCGGGATTCCGGTGCTGGTCGCGGAGCACTTCGCTCATATCGGCAAGACCTTTGAAATCATCAAGGGATCCGTTTCCCACGGGAAGACGGAAGTGGGTGGAATGATTAATATCCTCCCAGATATTTTCCTCCGTATCCTCCAGATCAATCCATACAAGCTGCGGCCGCGGGGTCATAGTATCCGACGCAGTGAGATCATTCAGAGAAAAAACATTCTCAATCATTTCCGGTTCTTTTTTGTCAATCGTGCCGAGCTGCGCCCCCTGATGGAGAAGGACACGTATTTCCTCTTCCGATACGGGCGTTTCGCCCCCCATGCGGACGCCGAGCATCTCCACCACAAGCTTCGTTGACCACGTGCTGAATACCACAAGAGGCTTGCACAGGTTGGAAAATAAAATCATGGGACGGGCGATGAGGCACGCTGCTTTCTCCGGTTCCGCAATGGCGATCCACTTCGGTGCCAGCTCCCCGATAATCAAAGCAAAATACGTCACCAGCGCCATGACAAAGAACATGCTCAAAGGTGCCAGGAAAGCGCCGGCTATAGGAATGCCGCCAAGAAAATCAGCAAGAGGGCCTGCCAGAGAGGCGCCGGAGAACATACCCGTCACGATGCTGATGGTGGTAATCCCCACCTGGATGGTAGAGAACAGCTCCTCTTTACGTCCGGTCAGCTTCAGCGCCTGTGCCGCGCCACGCTTCCCCTCATCCGCCAGCTCCTGCAGCTTCGTCTTCCTCGCTCCCACAATGGCTATTTCCGCCAATGAACACACGGCATTTCCCAAGACAAGCAGAACAATAATAAATAATTCAAACCATATATGGCCGTCGTCCATGAAGCTCCTCCAAACCATTTACCCGGACACTGTATTCTTTCCGTTTTCCTGTCTTCATTATACCAAAGGAAACCGCCCAATTACAGCGGCGGAAATTTTATTCCAAACCCTTTCCGGATCATTTAAATGACTAAAAGTCATTGCATTTATACCCCGCTTATTTTATACTAATATAATATAAATAATAAAGGAGGATGCGCAATGCCTTTAACCAAAAAAGCCGAGCGGACAAAAGCCAAGCTGACCGCTTCCGCCAGAAAACTCATCAGCGAACGGGGATTTGACAACGTTTCCGTCGAAGAAATCACGAAAGATGCCGGTGTGGCAAAAGGCACATTCTACCACTATTTTGTATGCAAGGAAGATGTCGTCCGTGAATTTTCCACCCGAGTCATAGAAGAAATATTTACCACTGCCATGACGATGCCCGGAGGCCCACAGGAAAAACTGACCTATTACTTCAATGCTATTCTCCACGAAGCGGACCGCATGGGTGTAAATCTGATCCGCCAATGGATCCGCGATATCATGTCTCCCCGCTCCGCAGAAGAAGGCGCGGAAAATCTCCGCGAAGGATATCGTAAAATCTATACCATTCTCAAGCACACCAAAGAAGAAAACCGGCTGAAAGAAGATACACCGGTCGCGTTCCTTACGAAACTTCTTCTCTCCCATCTTTACGGTGCGCTCATCACATGGTGCATGCTGGGCGGCTCTTTCAAGCTGAGCGAAGAATCCAACCAGTTCGTCACGGAAGAAGTCAATGCCTTCCTCTATAAATATATGAAATAATAAAAAGCAGCCGCCGGCTTACAGATGAAAAAACGCCGCATATCCAACAGCGGCGTTTTTGCTTGCAAAAATTCATCCTATTCTTTTGTGTCATTACGGCAGCAGATCCTTCACATTCACTCATTATGACACCTTGCCGTCCGTTGTCATTCAGCACTTTTAGCTGACAGCTGACAGCTCATAGCTAACGGCTAACAGCTTTCAGCTCACAGCTGATAGCTTTTATCTTCTTACCGATTCCCTCACCACGGCAGCAGATCCTTCACGTTCGTTCAGGATGACGCCTTGCCGTCCGCCGTCATTCTGAACGGAGGCAAGAATGCTTTGTGGGAAAGACGGAAAACGGAACAATGACACGGAGTGAAGAATCTATTATGCTGATGACAGCTTACAGCCTTTCCACCATTGCCTGCGCCCATTCCGTATCAATAATGACATCCGCAGGCGAAAGGGCGTCTATGGTTTCCAATGCCTTTTCCAGGAGCGCGTCATACAGGGCTTTGTCAAATTCCACCGCTGCCAGCATTTCTCCATGTCCGCGGAGAAGGAATCCGTGCTCCCCCTCTTCGTTGGTGGCAAAAAATATTTCATCAATCCCCTTATCTTTGTAATGAGCCTCCACATTGGCATAAATACCGCTTTTCATGACTTCCACAATCTTGTCATTGAATCCCGCGTCAAAAATCAATAGTTTTTCTTTGAATGCATTGTGAGACAGGACGATGCGTTTCGTGTAGCCTTTAAAGGCGTTGTCCTCCGCCGTGAGTGTTTCTTTCATCGCCGTGTAATCGGAACCGTCAGCGCTGCATACGATAAAAAGCTTCTCCGCCGGTTCATGGTAGATGAAATTATAATGCAGTACAGCAGACGCACCGCAGTCCCCGCAATGAAAAGAAAAGGCTTCATCATTCCTGACCGCTTCCTTAAGCGGAGGATCTTCCATCGTATTGATACTGTCCCACACACGGAAAAATTGTTTCTTCCCGCACTTCGGGCAGGTGATTTCCTGCATCTGTGACTGTGACATAACTGCTCCTTATGATTGATGAATCGTGCGGAGGGCTTTAGCACCCCACTCCGCATTAATAACCGGCTGGTTCCTTGAAAGTGTTTCCAGCATATCTTTCACACCCGTTTCAATTTCTCGGTACATCGGCGCCTCAAATGCATATGCCGCGATGACTTTTCCCTTTTCCTCAAAACGAAAATAATGGTTCCCGTCAGCCCCATATCAAAAAGGACACGCTCCGGATGAAGTTCGGGACTATGACGCCGGAGCGACATAAAGGCAAGCCCCTTCATCAATTCAATGACCCGATCATCGAAACCGCTGTCAAGGATCATAAGCTTTTCCCGAAGTGCCTCCCGTGACGTGACAAGCCGTTTCTTCACGCCCCGAAGTTTTTCTTCATCAAGGCGGCGTCCTCTATCCTGCCCGGTAAGCATCTTCCACGCCTTTTCATAGTCTTCCTGATCTGCTGCATAGTACACCAGGAACAGCGCCGACGGCTGATAGTACAAAAAGGAATAGTCCATACGGGACTTTTTACCGCAATGGCCGCATATCGACACGAAAGCCTCTCCGTCGCGCACTTTTTGTATCATCTCCGGCCGCTCTTCCGTATTGATATAATCAATCGGTGAAAACACCATAGACTTTCCGCAGTGAGGACAGGCAGTTTCAAGCAAAGACATAGACTCCCCCTGTTTTTTGTTCCATTATATCACGGCCTGCCGGAGCAGACGGAAGTGGATAAAGAAAATAATTTTTCCCTGCTAATAAAATAACGGACTCCCTTTTATGAGAGTTCCGTTATTTTCCTTTTCTCCTATTCCTTATCTGAAAGTCAGCACTTCCTTTAAAGGCTTTCTTTCATTCGCAGCGGGTATGACTTCGGGATGGCCCACCGCAATGATGCAGGACACATCATACTCTTCGGGAAGATCAAGAATTTCTTTGATCTTTTCTTCGTCATACCGTCCCATGATGAGCGTCCCCAGATCCACCGCCCGTGCGGCAAGGCAGAAATGATCCGCTGCCATGCCCGCATCAAAAGACTGCCAGTGGGTTCCCTTTGTCGTAGACGCTTCTCCATTCGGTTCATAGCCGGAAAGCCCTTTTACTGTGCAAAGCACGATGAGCGCAGGCGCTTCATGGATATTTTCCGTATTCCAGGGAAACTTCTTCGTGCATTCATCGGCAATACGGTTCTTCAGATCATTGTCCAGCACCGCTACATAACGGACAGGCTGCGTATTTTCCCAGCAGGAAACCATCTGCGCGATTTCCACCACATTTTCGATGTCCCCTGCGGAAACAGGCTCTTTCGTATAATTGCGGATACTTCTCCTTGTAACCAGGCATTCGATTGCGTCCATAGTACCATCCTCCAGACTACAAAAATCCTTTTCTCTATTATACGGGATTCTTAAAAATTCGCCACTGTTTCATGAGAAAAACAGACATATTTTTCTGCTGAAGAAGCGCCCTGTCCTGCTCCCGATTTCTTCATTTTTTAAGAAATATCTTTTCCACATAAGGCGAAGTGAAAGCGCGGAGAACGGAGAAATACCCCAGCCGCAATTCCACGATATCTCCCACTTTGTATTCCTTCACGCTGTCTGTCACATCCAGCATGAGATGATCCGAACTGGCACCTAAGATAAGAATGCCTTCATCCACAGGCGTTGCCGTTTCCGCATCAAAATCCTGACGTCCGATGGCACAGATGACCTTTTTCCTCTTTTCACCCCTGTTTGTAAAAACGGGTTTCCGTCCATAGCTGTCCACCCCCGCCGTTCCCCAGGGAAGGCTCGGTTTGACTTTCGCTTCCACCACTTCACATTCCAGAATAAATCCGTCATTCCTCGTTCCCGGCAGGAAAGTATACCTGCTCCGTTCCTTGCCGAAAAGAAGGCTTTCCCCAAGACGGAAATTATCTACCCCTTCACAAATACCTCCGCGCATCATGAGATCCAGGGCCGCACTGTTTCCTCCGCTGACGATTTCCAATGTATGGCCGGCGGCATTCTCCACTTTCTTCCGCATTTCCGCAAGGCGTTCCATTTTTTCCTCATCGGCCTGAATAAAAGAAAAGCAAGTCAGGTTGGTGCCGATACCGTAAAGATCCACACGAGAAAGCTTTTCCGTTTCCACCGCAGCGGCAATCAATTCTTCTTCATCCACATATCCCTCGCGGATATCGCCAAGATCCATCATGAGGATGATTTTATGGCACTTCCCCTGCTTTTCACACTCCTTATTTATCGCACGGACGGTTTCCATTTCAGACTGAAGCGACACATCCGCATAGCAGACCAGATCCTCTATTTCCGAAAGCATGGGCGGACGGATGAGCCACTTTTCCGCTTCGATATTTTCCAGTTTCTTCAGATTCGCCACGCGGGAATCGCCAATCATGGCAAGGCCGCCCGCCAGATAAGCTTCCGCCAGTTCAGGCGCACCGCAGCATGCCTTCGTCACGCCCATGACGCGGATACCGTGACCGGCACACAGCTGTTTGACGACCCGTGTATTTTCTTCAATCCGTTTCAAGTATATTTTCAACCGGGGATACATATGCCGCCTCCTGAAAAAGCCCACCCCGTCAATTTCCGGAATGAGCTTTTTAGTACGAAATTATTATTTCCAGTATTCCACTTCGTCAAGATCCAGACCCACGTCAGCCGCATGGAAGACCGGATCCCTGCCTTCTCTCTTCTGGCGCTCATAGTCTTTCATCACTTTGACTGCCGTTCCGCCGAGGACAAGGCAGGCGGGAATATTGATCAGGCACATAAGAGCCATGAGAATATCGGCGATATCCCAGGCCGCTGCCATAGACATGCCCGCACCGACGAAAATGACAAGGGATGCCAAAATTCGGAAACCTGTCATAAAAGATTTTCCCGGTTCTTTTTTATGAATAAAGATCAGGCAGTTATCCACATAGAAGAAGTTGCCGATCAGTGTGGAAAAGGCAAAGAGCACCATGCACACCGTGATAAGGATCGGGCCGAAGCTTCCAAAAGCCACAGTCACGGCATTCTGCACATATCCCGCACCGGCGATTTCTTTCGTAATCGGAGTACCGGAAGCCAGACACATCATAGCGGTCGCCGTACAGATAAGAAGCGTGTCGATGAAAACGGACAACATCTGTACAAGTCCCTGCTTGACCGGATGGCTTACATCAGCGGAAGCGGCAGCATTCGGCGCGGAACCTACGCCCGCCTCATTAGAAAAGAGGCCGCGCTTTACGCCGAACATGAGACAGGATCCGGAAACGCCGCCCAGAATGGACCGGAAATCAAAAGCATCGGCAAAAATCATGCCAAACACCTGCGGAATAAGATTTATATGCATCACAACGACAATCACAGCCGCCGCCACATAGATGAGCCCCATAATCGGCACGAGAACACCGGTGACACGGAGGATACGTCTTCCGCCGCCCATGATGCAGTACCCCACAAGCGCGCCGAGAACGGCACCGATGATCCACGGCGTGACAGCCGGATCATACCAGCCATAGGCCGCAAAAGTGGACTGCAGATTATATGAAGCAAGCATATTGAAGCCGCCGGCATAGGTGATGATGAGGAAGAAAGCGAAGAGTACGCCAAGGGTGCGGTTGTGCATGGCGGATTCGATGTAATAAGCAGGTCCGCCGTAGCTGTCTCCCTTGCTGTCTCTTCTCTTATAGACCTGGGCAAGGGTACTTTCAATAAACGCGGACGCTCCGCCGATGACGGCAATAACCCACATCCAGAAAACGGAGCCCGGCCCGCCAAGACAGATTGCCGTGGAAACACCCAGAATATTTCCTGTACCTACGCGGGATGCCGTGGAAACCATGAGCGCATGGAAAGGAGAAACCGCCCCTTCATTCTGCGGCTTTTCCATTACAAGGCGGATACTTTCCCAAAACATACGGAACTGCACCAAACCCGTCCTGCATGTAAAATACAGCCCTGCCGCCGTTAATACCACAACGAGGATGGGATAATACAGTATCCCGTCCAGATAATCAAGAATTGGCATCATAACCGTTTCCCCCTCTGCGTCCGCGGGTAAATCCCGGGCACTTCATTTCAGTCCCCGAGCCCATGACGACTTCAACATAAAATTCCTGTCCTGATTTGAATCATAACTATAAAAATAGTAATAACTTATATGCCTTTTGTCAACAAATTCCGTAAAAGCGCAAACAGGCTCCCATAGGGTTCAGAAAAAGCAAAGGCCGTACCGAACTTCCTTTTTATTTGCAAAAACCGGATAAAAAATCCCTGCTGATCCGATTCCCTTTACTCCTTCTCCTCTGTTTCCATTCCCACATATTCTTCGCCCCGGTCTTCCACCTTTACTTTTCCGCCGGTCATATCCCGGAAATACATTTCATGCCTTGCTTTATTTTCCGGAAGGCAGAGGCATGTGATTTGCACTTCTTCCGCAAAGATTCTGTCCAGTACACGGATATCCGTACCTTTGATGTAGTGTTCAAACGCGCCTGCCGCGGTATAGGGAATCGTAAGTTCCAGGCGGACGTGGGGCATAAAACAAAGAACACCCGCTTCCTCCACGGCTTCCGCCAGAGTACCGCCGTATGCTCTCGCCAGTCCGCCCGTCCCCAGTTTGATGCCGCCGAAGTATCTTGTCACAACGGATAGAGTATTAGTGAGCGATTTCATCTGCAGGACATGGAGCATGGGATGTCCTGCCGTCCCCTGCGGCTCTCCGCCGTCGCTTGATTTCTCACGGATGCGGACGGTGCCGATGCGCCATGCCCAGCAGTGGTGGGCCGCATCTTTGTGATTTTTCCGCACAGTTTCCAAAATGAACTGCGCTTCCTCTTCTGTTTCTACAGGGAAAAGCTGCGCAATAAATATTGATTTTTTTATCTCCGTTTCTTTTCGGCAAGGTGTCCGCACCGAGCGGTAAGGAATGAGCATGAATGATCCTCCATGAAATATATTTCTATTGTACCATGAAAAAACACCTTCCCCTGCTTGCAGAGAAGGTGTCTTTATCATTTCAAGGTGTAATCGTAATCTTCTTTCAGGATGAGGATGGCGCCTTCATCGCCCTTCATGGCCGCTTTGATAAGCCATTCCATGGCGGATTTTTTATTTTTCCTCACGCCTTCCCCATTGGCAAGGGCGCAGCCGTAATGGGCCATGGCGAAAGCATTTCCTTTTTCCGCCGCTTTTTTATAATATTTCACGGCTTTGGAAATATCCGCTTCTGCACCGAGACCCGACTCATAGCAGAGACCCAGCGCCGCATCGGCTTCGGGCAGTTTGTATTTCGCCGCTTTCTTAAAAGCATCAAAAGCTTTTTTCGCATGATTTTCCACACGGCTTGCGCGATAAGCGTATCCCATGCGGAGATAGACTTCCTTATCTCCCATCGCTTCCGCTTCTTTGGCCATGGCAGCAGCCTTTTTCTCATCCACCACGCCTGCCGCCCCTGTCAGATACTCCGTGCAGGCCACCGCCAGAAATCCGCGGAGCGTTTCATCGGCATCGGGGTCGCCCGCTTCTTTCCCCTTCCGTATCCATCTTTCTGCTTCCACGGTATTTTTGGGCACGGATACTCCCTGCGCATAAAAAAGACCGGTCATAAGCATGGCTTCCGAATCTCCCCGCTGTGCTGCCAAAAGGTAGTATTTAAAAGCAGTTGCGGGATTAACCTGCCCCATGACACCTTCATCGTATATCCGGGCAAGAAGAACGGCCGCTTCCGTATATCCTGCCTCAGACGCATGCTCCAAAGCGCGTTTGGCTTTCCTCGGATTCGGCTTTCCTCCATTAAGCCCCCGAAGGTACAGCTTCCCCAGGTACAGCCACGCTTCATCATCGCCCATTTCTCCGCACAGGCGGTAGCAGTGGGCCGCTTTTTCCTCATCCTTTTCCAGCCCGTCTCCCTTTTCCAGCCGGCGGCCGATAACGCCGATTTCATGAGCCGCTTCGCCGGCACCTAGGTTGGCCGCTTTACGGAAATAAGTGACCGCTTCGTCGATATCTCCGGCAGCCAGGGTATCCTGCCCCATGGAATAATAGTATTCCATCATTCGATCTGATGCCATGATGCTTATCCTTTCCTCAGGACGCAAAAGCGCCCTTCACACTTCGGGACAGGCCCGCTATTTCAAGTAGTTGCTGCTTAAATCGCAGAATCTGATTTATAAATGTTTTCTTAATTCCGAAAGCGGAAAACCGCCGCCGGAGAACGATTTTACCGAAATTCCATACAGAGATCTTCAAAAAGCGCAGCTGACGGCTTTTCCACGTGATCTGCAAGGCGCACATCCGCCGACGGAACGATTTCACCGAAAGGTACAGCGCCTTCCTCTTCATAAATAACGCCCAGTACGAGGCTGTCGGTGTCGGAAAGCAGATGGAACGCAGCCGCCTTATCATGAGGATCATAGTTTTCCCGTATATCTGCCAGTTTTTTCAGATGACCATTGTACCATTCCACTGTATTGAACTGGTTGAAAGTGACGCAGGGCGTGAAAATATTGACATAGGAGAACCCTTTATGATCGACCGCTTTGGTAATGACATCCACCATATTCTTCATGTCGATGGCATACGCCTGCGCCACGAAGGTAGCGCCCGCGGCAAGAGCCATGGACGGAGCGTCAAGCGGAGTGAGGGGATTGCCGTCAGGCGTCGTCTTGGTCACAAAGCCTTTGGAAGACATGGGGCTCGTCTGCCCTTTTGTCAGGCCGTAAACCTGGTTGTCGAAAACGATATAGGTGATATCCATATTTCTCTTCATCGCATGGAGGGCGTGTCCCAAACCGATGGCGTAAGAGTCGCCGTCACCGGAGCAGACGATCATATGAATATCTTTGTTGGCGCATTTGATGCCCTGGGCAAAAGGAAGCGCGCGTCCGTGGGTCGTGTGGGCACCGTAGCAGTACTGGTACCCGCCGATGCGGGAAGAACAGCCGATACCGGAAATCAAAACGATATCTTCATTCGGCCAGCCTTTAGCCGCACAGACAGCGGCAATCGCATTTTGGATCCCGAAATCGCCGCACCCGGGACACCAGTTCGGCACGATAGTATTTTTATAATCTCTCGGTGAACCCATAATCAGATGACCTCCTTGGATTTATTGATAATGGTCGAAGCCAGGAACGGCGTGCCGTCATACTGCAAAAGAGAAAGAAGTTTATCGTGGCAGTCAAAGCGGATGGCAAACTGCTCGCGGAGCTGCGCCGTCAAATCCTCTTCGACAATGAGAACCTTCTTCGCCCCTTCGATATACGGACGGAGTTCTTCTGCGGGGAACGGGGAAATCAGGCGGAGCTGGATATGATTTACCTTCCTGCCTTCCGCTTCCAGACACTCCCGCGCTTCTTCCAGCGCGCCATTGGTGGAAGTAATGCCCACAAGGAGCAGGTCGCAGTTCGTTTCTTCATGGGCTGCGGTAAACGGCTGAATCGCTTTGGAAACGGCAGCGAACTTCCTGTGGCGCTTTTCCATTTCCATCACACGGTCGCCCTGTCCTTCCGCCGGTTTGCCGAATACATTATGTTCAAGGCCCGTAGAAAGGAACATGCCGTTTTTCACGCCGGGAATCGTCCTTGGGGAAATACCGTCTTCCGTGTCCTCAAAACGGTGGAAATAAGATTTCGTTTTCATATCCAGTTCAGAAAGGCCTTCCGTCACTAATTTACCGCGGCGGATGCCGATACGGTTCCTGTCGAAAGCGGGAACAGACTGCTTGCACATGCCAAACTGCAGATCGGACAGCACAATGACAGGAGTCTGGTATTCCTCCGCCAGATTAAACGCTTCCTGGACGATATAGTAGCAGTCTTCGATAGACGCGGCAGCAAGAACAATCTTTTCCGCATCTCCGTGCCCGGAGCCGACAGCATAGCGGATATCGCTCTGCTCCACCTTTGTCGCCATCCCCGTGGACGGCCCTGCACGCATCACATCGATAATGACCACCGGGATTTCAGCAACAGCCGCCATGGAAATGGATTCCGCCATGAGAGAAAGCCCGGGGCCTGATGTCGCGGTAAACGCGCGGACACCCCCATAACCCGCCCCCATCGCCATCATAACGGATGACAGTTCATCTTCCGTCTGCACGACCGTGCCATGAATCTTATGAGCCACTTTAATCATATATTCCATGATTTCCGATGCCGGAGTAATCGGATAAGAAGCCATGAAACGGGATCCTGCGGAAATAGCGCCGAGCGCGGCCGCTTCATTCCCAAGCAGGTACAGCTGGTCTTTCTTTTCAGGAACGGCCAGTTTCCCCAGCTCCACCCCCTGCATGGCAGCGACAGCCGTGTCATAACCCTCCTTGAAAATCTCTTTATTTTTATTGATGACCGCTTCCCCTTTTTTCGCAAAACGTTCCGCGATAAAGCGGTAGAACGGCGTTTCCGGAAACCCGAGCAGTCCTGCGCTCATACCGAGAGCGGCAATATTTTTCATCTGCATGGATCCGTACTTCTTTGCCATTTCCGTAATGGGGAGCGGCAGGAAAATACGTCCCGTATGCGCCTCCCATTTCGGTTTAAAAGCATCGTCGGCAATAATAACACCGCCTTCACAAATTTCCTTTCCGTGAAGATCGATCGTTTCCTGGTCAAGAGCTACAAGACAATCCACATGCTCCCCGATCGTCGCAATTTCCTTGGTCGCGATACGCAGGGCAATCGTCGTATGTCCGCCTTTGATCCGGGATGCAAACAGACGCTGGCTGAAAAGGGAATATCCCTCCTGTGCCAGAACACGCCCCAGAATTTCTCCGCAGGATTCAACGCCCTGTCCCTGCTGCCCTCCCATTTTCCAGATAAAATCTTTCTTTTCCACTCCATCTTCCTCCTTGTCGATGTTCAGTGAATCGATCCTATGTGCACGGTAATGGTCCGGTATCGATTTTTTATCATACACATACGATTTCATTATACCATTAAAGTCGTTTTTATAAATGGGATGCCGCCGTTAAAATGCAGAAATTTTCAAGGAAATAAAAACACAGGTACCGGATATTGAATATTGTCGACTGCCGGCACACGTAGTACGATTGAGGATATTCGCTTGTCGTAATGATTTAAATCGTAAAAGAATAGTTAGCTTGCAGCTGACAGCTCACAGCTGATAGCTTTTATCTTCATACCGGCCTCCTCACTACAGCAGCAGATCCTTCACATTCGTTCAGGATGACGATTAACGTTAGCGTCACTCTTATCAAACAATAAAAAGACCGTCCGCTTATCCCCCGCTTACATAAAAATACGGTACCCATCACATCTGACGAGTACCGCATTCTATTTCTTATACTATTTCCTTATCCTTGTCTTTGCTTTCCAGTTTACGCTTCCGGGGAAATATGAGAACCGTACACATCACGGTAATCATTGTTTGCCTTATCATCTTCGCTGTTGACGCGGACACGTTCTACCTTATTTCTGTCATTGTCCTTGCCGGAAATACGGTCAACACGGATACGATCCAGACGAATCTGGCGGAGTTCCGGTTCGAACTCATTCATAGCTCTGTCCATATTGTCATCTACCGGTGCTCCATTCTTCAATGCACGATAGAACATCGCCGCAAATTCATAGCGGGTCATGGTACGGTCGCCGCTGAACATGCCGTCCGGATAGCCTTCAAGGATGCCGTTTCCTGCCAATGTAGCCACATATTCATAAGCCCAGTGGTTTTCCGGCACATCGGGGAAGTCCTTCTTTTTACCCATATCCAGGATGCCGAGAATGGAATTCATCTTCTGCTCCATGGTATCCAGACGTTTCTTCAAATCCTTGTTCTCATCACGGAGATCGACGATTTCTTTCGCCATGGCTACTTTGGATGTGGATACATGGTTGCCCTGTCCCAGCTTCACGCTGACTCCGGCATTCACCATATTTTCTCCTCCTCCGAAGGAGCCTCCCACGCTGAACATGGTGTCTTCATTAGGACGGTAGAATGCGCCTACCGCTACCGCATGGGCGTCTTTGTAGTTGCCGTAGCCGGCTGCCACATCCCACTTGTCATCCGGGTCGAAGTCCAGCGGGTGGAGGGCTGCCAATGCCGCTGCTCCTGCTCCTACTCTGTCCATGCGGTCGCCAAGTTCATTGACGGCTCCTCCTATGTTGTTGATTGTTTGGTTTGTTTTCCACAGCTGCCCCCCGTTGACGGCGTCAGTGCTGTTTGCGCTGATGTCTCCGGCTGCTACGTTGGTGATTTTCTTGTTCCCTGCGTTGATGCCGCTGTTGTCGATTTTCACGTCTCCCACGGTCAGGGTGTTGGTGGTCACACTGTTCAATCCTTTCAGGTCTTTGGCCATGCGGACTTTCAGGTTGTTATTGCCGTCGGATACGACGCCGAGGTTGTCTTCTGTGGTCAGTTTGTTTGTGTCTGTAATGCCTCCGACTACGTTCACCTGTTCGTTCAGTTTCTTCTTGATGACTGCTCCTGTGTCACCGCCGTACTTCATGCCGTCATTTAAGGTAGCCACTTCTTCTTTGGTGCCGTCCGGTTTTTCGTATACGATACGGGTCGTTGTCGTACCCGGCGCGCCGTCTACTCCGGGTTTGCCGTCACGGGTAACCGAGATGTTTGTTGTTACGCCGTCTTTTCCGTTGATGCCGATTTTTCCGTCTTTGCCGTTTTTACCTGTAGCAACGATGGTTTCGGTTTTCAGGTTCTTGTCCATTTTGACGGTGAGGTTTCCGTTCGCATCGGCAAAGGTTTTTATGTTTTCACCGGAGTATTCGGAGGCATCTTTTGTCCCTTCTCCTTTGATGGTGACTTTCTCTCCCAGGTTCCGGTGGAATTCTCCGTCGTTGCCGGCAAAGTCCATGCCTTTTTTCGTCAATTCTTCGGACGTATTCGTAATCTTTTGGTCTACGGCTTTGAGCTGGTCTTCTGTGGCGGCCTGTCCGCTGGTGATGTTGTTCGGATCCCAGGTTTTGTTGGTCAGTCCGTTGACGGTTCCTTTTTCTCCATTGATTTTCACTTTTCCGGCATCGATGTTTCCTGTCTTGCCGTCAATGGTGACTTTGTCTCCGGCTTTGATGATGCCTGTTGTTCCGTCGATGGATACCTGTTTGGACGGATCGGTTCCCAGTGTGACTTTGTCGCCGAGTCCGACAGTATATTCTTTGCCGCCTGTTCCATTGGTTCCTTCGGTGACAGTTATATTGCTGTCTTTGGCTTTGACGGTCGTATGCTGGCCTGCCAGTGTCTTTACGTCATGCAGCTGGCTGCCGTTGACGGCATCGGTGCTGTTTGCGCTGACGTCTCCGGCTGCTACGTTGGTGATTTTGTTGCCGCCGTTGTCAAGGCCGTTCTTGGTGAGGGATACGGTGTTTCCGGCTGCACCGTTGCTGATGGTTATTCCGTTATTGTTGATGAATGTATCGCCGGCGGTTATGCTTTCGAGGCCTTTCAGGGCTTTGGCAAGACGGACTTTCAGGTTGTTAGTACCGTCAGATACCACGCCGATATTGTCATCTGTCGTCAGCTTGCTTTCGTCTCTAATGCCTCCGACGACGTTCACCTGTTCGTTCAGTTTCTTCTTGATGACTGCCCCTGTATCACCGCCGTACTTCATACCGTCGTCCAGTGTGGCAATATCATGCTGCTTGCCGTTCTTTTCTTCGATGATGAGACGGGTGATATTGGTACCGTCAACGCCCGGCTTTCCATCGCCGCCCTTAATGGTGAGTCCGTTAGCGCCGTCCTTACCGTTCAGACCAATGGAGCCGTCTTTGCCGTTGATCACTACAGCAGAGCCGTCTTTGCCGTTGACTCCGATGGAGCCGTCTTTGCCGTCGGCGCCTTTCCTGCCGAGCACCAGATCGTCATTTACATTGACTTTATATGGATTGGCAACGGTGCCTTCGCCTTCGACGGTGGTATTCTTACCGTCTTTCAGGATTGTCTTTCCCGCCGCGACAGCATCTTTCAGCTGGCCGAAGTTGACTGCGTCACTGTTTACTGTGCCGTCAGCCACGTTGGTAATCTTCTGGCCGTTCGCATTGAGACCGTCTTTATTGACATAGGTCTTTCCGTTGATGGTCAGGCTGCCATTCGGCCCAAGATCCACATCTTTTTTCAGCTTCACATTGAGCTTTGCTCCATCAGATACGACGCCAATATTTCCATCTGTCAGATCTGCCGAGGCTCCGCCTTTGATTTCCAGCTTGTCTCCCAGCTTTTTATTAATATCCGCGCCGGAGTCTCCGCCGAAGTTCAGCCCTTTTCCAATTGTCGTATTGATGTTTGTAATATCATTGGCATTCTTTGTGATATTTGTCTTATTGGTCTTCACGCCGTCACTGACTGTTTTCAGCTGGTCTTCCGTGGCTGCCTGTCCGTGCACGACTGTCGGGTTGTCAATATCCCAAGTCGTATTTGTAAGACCGTTTACGGTTCCGGCATCCCCATTCACCGTGACGGGATGGGTCTGCCCTACGGTAACTACATTCCCCAGCCCGACGGTATATTCTCTACCGCCTGTCTCAGCACTGGTTCCTTTCGTAACGGTTACATTGGCGTCTTTCGCTTTGACTGTCGTCGCCTTTGCCGTACCGCCGATGGCCGCATTCAGCTGATCCACATTGACGGCATCGGTTCCGGCCGTACCGGTTGCCACGTTGGTAATCCTCTGATTGTTGGCATTTAGGCCGCCGTTATTGATATAGGTCTTTCCGCCTACATGGACGCCGTTGTCGTTGATGACGACTTTATTCGTTCCCGTGCCTGCCGTCACTTCTTTAAATTCCGGCTTTTCACTCATCACTAAATCGAGGCCGTCTCCTGCCGCATTTTTCTTCACGCCCAGGTTCTTGCCCGATACGCCGGTGGTCACATCAGCAAGTCCGCCTTTCACGGTCAGTTTGGTGCCGAGGTCACGATGCACTTTGTTCGCCGCGCCGTCATTGCCTTCGAAATCAAGGCCTTTTGCCGTCAGTGCATTTGTGACATTGGTTACAGCTGTCTTTACATCGCCAATATTGGCCGCGTTGCTGTCTGTCGTTCCGCCGCTGGCTACATTCGTGATAGTTTGGTTATTCGCATTGATGCCATTATTCGTCACATAGGTCTTTCCGCCTACATGGACGCCGTTATCGTTGATGACGACTTTATTCGTTCCCGTGCCTGCCGTCACTTCTTTAAATTCCGGCTTTTCACTCATCACTAAATCAAGGCCGTCTCCTGCCGTGTTTTTCTTCACACCCAGGTTCTTGCCCGATACGCCGGTGGTCACATCGGCAAGGCCGCCTTTCACGGTCAGTTTGGTCCCGAGGTCACGATGCACTTTGTTCGCCGCGCCGTCATTGCCTTCGAAATCAAGGCCTTTTGCCGTCAATGTATTCGTAACATTGGTCACCGCATTGTTTACGGCTGTCTGCACATCTCCGATATTGGCCGCATTGGTCGTCGTATTTCCGCCGCTGGCTACGTTCGTGATGGTCTGGTTATTCGCATTGATGCCGTTATTGGTTACATAGGTCTTTCCGCCTACGGTCAGCCCGTTATTATTGATCACCGTATTGCCCGTTGTGACGCTGTCCACTTTCACGTCTTTCGCCAGTTTGATATTCAGCGTATCTGTCCCGTTGGATACCACGCCGATATTTCCGTCTGTCAGCTTAGACGCATCTGCCACGCCGCCGACGATATTCGTCTGTTCGCCTAATTTTCGGGTAAACTTATTAGCCGCGGCTGCCGCAGCTTTCACATCGCCCGCATAGGCCACGCCCTTATCCATTTCCGTAGTCACCGCATACAGCTGGCTGCCGTTGATGGCATCGGTAGAGGCAGCGGAAATACGGCCTGCCGCCACATTGGTGATCGTCCGTTCACTGCCCGCCTTGCCCACGCTGACTGTGGAAGCCGGATTTACTCCTGCAAAATTATGTGCTGTGCCGTTGATTGTTGCGGAGGGTGTCGCCACAGCTGCCGCCGTTTCCGAACCGGCGCCGAGGGCTACGGCATTTTCATTGGCCGCTTTTGTATTGCTGCCGAGAGCCATGCCGTTCTTCGCCGTTACAGAAGCGTTGTTCCCCAGCACCATAGCCCCGTCGGCGGAAACCGTGGAATTGCTGCCCACTGCATAGGCATTATCCGCATTAATAGTATTTTTGTACCCGAAAGCGCCTGCCATATTTCCTTTCACCGTGCCGGCAGTGACTGTCGTGATTTTATCCTGATCAGCACCGGCGGCGCTGCCGTTTGCTTCCGTCGCAGTGTTAACCGTGGCGGAGCCGATGGTATTTCCGGCGCCGACAGCATAGGCCTGATTTCCGTAAATAGTATTTTTAGATCCGACGGCTGCAGATTCTTTCCCAGATTTAGACCCGTCCTTCATATCCAAACCCACCTGGTTCGTATCCCCGATGGAGGAAGACCGGTCACCATAGGCACCTACCTGCGTACCGAGGGCAAGAGAATTCGTGCCCCAGCTCCGTGCCATGATACCGATACCGGTGCTGGCTACGCCCTTGGTCAAAGAATTGATACCAATCGCCGTGGATCCTGTGCCATAGGCTTCACTCAATGTCCCGATGGCCGTGGTGGCATCACCGATGGCAGCGGTGTTCGCATACTTCCCTTTCACATTGATAGAAGCTGACCCCAATCCGCCCGGAAATTTAGTTTCTATTTCCTTATTAAAGCTCTTTTTAATCCCGTTTCCTGCCGCCAGCTGGGGCACGGCCGTTTCCAGTTCCGTACGGGCCATATCAATATCATCCCCGCCGATAGCAACGGAAGAGTTCCCAATCGCCCTGGTATCCGCACCAAGCGCCAGCGACTGGGTACCATATGTCTTAGCTGTACTCCCAATAGCGACCCCTTGTGCATATTTAGGATCGACAGTACCGCCGGACTGTTTGATCTTGACATTGGTCTCTGCCGCAGCGCCGATGACCACATCGCCTCTGGCGCCGTATGCCGCCGCTTCCGCGCCTGCCACTACCGCGCCGGATCCCGGATTGCCGTGCTCTGTAGAAGCGATACTCTTCGCCTTGCGGCCGATGACGATATCCCCGTTTTCCAGCGCCTGCGCGCCCTGTCCGATGGCTACCGTACTTGCCGGGAGACTTGGAGTGCCGGTGCTGCCTTTCCCTGACGCTTTCGCTCCTGTACCGATGGCAATGCCATGCTCTGTTCCATCCTCAACGGAAGCAGTCTCACCTATGGCGATACCGCGATCCGCTTCACTCTTGCTGTCCCAGCCGATAGCCGTAGAATTAACTCCTTTTGCCGTGGAATTTGCCCCCAATGCGCGGGCGCCATCAGCCAGGGCTTTTGCACCGTTACCGATGGCTACGCCCCAATCCCCTCTGGATTGAGAACCGTTCCCCATGGCAATGGCACCGCCATTAGCAGCTTTCGCATTATTCCCGAAAGCCATAGAGGAACCGCCCCAAGCCCTGGCATTGGAACCGAAGGCCTGGTCATTATCTTTGCCTATAATATTTCCAGCCTCATCTATACCTGCCCGTGCTTCATTACCAAGTGCAAAACCGTTAGTAGAACGAACCCAGGTATTATTCCCGATAGCGACCGTATTATTCCCGTCCGTATGCGCATTACGGCCGATCGCCACTGCCTGCGCGCCTTGGCCGACAGTACCGGTACCGAGGGCAACCGTATTGATATCTTTGGTTGTCGCATTATGACCGATTGCGATCCCTCCGCTCTTATCGGTAATCCCCGGTGTCGCCGTGGCAGGGTTTACTGTAACGTTCGCACCATGTCCGATGGCAATCCCGTTTTGGCTCGATTCTGGATCCGGATCTCCCTTGCCGACGGACGCTTCATTACCGATGGCCACACTGTGTGATGACAATGCCTTTGACTTAAGACCGTAAGCGGAGCTGTTCACCGCCGCCGCCTTAGCATCGTCCCCCACCGCCACGCTGGCAGTTCCGGTAGCGGAAGCGCCGGGACCATACTCTGTCTTTGCTTCCGCCATACCCGGCAGCAGGCATCCCGTGACGGCAAGGGCGCACAGAAACGCGCGGACGGGCATACTCTTCTTTTCAGAAGCCACTCCCCCATTTTTTCCGCAGCGGCCGGCGATTTCCGAAACCACCACATAGCAGCGCTTCACCCGGCTCCAGATGACTTTGTAAATCTGATTCATAACTTCCTCCTTTTACATAAAAAGATATCCGCTCTCTAAAGAACTAAATAATTTATATCTCTTTCACCATATTATACATTTATAAAGTTATTTAATAAAGTTATTTATTATAATGAGATTAGTATACCAAACGCACTTTTATTAAAGTATTTCACCGGAGATTTTCCGTACCTGATTCTCTTTCAGCTGTCTGCTTGATCCGTTTCTCTTCCTCCGCATATATCTAATCAGGACATCCGTCACAGGGAAGCCTTACAGAAAATATCCGGAAAGCGGATCATACGTAATTCACAGTTCTTACATTTCCATAAATAAAGAGAAATAAAGATATCATCGTTCAGAAAGACAACGCTGTCTCTTATGCCGTCGTCATTCCCGTTCATGGAATGGCAAATCCGGTTTCGAGTTAAAATGTGCGATTTCTGCTTTCCGCAATAAATGGGTAAAAGACTCTCTCCTGAAAGCATATGCTATCGAAGAAAGTCTTTTATCTTCTTCCTGATTTAGAAAGATGGTCTTATCCAATCAGGATCCTACGCTGTTTACGAACTGGATTGTCAGCACTGACGGAGTGGAAATAATCCCCAAAACGGTTACCCGCTGTCCCATAGGAACAACTGCACCATTGAGATTGATAAGAATTTTATTCCCCCGGGCGGTACGGAAATTCATAAGCCCGCCGCCGGCGCTGGACAGGATGCTGCCCACAGTGCAGATCCTTGTCCCTACAGGAAGCCCGGACAAATTCCATGCTACCCGGTAAGCACCCAGATCCTCTAATTTCAAATCTCCCGGATTCGTCTGATACCAGTTGGCAAGATCGCTTTTCACCGGTCCCATGAAATACCCTGCGTCCCGGGATGTCCGTGATCCTATCGGCCCCTGTGACGCCTGCGGATTCCCAATATCTTTTCTGTAGCTGACCGCACGCTGATTAGGAGCCCGCTCCTGGTAAGACACGTTCCGGATAATAAGTACGGGCTGCCCGGCCTGATTATAAGCCACATACCCTGTCGCCTGAAAAGGCGTATAACTCATTATCTTTCCCGCATGCTCCATCATGGCAGGGATTTCCTGTCCATCGGCAGTAACAAAACGATATACATTGTCCGCATAGGCTCCTTCAAACTGGCCGGCTACGGTGATATTATCCGCTGCCGCAGCCATCGTGCCCGGCAGCAGCAATATCAATATCATTCCTATCACAGCAAACCATGATTTCTTCATCTGAAAGCCTCTTGCTCCGATTAACCGCGGCCTTTGATGACGCGTACACGCTGGATATCAGGTGTACCGTCCTTATGCTTGCTGATGGTATCTACCCTGATGCGTTCCAGTTCCGGTTCGAATTCTTTCAGCGCTCTGGCCATCCGATCATCGGCAGCCGCACCATTCTGCATAGCCCTGTAGATCAACGCGGCCATTTCATACCTGGTCATCATGCGGTCTCCGCCGAACTGTCCGTCCGGGTAGCCCACGATGACGCCGTTTCCTGCCAGAGTCGCCACATAGTCATAGGCCCAATGATTTTCAGGCACATCGGGGAAGAGCTGCATCTTGTCCATATCCATGGAATCCAGTGGTCTTCCGTCCGCAACCTTCAGCAGCGCCCCCTTCACATTTTCCAGTTCAGCGCGGAGATCCTTGATTTCCTTAGCCATCGCCACTTTGGATGTGGACACATGGTTGCCCTGTCCCAGCTTCATGGAAAGACCTGCATTCACCATATTTTCTCCGCCGCCGATGGAACCGCCTACACTGATCATCGTATCTTCATTCGGCCGATAGAAGGCACCGAGTGCCAGAGAATGGGCATCTTTATAGTTGCCGTAGCCCAAAGTGAAGTCCCACTTGTCATCGGGATCGAAGTCCAGCGGATGGAGTGCTGCCAATGCCGCCGCTCCTGCGCCGACTCTGTTGATACGGTTATCAACTTTGTTGATGGCTCCGCCGATCTGTTTCAGCTGTCCTACATTCACAGCATCCGTATCTGCCTTGCCTGCTGCCACATTGGTAATCCGTTTTCCGCCTGCGTCAACGCCGGTCTGCGTGATGCTCGGGCCATTCTTAATCGTCAGGCCGCTGCTACTCATCACCGTATTTCCTGTAGTCACGGTCTTGAAGGTCGGTGTATCGACTACAGATACTTTGTAGTCCGTACCGCCGTTTGCATTTGTTCCCGTTGTCACGGAAATATTGCTGCCCGCCGTTACGGAAGAATGCCTGCCTGCCTGGCCGGATACAACCTTCAGCTGGTCTTCCGTCGCTGCCTGTCCGCTGGTGATATTATTCGGATCCCAAGTCTTATTGGTCAGTCCGTTCACTGTGCCGGCCGTACCGTTGACAGTCACCTGTCCGGCCTTGATCGTACCTTCGGTACCTTTAATGCTGATCTGCTTGGAAGGATCGGTTCCCAGCGTAATATCATCATTCAGATTGACACGGTACGTTTTGGATCCGTCGGCATTGTCTCCAGAAGTCACCGTCGTATTTTTTCCGTCCGCTACTTTCGTAGTGGCACTGGCTGCCGCTTTTTTCAGCTGGCTGACATTGACAGCATCGGTATCCGCCTCGCCTGCTGCCACGTTGGTGATCTTCTTGCCGCCTGCGTCGATTCCCGACTTGGTAACACTGGGGCCGTCCTTGATCTTCAGCCCATCCTTGTCGACTGTCACTGCTGTATTCCCGGAACCATCCTGAATGGTAAGCCCGTTGGTATCCATTTTCGTACGGCCCGTAGTAACGCTATTCAATGAAATATCATCTTTAAGCGCCACTTTGACTCTGCCGCCTTCGACTCTGGTGGAAATATTCTTACCGTCGCCTACAACGTCCACCGTTTCGCCAAGCTTCTTCTTTACTTCATTTCCGTCTTCCGCTTTTATGCCGAAGCCCTTGTTGACGATCTCCGAACCCTGATTTTTCAGCTGGCCGAAGTTGACTGCGTCACTGTTTACTGTGCCGTCAGCCACGTTGGTAATCTTCTGGCCGTTCGCATTGAGACCATCTTTGTTGACATAGGTCTTTCCGTTAATGGTCAGGCTGCCGTCCGGTCCCAGGTTGATATTTTTCGCCAGACGGACTTTCAGGTTGTTGCGGCCGTCAGATACCACGCCGATATTGTCATCTGTCGTCAGTTTGCCTTCATCCGAAATGCCGCCGACTACATTCACCTGTCCGTTCAGTTTCTTCTTGATGACCGCCCCTGTATCACCGCCGTACTTCATGCCGTCATCCAAGGTGGCAATATCATGCTGTTTGCCGTTCTTTTCTTCGATGATGAGACGGGTGATATTGGTACCGTCAACGCCCGGCTTTCCGTCGCCGCCTTTAATAGTCGCTCCGTCTCTGCCGTCTTTGCCGTTAATTCCGACACTGTCCGCTTTCAGGTTCTTATCCAGACCAACAATCATTTCACCGTTACTGTTTACCATGGTCTTGATATTGGAGGCATCATACTCCGTATCAGCCTTCACACCAGTTCCTTTGATGGTCATGGTCTCATTCAGTTTTTTAGCTACAATGCCGGTATTTCCTGCGAACTTGAGCCCGTCATCCAGTGTGGCTACATCATGCTTCTTGCCGTTCTTTTCTTCAATGATGAGACGGGTGATATTCGTGCCGTCAACGCCCGGCTTTCCATCGCCGCCCTTAATGGTGAGTCCGTTAGCGCCGTCCTTACCGTTCAGACCAATGGAGCCGTCTTTGCCATTGATCACTACCGCAGAGCCGTCTTTCCCGTTGACTCCGATGGAGCCGTCTTTGCCGTCAGCACCTTTCTTACCGAGCACCAAGTCATCATTTACATTGACTTTGTACGGATTGGCAACGGTGCCTTCGCCTTCGACGGTGGTATTCTTACCGTCTTTCAGGATTGTCTTTCCCGCCGCGACAGCATCTTTCAGCTGGCCGAAGTTGACTGCGTCACTGTTCACTGTGCCGTTAGCCACGTTGGTAATCTTCTGGCCGTTCGCGTTGAGACCGTCTTTGTTGACATAGGTCTTTCCGTTGATGGTCAGGCTGCCGTCCGGTCCCAGGTTGATATTTTTCGCCAGACGGACTTTCAGGTTGTTGCTGCCGTCAGATACCACGCCGATATTGTCATCTGTCGTCAGCTTGCTTTCGTCTCTAATGCCGCCGACTACATTCACCTGTTCGTTCAGTTTCTTCTTGATGACCGCCCCTGTATCACCGCCGTACTTCATGCCGTCGTCTAAGGTGGCAATATCATGCTGCTTGCCGTTCTTTTCTTCGATGATGAGACGGGTGATATTGGTGCCGTCAACGCCCGGCTTTCCATCGCCGCCCTTAATGGTGAGTCCGTTAGCGCCGTCCTTACCGTTCAGACCAATGGAGCCGTCTTTGCCGTTGATCACTACAGCAGAGCCGTCTTTGCCGTTGATTCCGATGGAGCCGTCTTTGCCGTCAGCGCCTTTCCTGCCGAGTACCAGATCGTCATTTACATTGACTTTATACGGATTGGCAACGGTGCCTTCGCCTTCGACGGTGGTATTCTTACCGTCTTTCAGGATCGTCTTTCCTGCCGCGACAGCATCTTTCAGCTGGCCGAAGTTGACTGCGTCACTGTTCACTGTGCCGTCAGCTACATTGGTAATCTTCTGGCCGTTCGCGTTGAGACCGTCTTTATTGACATAGGTCTTTCCGTTAATGGTCAGGCTGCCGTCCGGTCCCAGGTTGACATCTTTCTTCAGCTTCACGTTGAGCTTCGTTCCATCAGATACAACGCCGATATTGTCATCTGTCAGGTCTGCCGAGGCGCCGCCCTTGATTTCCAGTTTTTCTCCCAGCTTTTTGTTAATATCCGCGCCGGAGTCTCCGCCGAAGTTCAAGCCTTTGCCAATGGTGTTATTGATGTTTGTAATATTTGTCTTATTGGTCTTCACGCCGTCGCTGACTGTTTTCAGCTGGTCTTCTGTTGCCGCCTGTCCATGTACGACTGTCGGGTTGTCAATATCCCATGTGCGGTTGGTCAGTTCATTCACTGTGCCGGCGCCTGTCACTTTGACTGTGCCTGCCTGGATGTCCCCTGTCGTTCCGTCGATGGTGACCTTGCTGCCCGCCGTAATCTTTCCGCTGGTTCCGTCTACGACGATTTTCTTGTCAGCCGTGCCGAGGGTTACTTTATCACCCAGTCCGACGGTGTATTCTTTTCCGCCTGTCTCTGTACTGAGCCCTTCCGTAACGGTTACATTGGCATCTTTCGCTTTGACGGTCGTCGCTTTTGCCGTACCGCCGATGGCCGCGTTCAGCTGATCCACATTGACGGCATCTGTCCCGGCCGTACCTTTCTCTACGTTGGTGATCTTCTGGTTGTTCGCGTTGAGACCGTTTTTGTTGATATAGGTCTTTCCGTTGATGGTCAGGCTGCCGTCAGCACCCAGATTGACATCTTTCTTCAGCTTCACATTGAGCTTTGCTCCGTCAGATACGACGCCGATATTTCCATCTGTCAGGTCTGCCGAGGCACCGCCCTTGATTTCCAGCTTTTCTCCCAGCTTTTTGTTAATATCTGCGCCCGAGTCTCCGCCGAAGTTCAGGCCTTTGGCAATGGTGTTATTGATGTTTGTAATATTTGTTGTATTCGTATTCTGCTGCGCTTTGGATGCGATATCTGTCAAGGTAACCTGTTTCCTGTCGTCTTTTTCGTTCGCTACGGTCAGCACCATATTTCCGCTGCTGTCCGCTTTGTACTTGCCCTGGCTTCCCGCTTCCGGATTTGCTACCAGATGGTAATCTTCCTTTGCCACCTCGGTGAATATTTTGCTCAGGTCCACATTGACTTTGCCCGTATCATTCCGTTCCAGTGTCAGGGTTTTGCCGTCATTGGAAACACTGCCTGTTGTGACATAATTGTTTTTGAGTCCCGTTATATTGGCAGTCAGGTTGTTCGTACCGGTCAACGCAGCCGTGCCGTCGCCGTTTGTCTGGTAATTTGCGGTACCGCCTGTCACATACTTGTCTTTTGCTTCGACAATACGGTTGATATCGCCGATATTAGCCGCGTTCGTTATCGTATCTCCGCCGCTGGCTACGTTCGTGATCTGCTTGTTCCCTGCGTTGATGCCGGTGTTGTTGATCTTTACGTTACCTATGGTCAGGCTGCCGTTCGAACCGAGATCCACATCTTTTTTCAAGTTGTATTTTACAGCCGTTACCTTTCCGGACGCATCTTTTGTCACGGAAGCCGTTGTATTTGTTCCATCGGCAAAGTTGACTTTACTGCCGTTCTTTACCTCATTCACATCGCTGTAGTTCTCCTGTACCGTCCAGGAAACACTGCCTGCCGCATTGGCTGCCGCCGCTTTCAGCTGGGCCACATTGACGGCATCGGAATCATCCGTGCCGGCCGCCACATTGATGATCTGGCGTTTTACCGTATCCGAGCCGACACTGACGGCACCTGTCGTTCCTTTTGTCGCATTAATGGCATTTACCTGCGCTGCGCCGGCACCAGCAGGAATATACGGATTGGTCGTTCTTACATCCCCTGTCGCAGACCCGCCGGCATGGCGGTTGGAAATACTGTTCGCGCCGAGCGCCACGCCGCCGTCCACTTCGGAATTGGCATTAGATCCCAGAACGGTAGAATACTCCCTGGAAGCCTTCGCCGCCGAACCCATGACGGAGGAATACTGGCTTGTCCCCGTCGCTGTCGCCCCGACACCGATAGCGATGACATGAGCCTGATTGCCATCATCCGCCTTCGCATCCTTGCCGATTACAATAGAGGATATGCCTTTGGCGGAGGCATTCAGGCCGATAGCTACGCCGCCGGCATTCGTGGAAGAGTCCACACTTGCTTTCTTGCCCAAAGCGATGCTGCCTTCATTACCGCCGGCGCTGCTTTCTGTACCGATAGCCAGTCCGCTGTCATCACCGGAGCTCAATACTTTAGCCTTGTAACCGATGGCAGTCCCTTTCTGGGCACCGTCTACGGAACTTTCCGTACCGATAGCTATACCGCTCTCTGTGGATGAGGCCGTCACCTGTGCCTGCCGCCCGAAAGCAATACCGCTGCCTTCCACACGGCTTCCTGTACCGATAGCCGCCGCATCGGCAGCCGCACCGATACCGATAGACGCGCTGTTGCCGATAGCGATACCGTATCCGTTGACGGTATTTGCGGAAGCATTTTTACCGATGACAACATGGCCGGCGCCGTCTTTGACGGACGCGCTGCTGCCGAAAGCAATATTACCGTCACCGGCGGCGCTTTCAACCTTTGCCTTATGGCCGATGGCCGTATTGCCTTTTCTACCGGCTGCCTCGGCACCAGCACCTACGGCTATAGAGCTTTCCCCTTTTGCCTTTGCCGATCCACCTACTGCCGTACCATAGCTGCCTGCCGCCTGTGCATAGTAACCAAGAGCAACGGAACTGGTACCGCTGGCAGTCGTCACATACCCCAAAGAGGTCGCGCTGTCGCCGGACGCTGTTCCTCCCACGGCAACTGTTGATTTATTCATTGCCTGCGCATTATTACCGATACTTACCGCATTTGTTCCTTTCGCATTCGCGTTCGTACCGATGGATAATGCGGAACCGTCAGTCAGCCCCGGGGCAGTCGGATTTCCCTCTGCCGCCGCATTATAGCCTACGGCAATATCATAATTTTTCTTAGCCTTTGCTTTATTTCCCAAAGCAGTCCCCGAGGTTCCGTCGGCCAAAGATTCATTACCGACGGCCACAGCACCTTCTTCCTTAGCCAAAGCGGTCCTGCCCATGGCAATGGAATTCTTTCCTTTGCTCCGTGCCAAAGGCCCGATCGCCGTGCTGGCATCGCCTTCCGCCAAAGCATTGAGCCCCATGGCCATGGAAGCGTCACCGGCGGCCTGGCTCATCGCGCCGATTGCTACAGATGCGGTACCGATGGAAGCAGTCTTGACATAGCAAGGTTTATCTCCCAAGGCGGCCGAACCAAGCGTCGCATCATTGGGCGCCTTATTATTCAGATTTTCATTATCCTCCAGCCCCGGCAGAAGGGATTGCAGTCTTGTACGATCCAGCTCGATATCATCGGTGCCGATCGCCACGGAAGAGTTGCCGATCGCCCTTGTGTCCGCGCCGACAGCCACCGCCTGCGATCCGTAAGCCTTTGCCACGCTGCCGATAGCCACGCTCTGTCCGTCAGGTTTTTCCACCGTGCCTGTAGTATGATCCACATTTTTGACCCTTATATTCGTCTCCGCGCCGGAACCGATTGCCACATCACCCCGAGTTCCGTAAGTATTGCTGTTGCTGCCGATCGCCACCTGTCCGGAACCGGGCAGCTGATGATACTTGGACTTGACCGTAGCCGCCCTGTAGCCCACAGCGATATCTTCATCAGACTGTACGCTGGATTCCATACCGACAGCAACCGCGTTATTGACGGACCGTGTCGATGTCAGCTTGGTAATCCGTTTCACATCACCGGTCAGGCTGACAGAATCTTCATTCCGTTTTTTCTCCAAATCGCCGGCTTTGGCGGAAGTACCAAGAGCGATGGAATTATTGCCGCTTGCCATGGCATTATCGCCGATGGCCATGACGCCTTTTTTATCCAGCTGCTCATCAGTCCCGGTCACAAGCGGATTTGTGCTTGTCGCATTTTCCAAGGTCAACGCGCTGGCTTCACGGCCGATAGACAGCGAACCGGCGCCTTCCGCATGGGCATTGTTGCCGATGGCCGTAGTCCTCACATCATTAGCCGTTGCCGCATTGCCGATAGCAACAGAAGACGGTCCGTTGCCGATGCTGTCATTCCCTACTGAAACGGAAGAACCGCCGCTGGCTTTAGCCGAATTGCCCACTGCTACCCCATTTTTGGACAGAATGGTCGGTATACGGGGATCCTTATCGTCTGCCGTTCCCGATTCCGCATTGTTGCCGATAGCTACACCGTCCTGCGCGTATCCTTTGGCACCTGCGCCTGCCGCGATACTGTTCGCGCCTTTCGCGTTCGCCTGTCTGCCGATAGCAAGGCTCTGTAACCCCTTAGCTGTGGCTTTATACCCCATAGCCAAAGCATATTCTTCCTCTGCGTCCGCCTCTGTGCCCTGGGCGATTGAATGTTTCTTCATCGCTTTTGCACTATACCCGTAAGCAATGCTGGAATCGCCGGAAGCTGTCGCGCCGGTTCCTGCATGGATCAGTCCCGGCGCCGCATCCGCATCAGCAGGAAGCATACAGCCCGCAATCACCATGGCGCACAAAAGCGCGCGAAGCGGACGGATTCCCGTCACAGAGGCTTTATTATCTCTGCCGACCCTCTTCGTGATTTCCGAAACGACTATGTAGCAATTCTTCACCCTGCTCCATATGACCTTGTGTACTTGATTCATAACTTTAATCCCATCCTTTCTCTATTGCAAAAATGTTTTCTCCGATGTATAAAACGCCAACCGTTTTTATTCCTGTTTTCTTTACGATACTTTCTGCCGGAGAAACTGCCTGCGCATGTTTTCCCTGAAACCGCAGCATTGGGCTGTCTCTTTATCCTCTGCCCTGTTTTGTGCATCAGGAAATCATGCTCCCGCAGCAAACACGAAAATCATTTTACCCCATGCCTTAAATTTTTTCAACCGTAAATTTTACAAATATAAAATATCCAGTATTTATACGGTTTTCTTATTGTTTATAAATTGACCCTAAGACGGTTTATCTTTATTTTCTCCAAGATCCAGCCATCTGCGGATTCCTTCATCTTACAGACACCGCTTTATGCCTGCCTCTGAAAAACAACCTCGTCAAATCCTGCATTCCTGTAAAAATACGGGAAACTCCACTCGGGCAGGATATTTCCCTAAAAGTCCGTAACCTTCTTCATGACCGCCTCCATTTTCCATCATGCCTCTTCACGCCGGTACCGCTCCGGTTCGAAATTTCTCTCCCCGAATCTCTCTTCACGCCGGCTTTTCAGGCATACAAAAAACGCCCTCGAAAACAGCCGCCTAAGCAGCCGCACAGAGCGCTCTTAAATTCCTGTGTATGTTCCGGACACAGATGTCACATCTACTTCGTGACTTGCCCCGGATATCCCAATAAAACATATCCATTATTAAAACTCCCCCATCATCCCTGCCCCAGTCACTTCAGGGATATCTGCCGTTTTCTGCCATTACTCCGATTACAAAAAGCGGTTCTGCCGGCAAAAACAATCTCACCATCATACTCCCGTGGATGATAAGTATTCTTTCCATGCCGCAGCAGGATTGTATATCAGACTCAACTCTCCCCCCATCCGGATTAAAAACGAATAGTATGATTCCGATACATAATCGTTTCGATTATACGACACCCCACCACAAAATGCACATATCAATTCCGCATAGCTGTATTACTTTTTATAATCAATAGGTACATATTTTCTAATCTTTTCATAATGCATCATGTTTCGGCAAACCATGCTGCGTACCGCATTCACGTTTTATACACCCCTATAAATATTTTCTTATTTTTTAACTTTATTTCCTCATTAATCCTTGAACTAAAGTTTATAACATTACATCCCATATTCAGCATTAAGTAAAATACATAGATAATACATCATGCCAAATTGCGCAAATCATGAATTCCACTTCATGAATAATGGTTGCATGCCCCTGCGTGATAAATCTGTCACTTTGATGAGATTTTACGGTTTTCCCCACCATGGTGACAGATCCTTCACATTCGCTTCGGATGACGCTTTACTGTCCGTCATCACTCAGAACGGGGGCAGAAAAAGAATCTTCATTCTATTCTTTTGCGTCGTTCCCCCAAGCCAGTATCCTCCGTCCGACTTCGCCGGCCACCTCCTTATAAATAAGGAGGCTTGCCCAATCCCTATTTTTCCCGTCAGAATCCCTTTCCTCAACACAGCAGCAAATCCTTCGCTGGCGCTTTGAATGACGCCTTACCGTATCCCGTCATTCAGAGCGGAAGTAAGAATGCTGTATGAGAATGAGGAAAAATCACAACATAACACAGAGCGAAGAATCTATTACTCTGATGACACCTTACGGTTTCCCCTCATCACGGCAGCAGATCCTTCACATTCGTTCAGGATGACGTTTAACGTTTCCCTCACTACAACAGCAAATCCTTTGCTGTTGTTTCGTATGACACCTAATGGAAATCATATGCTTCGGCTTTTAACTCACAGCTAACGGCTAACAGCTCACAGCTTGCAGCTGACAGCTCACAGCTGATAGCTTTTATTTTCTTACCGCTTTCCACTCATCACGGTAACAGATCCTTCATATTCGTTCAGGATGACGTTTTACCGTCCGTTATCACTCAGAACGGGGGGCAGAAAAAGAATCTTCATTCTATTCTGGGTTATAGGACATTTTGTGTTGGTGGTTAATCCCAAAAACAAGCAGGAAATGAATCGGATTTATGTAATTCTGACCACACAATAGCATCTCCCCATGTGGGAATTGAATCCTCTAATTTGGCTCGTTCATTCATCGCTTTATACAGTTTAGAAATGCTTCTGTCAGTGGGCATTACCTTTAGGATTTCAGATGCAGAAAGCGGTTTCGGTGTGTGGAAGTAACACCACCAGAAAACCGCTTTTATGCGTCTTTCAATGGACATCCCACGATGGTTTCTAAGCATCGTTCTTAATTGTGCATTTATTCCGCCTTCTATACGGTTATTTGTCGATGGTAGTTCTTCTCCATAAGACAACGATTCATCCAAATAGGTAAATAATGTGTTTTGCCGTACTAATCTGACCAGTGACCGCTCGGCCTTTAGTAAACGTTCATGCATAGGGCGAAGTTTGCCTTTTTCATCTTGTGTCATTTCACTAAGAAAGGTCTTATGCTTTATTCTCCAGTTTATCAATCGGGTTACCCAATGACCTGCTTGCTCCATGTCTTTTATCATCAGCAAATCCTTTGCTATCATGTACATCTCAATGCCGGCAATGGTTTTAGGACTACCGGTTGTGTATCTCTTTACCTGGATGAATGCATGGAAAGTACAACGCTGCAACTTAGCCTTGGGCCAGACTCTTTTTAGTGCTTTCCGGAAGCCGTGGCCTCCATCAGAAACGACCATAGCGGGAGCCGCAATTCTCTGCATCAATGCTTCCCAGGCTCTGGAATTCTCATAGCGGCACAAATACCATCCAAGCACATATCTTTCATTACAACAAATAAGGATACATGCTTTTCTTCCTAAATAAATCCCATCCACATATATGACATTCATCGGACTCTCAATTTTAGGCTGCATAGGCCATATTTCCCAAAATTTAGAGGTTTTCCTTCGAAAACCACGACCGTTGCCAGGCATGGATTTTTGCACATCCTTACCAAACAACCACTGAATAAAGTGCTTAAAATCATGAACCGTCTTATTAATCGGATTCACAAAGACAGAATGACATTCTTTGCAGTACCACCGTTGCCTTCCTGTACGAGTTTTACCATATTTTGAGCAAAAGAAACCGCAATATAAACACCTAACTTGTTTCATAAGGTTCTCCTTTTAAAATAAACATATTTTAAAAAGATATAACCCTAATTAAAGCAGTCATAGCAATCATTTTCGGATTTTTTACCAACTCATTTTGTCCACCCTTTATCTTCTTAGGAAAAGGATAAAATACCGATGAAGCCAGACAATGTCTAACTTCATCGGTATTAAAATCAACACAAAATGTCCTATAACCCTCTATTCTTTTGCGTCGTTCCCCCAAGCCAGTATCCTCCGTCCGGCTCCGCCGGCCACCTCCTTATAAATAAGGAGGCTTGCCCAATCCCTATTTTTCCCGTTAGAATCCCTTTCCTTAACACAGCAGCAAATCCTCTTTGCTGTTGTTTCGTATGACACCTAACGGAAATCATATGCTTCGGCTTTTAACTCACAGCTAACAGCTTATAGCTGACAGCTCACAGCTAACAGCTGATAGCTTTTATCTTCTTACCGTCTTCCCCCAACATAAAAACCGACCCATTATTTGTATGGATCGGTTCTTGTGTTGGGATCAAAGGGTTCCTGTCGTTTTGAGCCGTGTCAGCGCACGCTGGAGAGCGAGTTTAGCACGGTCGACATCAATCTCTTTGCTCTTGGACGCGAGCCTGTCTTCCGCACGTTTCTTCGCGGCTTGGGCACGGGCAATATCGATGGTGTCCGCCAGCTCCGCCAGGGGGGCTACGATATTTACCTGATTGTCCTTTATTTCCAGGAAACCGCCAAATACAGCCACCTTTTGTTCCTTTCCGCCTTTAACAATGCGCACAGGGCACATTTCAAGAGCGGCTGCCAGAGGCAGATGGTTTTTCATGACGGCAAATTCGCCGTCTGCTGCACGGGCCACCACCATTTCCACGCCGGTTTCTCGATAAATCGGTCCGTCGGGGCTGATGACTTCCACGTGCATGGGATTCGTAAGGGTATCAGCCATGGCTTATTCCCCTTTCTTCATCTTTTCAGCCTTTTCGATCGCTTCATCAATTGTGCCGACCATGTAGAACGCGCCTTCAGGCATATCATCGTGCTGGCCTGCAAGGATTTCCTTGAAGCCGCGGATGGTTTCCTTCAGGGATACGTATCTGCCGGGGGAGCCTGTAAACTGTTCGGCTACGAAGAAGGGCTGAGACAGGAATCTCTGTACCTTTCTTGCGCGGGCTACGATGACTTTGTCATCATCGGAAAGTTCTTCCATGCCCAGGATGGCGATGATATCCTGCAGTTCTTTGTAGCGCTGCAGAATAGCCTGTACGCCGCGGGCCACTTCGTAATGCTCTTCACCCAAAACATTCGGGTCAAGGATACGGCTGGTGGAGTCCAGCGGATCTACTGCCGGATAGATGCCCAGTTCCGCGATGGAACGGCTCAGTACGGTGGTAGCGTCCAAGTGTGTAAATACGCCTGCCGGAGCCGGATCCGTCAAGTCATCGGCCGGTACGTATACGGCCTGGATGGATGTGATGGAACCGTCTTTGGTGGAAGTGATGCGTTCCTGCAGTTCGCCGATATCGGTGGCCAGGGTCGGCTGGTAGCCTACGGCGGACGGCATACGCCCGAGCAGCGCGGATACTTCGGAACCGGCCTGTACAAAACGGAAAATATTGTCTACGAAGAGCAGGACGTCCTGTCCCTGTTTGTCGCGGAAATATTCAGCCATGGTCAAACCGGTGAGAGCCACACGCATACGCGCTCCCGGAGGTTCGTTCATCTGGCCGTATACCAGCGCAACTTTGGAAAGAACGCCGGAGTCTTTCATTTCTCCCCAGAGATCGTTCCCTTCACGGGTACGTTCGCCGACGCCGCAGAATACGGAGCAGCCGGAGTGTTCTGTCGCCACGTTATGGATCAATTCCTGGATAAGAACGGTCTTACCTACACCCGCACCGCCGAAGAGCCCGATCTTACCGCCTTTTGCATACGGAGCGATGAGGTCGACGACTTTGATGCCGGTTTCAAAAATTTCGGTTGCCGGAGACTGGTCTTTAAAGGCCGGTGCCGGACGATGAATAGGCCAGTAGTCGGATGCCGGTACTTTTGTATCGTCATTGTCGACGGTCTGTCCGAGTACGTTGAAAATACGTCCCAGGCATCCGTCGCCGACCGGTGCCGCAATAGCACGGCCGGTATCTACTGCTTTCATTCCGCGTACCATGCCATCGGTGGAACTCATCGCAACGGTGCGGACTACGCCGTCACCTAAGTGCTGCATGGTTTCACAGATAACATCTACCGGAACAGTGCCTTCTTCATCTTTGACATGAATTGCGTTATAGATGGCAGGAAGTTCCTGATCGTCGGAAAAAGCGATGTCGACGACAGCGCCCATGACCTGTACGACCTTGCCTACCTGTCCCTGCTGTTCATTTGCCATGAAGAAGCATTCCTCCTTAATCAAATTAAGCCGGTTTATTCAAGAGCTGCCGCACCGCCGACAATTTCGGAAATTTCATTGGTGACCTGTGCCTGACGCGCTTTGTTGTACGTAAGGTTGAGGTCGGCAATTCTTTCCGTCGCGTTGTCAGTGGCAGCGGACATGGCCGCCATACGGCTGCCCAGCTCGGACGCCGCGGATTGCAGCATCGCATTATAAACCTGTACTTGTATATATTCAGGAAGCAGTTTGGAAAGTACTGCCGCCGCATCGGGAAGGAAAATATAGGGATCTTCCTCGATACGGAGGAAATCCTGTCTTTCTTTTTCCCATTCGCTGGCAGCCGCTTTTGCTGCTTCTTCCGTTTTTCCCTCAGCCGGCGCTTCAATGGGGAGCAGCCGGTCTACCCGGACCTGCTGGCGGAGGGCGGTGATGAATTTGGTATAAATAATATAAACTTCATCGACTTCTTCTTTTGTGAAGTATTCCACCATCTCTTTGGAGAGATCGATAGAATCCTGAGCCGACGGCTTATCAGAAAAGCCGAAATGATAGGTATCGGGATCATACCCGCGGAATTTCAGATAATTCTTCGCCTGTTTCCCGCAGACATATAAAGCGTATGCAGAACGATCCTTTCCGGAGATTTCCTGCAGGGTACGCTTCATCACGTTGGAGTTATAAGCGCCGGCAAGGCCTTTGTCGCCGCAAATGACGAGATATCCGACCTTCTTTACTTCGCCTGTCCTGAAGAGCGGGCTTGTAAATCCGGGTGTCACCGAAGAAGCACGGCGCAGGAGCTCTCCGATCTTTTCCGCATAAGGACGGGAGCCGTTTGCCTTTTCCTCCGCTTTGCGCAGACGGGCGGCGGCTACCATCTTCATGGCTTTCGTGATCTGCTGGATGTTGGTGACGGATTTTATGCGCCCTTTTATATCACGCGTACTTTCCAATCAGATCACCCCTCTACCGTTTCAGACTTTTCTTCTGTTTCGCTTTGTGCCTTGTAACGTTTCTTGAATTCATCAAGAGCTTCTCTGAGTTTCGCTTCATTTTCATCTGTCAGCTTCTTTTTATCCACGATATCAGCGCCGATTTCCGGATGGCTGCTGTGGAGGAAATTCAGAACCTGCTGTTCAAACCCGACAACCTGGTCTACGTCCACGTCATCAAGATACCCCTTGACGGCCGTGTAGATCGCCATAACCTGGTCTTCGACCGGATAAGGGGAATACTGCGGCTGCTTCAGAATTTCCGTCGTCCTCTGACCGCGGTCGATCTGCGCTTTGGTGGCAGCATCAAGATCGGAACCGAACTGGGCAAATGCTGCCAATTCACGGAACTGTGCCAGATCCAGACGCAGCGTGCCTGCGACCTGTTTCATGGCCTTAATCTGTGCAGAACCGCCTACACGGGATACGGACAGGCCGACATTGATGGCCGGACGGATCCCGGAATAAAAGAGTGCCGTTTCCAGATAAATCTGTCCGTCCGTGATGGAAATGACGTTTGTCGGAATGTACGCACCGACATCACCTGCCAGTGTTTCAATGATCGGCAGCGCGGTGATGGAGCCGCCGCCCAGTGCATCGGACAGACGTGCCGCACGTTCCAGCAGACGGGAATGCAGATAGAATACGTCACCGGGGTAAGCTTCGCGTCCCGGCGGACGGCGCAGCAGAAGCGACATGGCGCGGTAAGCGACAGCATGTTTGGAGAGGTCGTCATAGATAATGAGGACATCTTTGCCCTGGTGCATGAAATGTTCCGCAATGGATACACCGGAGTATGGTGCAAGGTACTGCATCGGAGACCCTTCGGAAGCACCGGCATGTACGATGATGGAGTAATCCATAGCGCCGGCAGCTCTCAGCCGTTCGTATACACGGACGACGTTGGAGTTCTTCTGCCCGATGGAAACATAAATACAAATGACATCCTGCCCCTTCTGGTTCAGAATGGTATCAATAGCGATGGCAGTCTTGCCTGTACCGCGGTCGCCGATGATCAGCTCACGCTGTCCGCGGCCGATCGGGACCATGGAGTCGATACATTTCAGACCGGTCTGCAGCGGGACGTTTACCGGCTGTCTGTCGGCAATGCCCGGAGCTTTGATTTCAATGTCGCGATAAGCGTCAGTCTTGATTTCGCCTCTGCCGTCAATCGGCTGTCCCAGTGCATTGACCACGCGGCCGATGACCGCATTGCCTACGGGAACCTGCATCAGACGGCCCGTTCTCTTTACTACGTCGCCTTCCTTGATGGTTTCCGCATTTCCCAGAAGAACGGCACCTACATTGCTTTCTTCCAGGTTCATGGCCATGCCGTAAACGCCGTTCGGCAGTTCCAGCAGTTCACCGGCCATGCAGTTTTCAAGGCCATATACATGGGCGATACCGTCGCCGACTTCAAGAACCGTACCTACTTCATCGACATTGAGGTCTACTTTGTAATTTTCAATCTGTTTTTTAATGACAGATGTGATTTCATCTGAACTGATTTTCATATCCTGTAAGTCACCTCAATCTCTTTGCATCATTTGCGAGCGGAGCGCCGCAAGCTGGCGGGCTACGGATCCGTCAATCAGACGGTCTCCCATCCGGACCGTGAATCCGCCTATCAAAGATGCGTCTACTTTCTGTTTCATGATAATTTTGCTTCCCGTGATTTCCGCAAGTTTGGCTTTCAAAGCGTCCACCTGGGATTTGGTCAATGGAAACGCAGAGGTTACCACGGCTTCCTCCATGCCCATCCCATGATGCGCAAGATTGGCATAGACATCCGCCATGGCAGCAAAATCAGCGATGCGGCCTTTGTCGATAACAACATAGCAGAACTGTAAAACTATCGGCTGCACCTTATCTGCAAATAACTTATTTATAGTATCTTTCTTGACATCCTTAGCAAGCAGAGGATGGTTCAGAATCTCCCCGAGCTCTTTGCTTTTCCCTATGGTATCGGCAATGAGGCGGAGATCTTCTTCCGTTTGTTCCAGGCAGTGCTGCTCTGCGGCAATTTCATAGATGGCTCGTCCGTACTTCTTTGCAAGGATTACGTTCTTATCCATGATTACTTACCTGCCCGCCCGGCATCCAGTCTTGCGATGCTTTCCGCTATGAGCCGGTCATTCGTATCCGGCGTCATATTTTTGCTGATGATCTTCGATGCAATATCACAGGAAAGAGCGGCCACCTGCGTCTTCAGATCCTCCAGGGCATCCTTGCGTTCCCTTTCGATCTGTTTAGCAGCCTGGACTTTTTCCCTCTCAATAGCCGCATGGGCCTCATCGATCTGCGCCTGGGCCTGTACCTTGGCCTCTTTTACGGCCTTATCCACGATCCCCTGTGCGGCGACCTGGGCATTGGCAAGTTCCGCTTCCAGATCGGATTTGAGCTTGGCCGCCTCCGCGCTGGACCGGGCCGCGCTGTCCAGATCATTCCGGATCTTGTTCCTGCGGTCATCCATGACCTTCAGCACCGGCTTATAGCAGAAATGTGCCAAAACGGCAACGAGAATGATAAAGTTGAGGATTGAAATCAGCAGCGTACCATTTAATTCTACCAATGAAATCCCCTCCTTAGGCTAACAATGAATTGGAATTAGCCGAGGAAAGGATTGGCGAATACGAGGACGAGAGAAATAACGATAGCGATAATCGGAATAGATTCTACCAGGCCGATGCCGACAAGCATGGAAGTGAAGAGCTGCCCCTGCATTTCCGGCTGGCGGGTCATGCCGTCGATAGCGTGGGATGCTACTTTAGCATCGTTGAATGCGGCTGCAAACGCAGAAACTGCGGCAATCAGCGCAGATGCGATAAGGGAATACTGAACAACAATAGTCTGATCCATGGTAATGATTCCTCCTAAGAATGTAATGTCCCGGTTTTTCCGGATATAATGAGTACCGTTTCGCGGGCGGCGCCCGGGCATTTTACGGAGTGCCGCTCCCATTCACCTGCACACCTTCACTTACTCCACGCTCTCCTTGAGATAAATGGAAGTCAGCGTAGTGAAAATGTATGCCTGGATCAGCCCGATGACAAGGCTGAACACGACCCAGAGCAAAGGTACAAGCACAGGTGCCAACGCGTAGAGGATTTCCAGCAGGATTTCCCCTGCCAGAATATTGCCGAATAGACGCATCGCCAGGGTGATCGGCCGGGAAAGTTCTTCTACGATATTGATGATCACGAACGGTGGCATCGGTTCAAAGAAATGTTTCAGCCATTTGCCGAATCCCCTGTTCCTGATATAAATGAAATGAATACATAATGTACCGGCCAGCGCCAGCCCCAGGGTCGTATTCACATCATTTGTCGGAGACGCCGTCAGATGGGCTGTCGGCAGAAGCCCGATTTCATTGGCCACAAAGATGAACATGAAAAGCGTCAGCAGAAAATAAACAACCTTTTTATAATGCGATCCCATATTCTTCTCAAACTGGGAGCATAGCGGCTCAATGATCATTTCCACCGCATTCTGGATACCGCTTGGAACGAGCGAACGCCCCCGGCTCGCAGCAAAAACGATAATAAATACTATGAGAGCAGTAAGCCATTGTGTAAAAATCGTATCCAGATTGACCGACATTCCGAAAAGCTGTGCAACCACATGTGTACCCGTATGAAGATGCATAGTCTCACCCCCTCTCTGTTTTGGACGTCAGGAAAATATTATTATTCTTATTCCACACTATTGCCTTGCCCAGATAGTAGCAGGGAACAGTGACAATAAGCCCGCCAGGAAGCCGAGAATGGAAAGCGGTGTCCACAAAACCACCGCCACCGCCAGCCCCGCTTCCACAAAAAGCCGGGAGCCTGCAAGCGCGGCGCCCATCTGGCCTATGTAGGCCGCGTCCCGCTCTTCTTTCTCCCAGTGGATGTAACGCTGTTTCATGTACAAGAAAAAAAGAATATGAAATACGACGCCGGCGGCAAATCCTGCCGCCACAGTCCATTCCCACTTCAAAAATGCGACGGCCGCGCCGACAGCGCCTATGGCTGCCAGACGGCTGACCACTCTATCCGCAAAAGCAGGGAATACCGTATCATACTTCATTTCTTACTTTCCTATCATTTTTCTAATTATGGCCCACAATCCGGATATGGCGCCCAAAAGGGATAACCCGATAAGGCCGAAAGGATACGTCCCCAAGTATTCATCACACTTAAGCCCGCCCCAGATACCGAGGCCGATACAGGAAAGAAGTGTCATGCCCGCTCCGCCTGCCACAGCGATACTGCGCATCGGATTGAACTCTTTTCCTTTATCTCCCTGTCCTCCGGCATTCTTCATGGCCATCTCCGGCATGTGCATATCATGAAAAACTGCACGCAAAATACGTACAGCTCTACCCATACAAAGTTATTGTAACATATGCGGATTTACTTAGCTATAAATTTAGACGGTTTTTTATGAGAAATCCCCTCCGCATACAAAAGCGTCTCCACGATGCGCCCGGCGGATCTGCCGTCACCGTAAGGATTCACTGCTTCCGCCATCGCATGATATGCCGCCTCATCGGTCAGCAGCCGGTATGCCGTCTGATAAATCTTCTCTTCTCCGGTGCCCACCAGTTTTACCGTCCCCGCCTCTACCGCTTCGGGACGCTCTGTCGTATCGCGAAGGACAAGGACGGGTTTCCCCAGGCTCGGCGCTTCCTCCTGTATGCCGCCTGAATCGGTCAGCACAAGGGCGGACCGCGCCATCAGATTCGTGAAAGGCTCATACTCCATCGGTTCTACAAGATGGATGCCCGCCGCGCCGTCCAGCTCTTCCTCCACCGCTTCACGGACAAGAGGATTCCGATGGACAGGAAATACCACTTCCGTATCCGGCACGGTTTCCACCAGCCGGCGGAGCGCACGGTACACATGATGCATGGGCGCACCCAAATTTTCACGGCGGTGGGTGGTCACAAGGATGACGCGCTTGTGTTCTTCAATCGCCTGTATTTCTTCATCTTCAAAAGTATAATCTTTCTTTACCGTCGAAAGGAGCGCATCAATGACGGTATTTCCCACGACGAAAATATTTTCATCCTTTTTATTTTCACGGAGTAAATTTTCCCGCGCCGTTTCTGTCGGGGCAAAATGAAGACTGGCCAGGACTCCTGTAAGCTGGCGGTTCGCCTCTTCAGGAAAAGGGGACGCCAGATCTCCCGTGCGCAGCCCCGCTTCCACATGTCCAACTTTGATCTGCTTGTAAAAAGCGGCAAGCGACGCGGTAAACGTCGTCGTCGTATCCCCATGGACAAGGACATAATCCGGTTTTTCCTTTTCCAGTACTTCTTCCAGTCCGCGAAGGACGCGGGAAGTGATGTCATACAGGGACTGTCCGCTCCTCATGATATCAAGGTCGTAATCAACGGGCAGCTTGAAAAGATCCACCACCTGATCGAGCATTTCCCGATGCTGCGCCGTGAGGCAGACCTTTGTTTCTATTTCGGGATGCGCCAGAAGCGACTGCACGACAGGAGCCATCTTTATCGCTTCAGGCCGCGTGCCGAAAACCGTCATGACTTTCACAGGACTACTCCTTTTCATAAAACAAGCTGATACAATGAAATATTTCTGTCAATTCCTTTTTTATTTTTCATCCTTTTCCGTCGGTGGAAGAACGACCTCTCTCATGACGCCGAGTTTCTTCGCCCAGAAAATAAACACCCCGAGTGCGAGAAGGATCACCGCCACACCGAGAAATGGATTCAGCCTCACCACAAGGAGTGCCGCTGCCGAGAAAAAAGCTGTCAGCGCGTACATGACCAGCACTACCTGTTTCTGCGACAATCCCGCCGCCAGAAGACGATGGTGGAGATGGTTCTTGTCCGGTGAAAAAATCGGCACCCCTGACTGCCTGCGCCGCACGATAGCAAGTACGGTATCGGTAATGGGCACGGCCAGCGCCACCAAAGGCACGATAAGGACTGCGGCAGCCGCCGTCTTCATAGATCCCATGACCGACACCGCGGCAATCACATACCCAAGGAACATGGATCCCGTATCGCCCATGAAAATTTTAGCCGGATTGAAATTATACTGCAGAAAGCCGAGACACGCCCCTGTCATGGCCACCATAGCGGCAGCCGATACCCACTGCCCCATCTGGAATGCGAGAAGGGCAATGGCAATAGACGCTATCGTGGCGATCCCCGCAGCAAGCCCGTCAAGGCCGTCAATAAGATTGACCGTATTGATAAATCCGATGATCCAGAAAATAGTAAGCGGTATGGAAATAAAGAGAGGAAATTCAATAATCCCCACATAGGGAAGATCGATCCAATCAATATTCACATCAAAGAATATCACAAGCACGGCGGCGGATAAGATCTGCCCGAGAAGTTTCACCTTGGCGGGAAGAGACACGATATCATCTGCAATCCCCACAAAAACAAGACAGGTCGCGCCGATCATAATCCCTGTCATTTCATAAGTAAAGCCCACCGTAAGGATGACGGATACCATAAACCCTGCGTATATGGCAAGCCCGCCCAAACGGGGTACCAGTCCGTGATGCACCTTCCGTGCGTCCGGCTTATCCACGGCGCCGATCTGCACCGCGAAATTTTTTACGGCCGGCGTGAGAATAAACGTCACGGCAAGCGCGGCAAGGAACGTGAACGCGTAAGCGAACAACGAACCACCTCCCCTTTCTATGTATATGGTTATTTTAGCACAACTGATGAAATATTGTTGCCCGCCTGCGGCCTCGAAATAAAGCGGAGCCCAAAAGAAGCGGGAACCGCAAAAGGAAGGCACGCGAAACGGAGCACAGCATTTTCGGATCCCGCGCAGCAAAAAACCTCACGGCTGTTTGATCGAAATCATTCCGCCATGAGGCTTTTTATTTTTACTGTTTCGCGCGAATCACGACGCAGCGATACGGCGCTTCTCCGTCGCTTTCTGTAGATACCGCGCCGTCATTCTGGAGCGCCAGGTGGATCATGCGGCGGTCGCCCGCCGACATCGGTTCAAGGCGGATTTCTTCCCCTGTACGCTTCACCTTATCCGCCAGGCGGTGCGCCAGCGATTCCAGGGTCTGCCTGCGGCGCTGCCGATAGTCTTCCACATCAAGAAGCACGAAGTAATGGTGACGGAAATTTTTATTTGCCGCCAGATTTGTCAGGTACTGGAGTGCGTCCAGCGTCTGGCCGTGCTTTCCGATAAGGATGCCCAGACCCTCGCCGTGAAGGTTGAAAAGAATGCGTTCTTCATTCACCATCTTTTCAAGCTGCACTTCCATCTTCATTCCTTTGAAAACGCCCGTCAGGAAACGTTTCGCTTCTTCAGCGGCTTCTTCCTGCTCTTCCGCGGAAAACGGAGTTTCCTCACGGCCGCGTTTTTCCTTCTTCACCGTAAGAACTTCTTCCGTATCACCGCCGCCCATGACGTTTTCCCCCGGCTCCTCCGCAGCGGAAACGGTTTCTTCCTCTCCGTCTGCAGCCCCGGCAACAGCCGAAGTCATGTCCCCGGCAGTCTCCGCAGCATCTTCCGTTTCTGATCCTGCCGCGCCGACCTCGACAACGGCATCTTTCTTGTTGAACAAACCGAAAAGTCCGCTTGAGGGCTGTTCAATGACACGGATCACTGCTTCTGCGCGGGAAAGCCCCAGCTTCTTCAATCCTTCTTCCACTGCTTCGTCAACGGTTTTTGCGGTAATTCTGACAGTTTTCATAGTTATCCCTCCGCTTTCCCGGAACTATCCCCGGCCTCTGCCGTCTTTTCAGCAGAAGCCGTTTTTTCTTTTTCATCACCGGCCTTCGGTGCTTCATCGACTGCCGGTTTCTTTGCTACCTTTTTAATAATTTTTCTGCGGATAATCTTTTTCCTCTTTGTCTTAGCCACAGCCTCTTCATCGGTATGGACAGTGACTACGCCTTTTTTCGAAGGCCCGTTTATCATTTCCTTTCCCTTTTCCCCGCGGAACATGATAAGCTGCTGGAAAAACTGGTAAATATTGCTCACCACCCAGTAAATCACCAAACCGCTCGGAAAATGAAGAGACATCCAGCCGATCATAAGAGGCATCATGAAAAGCATCGTCTTTTGGTTGCCCGGCGCGTCTTTCGGCGTCGTCTGCCAGGAAACAAGGAACGTGGACGCGGCGGAAAGAACAGGCAGGATGTACGTACCGTCTTCCGCTGCCAGACTTTCAATCCAGAGGAAACCCGCATGGAGAGGGTCATAACTGAACCCCTGAATCGCATAGTACATCGCGATAAGGAAAGGCATCTGTATGAGCAACGGCAGGCATCCCGCCATGGGGGACGCATTATGCTCTTTGTACAGACGCCCCATTTCCTGCCGCATCATGGCAGGGTCATTTCTGTACTTCTTCTGGATTTTCTGGATCTCCGGCTGTATTGCCTGCATCGCTTTCATGGAACGGATCTGTTTCACCGCGAGGGGAAGCAGCAGCGTCTTGATGAGTATCGTCAAAACGACGATAGCGATGACGTAATTGGGAAATCCGAGACCGGAAGTAAATTCATAACAAATCTGCAGGCCGATGCGCATCAGATCGGCAATCATGCCTACAATAGCCGAGAGTACGGGAATCTGGAAATCAGATCCGCCTCCGCCAAAGCCAAGATTCATAATTTCTCCTTATACGGCCTCTATTTCAGCCGCCTAAATGTTCCTGCTTTCTGAATTTCAAAAGCAGGATGAGACAAAAATGCAGAAACTCTGCAAAATTCATGGCGTGACAGGATAACAAAACGCGAAAGATGAAAAAAGCGGCGCCTTATCAAAAGCGCCGTACATTGCCTATCGGAAAAGCCTTATGGAACAGGGTCATAACCGCCCTTATGGAAAGGATGGCACTTCAAGATCCGCTTTAACGCGAGCCATCCGCCTTTCAGCGCGCCGTATTTCTCCACCGCTTCCAGCGCGTAAGTGCTGCAGGTGGGAGTGAAACGGCAGCATGGCGGTTTCAGGGGAGAAACATATTTCCTGTAAAATCGAATAAGAACGATCAGCACCGTCTTCATCATGCCCCCTCCAGCATGCCCGCTTTACGCCACAGCGCAAGCAAAGCCTTTTCCGCCTCGCTATACGTCGCTGTCGTCAGAAAAGCGGCGGCAAGCAATATGGCTTCATAATGGGAAGAAAGTTCATGACGATGGAGGCGATAAACCTCTTTCATCAGGCGCCTTGCCCGGTTGCGCGCCACGGCATTGCCGATGCGCTTCGTCGTCACAAACCCGATCCGGACAGGTTCCCGTTTCGTCCTGACCACGTACATAAGTCCCGCGCGGTTGCTGAAACGCCGGCCGGACGAGTATATACGCCGGTAATCCCTGTTTTGCCGGATACGGAAATCACGGTGAAGCGGATACTTCTTCTCCTGCTTCGATTCTGACTCAGGCACTTAATACCTTTCTGCCCTTGGCTCTTCTTCTTTTCAGAACAATACGGCCGGCTTTCGTCTTCATACGGGCGCGGAATCCGTGGGTATGTTTTCTCCAGTGGTTATTAGGCTGGAATGTCATTTTTGCCATCAGTGAACACCTCCTTACTGCGTCCTGTGTATTCATACACCATAACATGCTAATTATAGCTAAACGGCCATCAGATGTCAAACGAAAACACTTCACACACTCCGCTTTTCACGAAGAAATCAGTACCGCATTATGACGCCTTATCGTTCCCCTCATTATGACACTCTCTCCTTCAATCGTCATTCTGAACGGTGGCAAAAATGCCTTGAGGGAAAGATGGGAAACAGGATGGTGACACGGAGTGAAGAATCTATTACCTCACTTTCCCCTCTTGATTCCTGATAAAGAAAAAGGAAACGGTCTCCCGTCTCCCTTATTTTCCTTTCCGCATCACCTATTACAGTGCGGACCCCTGCAAGCTTCCCGGTCATCACCGCTTCTCTCCGGAACACCGCAGACTCCCCGCTCACCGTTTTCTCCGATGGGACAGAGCTGTACGTTTTCATCCTGCGGCGGATTATCTCCGCCATCATACGCGGCAAAACCGCCAACTACGCCACCTGCAAGCAGTGCCGCGGCAAGTATTGTTTTCTTCCACATAAGAACACCTTCTTTCAAAACTGAAGCTTATTCATATATTTATATATATCTATTATAACATACCCTGTATAGTGTCTTATTGACAGGGAACAGCAAAACGCCATCTGAAGCGAATGTGAAGGATCTGCACCCGCGATGAGGAAGACCATAAGAAGATAAAAGCTATCAGCTATCAGCTGTCAGCTGTCAGCTATAAGCTGTTAGCTGTTAGCTGTTAGCTGTGAGTTAAAAGCCGAAGCATATGATTTCCGTTAGGTGTCATACGAAACAACAGCAAAGGATTTGCTGTTGTAGTGAGGGAAACGTTAATCGTCATCATAAGCGGACGTGAAGGATCTATACCCGTAATGGGGAAAAGCGGTAAGGCGTCATCCGAGTCATAGATTCTTCACTCCGAATGACATCTTATCATGAATTCCATTTTTATCGGCAGACGATCATAAAAGGCTGTAATAAAACATTTCCGCGTTATATCACAGATCCTTACTCATGCTTTTTTCTGCAAATAAGAATTGGCATAGCCGCATTTAACGACTATGCCATGTTTCCGGAATTATAAACTTCTGACTTTTTATTTATAAAATTCTCCCGCTTTACACTGACACGTCGCGCCGGCCTGTCACTTTATAGAAAAGGAGCAGCGACAGGATGGATGTCACCGTGAGGATGGTGGCATACGCGGAGGCGTTCCCGTAGTTGCCGCGGATGACTTCCGTGTAGATGGACACGGTGAGTGTCTGTGTGCTGTTCGTATACAGGATGATGGATGACGACAGCTCGCTGATGATGGTGACCCAGCTCATGATGGCGCCGGAAAGAACGCCGGGCATCATCATGGGAACCGTGATTTTACGGAATGTCGTCATGTCAGAGGCGCCCAGAGAAATGGCCGCTTCTTCGATGCTGGGACTGATATTTCCCAAAATGGCGGTGGAGGAACGGACGGTATAGGGCATTCTCCGCACCGCGAAAGAAATAATCATGATCAGCGCCGTTCCGGTAAGGATAATCGGCGATTTATTGAAAGCAAAGACGAAAGCGATACCGAGGACGGAGCCGGGAATGATGAAGGGGAACATCGTCATGACGTCAAGAATGCTGTTCAGTGTATTTCTTTTCCGCACGGAAAGGTAGGCGATAAGGACACCCAAGACGAGGACAGCAGCGATGGCGCAAAGTCCCAGGAAATAGGTATGCCAGATGACGTCATTGTCCTTGGCAAAGAGTGTCGCGTCATAACTCTGAAGAGCGAATCCGCCGGTGAATACCTGCCCTCCGTTTGTAGCAAGGAAAGAGGTGTACACAACGACGAACTGGGGAAGGATCGCCAGTCCCACAACCATGTAGACTGCCAGATGGGCAAGGATATTCCGCAGGCCGCCGAGTGATTCCGCCGCCATGGGTTTCAGGGCGGTCATGGCGTAGGTATTTCTTCCCGCGAGAAAACGCTGGACGAAGAACATGACGATGGTGAGCCCGATCACGATGCAGCAGATGGCTGCCGCGAAGCCGTCATCCCCCGATACTTCGCCCATGAACTGGTTGTAAATAAGGACGGGGAGTGTCTTGTATCCCTCACCGATGAGCATGGGCGTGCCGAAGTCAGCAAAGACACGCATGAAAACGAGCATGGAGCTGGCAAGGAGCGTGGGCATGACAAGAGGCACGATGATTTTCCAAATGCGCCCCATGCGGCTGCACCCCAGGCTTTCCGCCGCTTCATTCAAAGAGTTGTCCAGATTTTTCAGCGCTCCCGATACGTAAATGTAAACGAGGGGAAATGACTGGAGCGTAAAGACGAGGACAATGCCGGCAAAGCCGTACACACCGCCATAATGGAGTCCGAAGGTGTCGTTCAGGAACTGGGTGATGACGCCCTGCCGCCCGAGCATCTGTATCCACGCATATGCCCCGATGAAAGGCGGCGACAGATAGGAGATAACGATGAGGATATTCAGGAAACTGCTTCCTTTTATTTTCACGCTCCTCATGAGGTATGCCAGCGGAAGGCCGAGAGCCGCCGATAAAATCGTGGAAACGACAGTCACTTTCAGCGAGTTTACCATCGTTCCCCAGTAGAATTTTTTGGCGAAGAAATGGGCGAAATTCTGAAGCGTGAGCGCCCCTGTATCCCCATGAATGACACTCCGGTACAGAATGAGGAATATGGGATACATGATGAAAAGGGCGAAAGCCGCAAGAATAACGACACTGAAAAGGTTCCAGACAGTCAGATTCTTTTTCATAGTCCTTCCTCTCTGATCAATGTTTCTTCCGTTGCCCGGCGGAAGACATTGATCCGTCCGGCTTTGACGGTGAGCGTGACGGCGCTGCCGTCGGGAAGAATATCGTGGCCTTCCTGGGTCTGGAGAATCTCCAATTCCTGCCCTCCGTCAGTGGTGATGAAGTAATGGGTGGTAAGACCGAGGAAGACGGAAGAACGGATCACGCCGCGGATCCCCTCTTTCGTGCCGGGTTCCATATCAAATTCTTCCGGACGGACGGAAATGATGACTTCTTCTCCGTCCTCTACGCCGCCTGATAAGTTATCCATGTCTACAAGCCAGTCTTCATTTTCTTTAAAGGAAATGCTTGTCTTATCTCCTTTTTTCACGATATGTCCGTCCAGCAGGTTGGAGAGCCCGATGAAAGTCGAAACGAAAACGTTCTTCGGCCTTTTATAAATATCCGCCGGTCTGCCGATCTGGCAGATGACCCCGCCATTCATGACGGCGATACGGTCGGACACCGCCAGCGCCTCTTCCTGGTCGTGGGTGACATACACCGTGGTTATATCCACCCGGCGCTGAATCTGCTTGATGGCATTCCTCATTTCGATACGGAGTTTCGCATCCAAGTTGGACAGCGGTTCATCCATCAGAAGTACCTGCGGCCGGATGACGATCGCCCGCGCAAGGGCGACACGCTGCTGCTGCCCGCCGGAAAGCGCTGTGGGCATACGGTCTTTCAGGTGGTCGATCTTCACGATCTTCAGGATTTTATCCACCCGCTCTTCGATTTCCTTTTCAGGCACCTTCCGCATCCGCAGACCGAAAGCCACATTATCTTTCACCGACATGTGGGGGAAAATGGCATAATTCTGAAAAACCATGCCCATATTTCTTTTATCTGTCGCCACATCGTTGATGACATTCCCGTCGACGGAAATCGTACCGCCTTCGATGGAATTGAATCCGATAATCATACGGAGCAGTGTCGTTTTACCGCAGCCCGACGGCCCTAAAAGGGTGAAAAATTCGCCCGGCATAATATCCACGGACAGGCCGTTCACCACCACCGTATCCCCGTACTTCTTCACCACTTTGTCTATATTGATAGAAACACTCATAATAACCTCATAACCTCGCGCTTCAAGCGTCATCTATAAAAAAGAACGTCAGGCGAAATGCCCGACGCCCTCTGATGACCTAATTACTTATTACTGCCTGGAATTTTCCAGATGTTTATTCCATTCCGCCACGACTTCTTTCTTATGGGCAGCTACCCAGCCTTCGTCATAATTCTTGAACAAAGCGATTGTGTCCTGGGGTGTCATGTAGTCAGCAAGCTTCACACCCTTGCGGAGCGGACGGACGGTGAGCGTCTTTCCTGCCGCTTCCTGGATCTTCTGGGAAAGCATGAAATCGACAAATTTCTTCGCATTTTCCATATGTTTCGCGCCTTTGATGATCTGTACGGATTCGCCCGGGAAAATGGCTCCCTCTTTCGGGAATACGACTTCTACGTCAGCGCCGTTCTTCACATAGGTAGCCGCCGGATCTTCCCAAGTAAGCCCCACGGTATATTCGCCGTCGGCAGCGCCTTTATGGACAGCACCGGAACTGTTCAGGAATTTCCCATCTACATTCTTAATGAAGTTATCCACGTACGCCCAAGCCTCGGGGGACATGGGATCTCCATCCTTGCCCTTGGCGTAAAGCATCGCCATGAGCACCTGGAACGCGGAGCTGGAGTTGGCAGGGTCGCCGCAGGCAATCTTACCCTTCAGCGCCGGATTGAGAAGATCGTCAAACCCGGCAATCTTCATATCGCCTGCCAGTTTTTTATTAACGATGAAAACGGTGGGATCGGCAAATGCGGGAGAAAAATATCCTGTCTTATTTTTAGCGGCATCAATCATATTCGCGTCTTCCGGGGATACATATTTCTCAAAAAGTTCCTTCTGGGAATCCAGCATCGTCTGGTCAGCCGCCCAGAGAATGTCACCCTGGGGATTGTCCTTTTCAGACGCCACACGTTTCACGAGGGGGCCCGTCCCCGCCACAATAACATTGACTTTAATCCCTGTTTCTTTTTCAAAAGCGGGAATGACAAGATTGTTTAAGCTTTCGCTGCGCGCCGTGTAAACGGTGAGCACCTTTTCCTCTGCGGGAGCGGCCTTGGCAGTATCCTTTTTATCTCCGCCGCAGCCGGAAAATACGGAACAGAGCACAGCAGCACATGCCACCGCCAAAGCTGCTTTCTTCAATCTTTTCATGACAATCCTCCTTGCCTTTCATCGTAAGTAAACTTCCTGTTTAAATAATACCATGTATATTGTATCATTATTCATTCCTGTGTCTACACCTTATAAGCACAATGTATAGCTTGCCTTAAACTGTATAGGAAATACTCATAGAGTGACCGACAGGCATACCGATGTGTGCGGAAACGGGTACGCAGAAAGCAGGAAATATATGCTTCCATTACTATGGCAAAATAAAAGCGCCGATTGCCGATCAGCGCCTGTATTTCATTCGGCAGCTCCTGCCGCTGCTTTTTCCTCTTCCTCTTTGGGAAATACAAGATTCAGAAGAACCGCCACGATGAAAACCACCGCTACACAGTTCTCTGCGAATACGCTCCGCAGCAGTTCGGGAAATATGCGGAAAATCTGCGGTGTCTGCGTGAATCCCAGTCCGATGGAAAGAGACAGGGCGGCAATACTCATATTTCTCTGTGAATATCCGCAGCGGCTGATCATCTGCACACCGGACACCACGATGGAGCCGAACATCATAAGCGTACAGCCGCCGAGGACGGCCTCAGGCAGTGACGCCAAAATGACCCCCAGCGCGGGAATAAGTCCTGCCAGAACCATGATGACGGCGCCGCTGGCGATGGCTTTCCTGTTCACCACATGTGTCATGGCGATAAGCCCCACATTCTGGCTGAAAGATGTAATCGGCAAACACCCGAAGAGAGAAGACGCGGCAGAAACAAACCCGTCCACGGCAATGGAACCGGATATTTCCCTGTCTTTCGCCTCCCGATTGAACCCCATGGCGGAAAGCGCCGAGGTGTCGCCCAGCGTTTCTGTGGCAGACACCAGGAAAATAAGGAATACGGAGAAAATGGCGTCATAATGAAATTCCAGAGAATAAGGCATGAAAACCGGCAGAGACACAAGGGATACTTCCGTCAGGCGGCCCAAATCAACCATACCGTAGAAGTATGCCGTAACGTACCCCACAAAAAGCCCGAAAAGGACAGATAACTGCTTGTAGAATGATTTCGCCCGGATATTAAAAATAAGGCAGGAAACCAAAGTAATTGTACCGACAATGAGGAACCGGACATCGCCGAATTCAGGATGACCGAAACCGCCGCCGAAAGAATTCGCCCCGATGGGAAGCAGGGAAAACCCAATGGCCGTCACGACAGTCGCCGAAACGATGGGCGGTACAAGTTTCCGCCACCATGCCGCGCCGAGACCGAGGATTCCCTCCAGAACACCGCCTATAAGGACAGCGCCGAGAATAGCGCCGTAGCCGTATTTCAATCCGATCACACAAAAAACAGAAACAAAGGTAAAGCTGATTCCCATGATGACAGGAAGTCCGCTGCCCAGACGGAAGACGGGATACATCTGGAGCAGGGAGCCGATGCCTGCAATGATCATGGCCGCCTGGACAACAGCGCCCGCTTCTGAGGCAGGCATCTTCACCACGCCCGTCACGATAAGGATTGGCGCGATATTTGCCACGAACATGGCAAGAACGTGCTGGAGACCGAAAGGCACTGCTTTGCGGACAGATATTTTCCCATCCGCTTCATAAATCGGATCTGTATTCATTACGGCCTCCTCAGCGGAACGTAATGACGCCTGTTTCGGCATCCATTTTTTCAATAACTGCCAGAGAGCGGACATCATATCCCGCTTCACGGAGCGCGTCGCCGCCGCCCTGGAAACCTTTTTCGATGCAGATGCCGATGCCTTCTACGATACCGCCCGCCTGTTTTACCAGATCAAGAAGCCCGCTCACGGCGCAGCCATTGGCAAGAAAATCGTCCATGATGAGGATATGTTCGCCGGGTTTCAGATATTTCTTTGATACCACCACATGGTTTTTCCGATTATGGGTATATGACATAACCTCCGTAGCAAACATTTCCTTATCCATATTGCTTCCCGCAGATTTCTTCGCAAAAACTACAGGCACCCCGAAATACACCGCCGTAAGGCAGGCAATGCCGATCCCCGACGCTTCGATCGTCAGAATCTTGTCCACTTTCCGATCCCCGAAAAGCTTTTTAAATTCCTTCCCCAGTTCACTGATAAAAGGCACATCGATTTGATGATTCAGAAAACTGTCCACCTTGAGCACATTCCCTGGACGGATCACTCCGTCGCTCAAAATTTTCTCCTGCAGTAAATTCAGCTCTGCCACCCTGATACCCCCTCCAAAGACAATACACACCCTATAATTTATTTATTATAACATAGCTTATAGACGACAGCTCACAGCTGATAGCTTTTATCTTCTAACCACTTTCCTTACCACGGCAGCAGATCATTTACACGGTTCTGGCGGACACCCTGCCATGAGTTCCACTTTTACCGGAAAACGAAAAAGGAGCAGGCATCATCAGCAGTGCCTGCTCCTTTCTTTTTGGAAGCTCCTTACTTCTTGGCAGCGAGAGCTGCTACCTGGGCCTTCAATTCATCCAGCTCCGATCTCATCTCTTTATTTTCCGCCTGCATCTTGTCATTTTTCTCTTTCAAGTCCTTAATCTGGTTCGCCATTTCCACTTTGGAATAACGGGTATAAACGTCACCGCGTCCCAGCTTCACAGAAATTCCTGCATTGATCATGTTCCTGTCATCACCCATGGTCCAGCCGAGACTCATCATCGTTCTTTCGTTCGGCCGATAGAAGAGGCCTACCGCCGCAGCGCTGGCGTTGCGGTAATTGCCGAAGCCTGCCGCAATGTCCCACTTGTCATGGGGGGTCGAAGTCCAGCGGATGGAGGGCTGCCAGTGCTGCCGCCCCTGCTCCCACTTTACTGATCCGGTTGTCCAGGGTGCCCAGCTTTCCGTTCAGATTGTTGATGGTATTTCCCAGGTTGGTAATGTTGGTTGTATTCTTGCCGACCTGTTTGTCCAGTATGGTCAGGTTGTCTCCGGCACTGTTCTCTTTCTTCACATAGTTGCCGTCATTCTTCACATGGGTTTCGTGGTACACTGTATTTCCGCTGACAATCTTTGTGCTTCCGTTTTCCACTTTTCCATCGGCTTTCACGTTGACCGTGTATTCCGTTCCGCCAAACGTGTTGGCAGCTGTGTCAAGTGTCACATTTTCACCGGCTTTCACGGTGTTTCTTGTGTCTTTCGTAGCTACGGTGACTTTGTTTTCTTTTCCGTCGCTCCCTTTCAGGGTAATGGTGGTGGTATTGTCCGCGTTTTGTGTGCCGCTCATGGTATAGGTGGTATTGGTATCAATCTGCCCCGCGATAGCTGACAGGTCTACGCTGCCTTTTACTTCATTTCCGGCCGTGTCTTTTACGCTCATGGACAGGGTTTTACCGCTAAGGGACAGCGCATTGTTGTCGCTTACCAGTTTATCATTGCCGTCTGCAACGGATGAGAGATCCACGCTGCCCTTCACTTCATTTCCGGCCGTATCCTTTACACTCATGGACAGGGTTTTACCGCTAAGGGACAGCCCATTGCTGCCACTTACCAGTGTATCATTGCCATCCGCTGCTCCGGCTACCGCTTTCTTCAGCTGTGCCACATTGACGGCATCGGTATCTGTCGCGCCGGCCGCTACGTTCGTAATCTGGCGTGTATAACCTTCCGTCTTGTCCCCTACAGAAACGGCACCAAGAGTTGATTTCCAGGCAGCAGACGTATCTGTGGAAGCCGCCTGGGTAGATGGATCATAACCGCTCACACCTGCTGCCGTGTCTGCTACACTCCATGCGCCAAGTGCAACTCCATGATTTGCCTTCGCATGAGAATCATAACCAAAAGCCATAGCAGTTTCTTTCTCCGCTTTACTATTCTTGCCCATGGCAATGGCCCAGTCCGCGGTCGCGGAAGCATTTGTACCTACAGCTACCGCTTCTTCGCCCTTGACTGTCAGATAATTCCCCAGGGCAAGACCTCTCTGTCCGCCGCCGCTATTCGAGCCGATGACTTTATTCCCATGACCGAAAGAGACCCCCAGATTTTCCGCTTCGGAACTGGTGCCTACCACGACACTACCGCCGTTTGCCGTATTTGTCATACCGACAGCCACATTCTGGTCGCTGCCGCTGGAGTTCTTGGTGTAAATCCATTTTGTCGGATCGCTCGGATCTTTTTCTGCCGTATAGCCAACCAGGTTCCCCAAGCCGATGACCGTATTCTCCTCCCCGAAGACTTTTGTCAGTTTATGGTCATAATTGTTGTAATCCGTGCCGAATACGGCATTATGGACGCCTTCCACTTCCAGATTCTGGCCGGCGACGATACTATTGTTTCTTCCGTTTTTCACTCCGGTCAGTTTGTTATTATTGCCAAGAACGGTGCTGTTCACCCCTTTCGAAGAAGAGGAAATACCGAGCACGATGCTGTCTTCCGCCTCGGCGCCGTCATTGTCATAGTTGCTGCCGGCTCCCGTTTTTGTAGACTTGGCGCTGTAATAATGCACTTTCGCCGCACCGGCAGCTGCCTGTACCTTTTTCAGCTGTGCCACATTGACGGCATCAGTATCCTGCGTGCCGGCTGCTACGTTTGTAATCTGGCGGGTGACTGCCGCACTGGTCGGAGTTGCCGCTTTACCGATAGAAACAGCAGCGGCCGTCGCTTTCCATGTTGCTGACGTATCCGTAGAAGCCGTATCGGTCGACGGATCGTAACCGGCAGCTCCCTTATCAACAGAGGCGACGGAATCCGCGCCGATCGCTACACCGCCGTCTTTTTCCACATCCGTATTGTAGCCGAGCATCACCGCATTGCTTATGTTCGCCGTATGCGATTTAATCGGTACATTTTCCGTCACCTTATATTTCTTTTCACGAATAACATTGCCCGAAGCATCTTTCCTCGTATACGTTTTCGTTACAGTCTTCTTTTCCGTCGCCATGGATCCAAGGATTACATTGTTTTTACCGCCGTCCTTGTGGTGATAATCCCCGATCACTACATCGGCCGTACTGCCGGACATATTATTCCCGGTCCCCATCATAGACATACGTTCCACATTCCTGCCTGTATTTCCATATCCGTTGATCGTGTTATTGATGCTGGGTGTATTTGCTGTACCTGTAAGGATATTTCCGGAGCCGATAATCTGGGAATGGACGGCATAATCTGAAGTATTTCCGTTCCCCATGGTGACCACAGAGCCGCCGCCGGTCGACATGGCCAGCCCCATCGCTTTCCTGAGCTCATCATGACCCGACTGTCCGGTTCCGCCGGCATATCCCTGTCCCTCAAATGATATGATATCACCCCAATATTCGTTCATACTGTTTCCATTTTCATCGGTCGGCGCCGTCCCGAAAGAATGTGTAACGCTATTGCCCGCGCCGAAAACGAGCGCCCCATTGGCGCCTTCTGTTTTGTTCAGGGTACCGACGACGGTGTTTGCCATCCCATCATTCTGGTCCGCCTTATTTGACGCTACGGTATTAAGACCGCCATAGACAGAAGCCAAATAGCCGTCATAGCCGGAATCACCTGCTTCCACAATGGATTTGATCCCTGTCACGGTCTCCTGCCAGCCATAAGCTTTTGCGCCATGCCCAAGAGCCACATTCATTCCGCCGCCGTCTCTGGTTCCGCTCTGGGCATGATACCCGACAACGACACTGGCATGTTTCTGCCGGATATCGGAATCGGCCTTTTCTTCCGGTGTCATGGAACCGATAACAACAGATTCTCTAATCGCCCCAACTTTCTGGTTATCCCCGATCACGATACCCGCGCCGGGATTGACCATTTCATTATTATTCCCGATGACGGTCAGGCTCTCATACCCTTTCATATAGGTACTGTTGCCTTCAATTTTATTTCCCTTGCCGATGACAAGGTCGGACACATTCTTCGTCCTTTCTTCCTGCTTCCCGGAAACCGTACCGGCATTTCTATCGGTAATCTTATTGCTGTCCCCGATGACGGTCTGGCTCTTGCTGTTTTCAACGGTATTCTGAGAGCCGCTGATTGTAACATTCATTCCTTGTGAAACGGTATTTCCGTCGCCGGTAACAAAGACATGGCTTCCCCATTTACCGATGTACTTACCCAGAGGCTTGCCATCCGCCATCGCCTGCGCCAATTTCTGCTGCTCCGAAGCGGAAAGTTGTCCGAACTGATAAGAATCGGACACATGGTTAAACGCGCCGGTCACGAAAGCGCCATTGGACTCCTGTATCGTATTGTTGCTTCCGAGTATACCGTCATTAGAGCCGGCATGGTCTTTCGTGCCGCCTTTATCAACATTTTCCGTACCGATGATAATGCTGCTGTTTCCTTTGGAAGCCCCCCGTTTTGATGCATCAGGAATCAGGCCGGATGATTCGCCGATAACGATACTTCCGGAACCGTTGGACTGGGCATTAAAACCCATGGCAACCGCACTATTTGCCGTCGCCTCTGCATTTGCTCCAATCGCAATGGCTCCGGTCTCTTTTGCCCCATCGTTGTTATAATTGACTGATGATGCGTTTCCACCTTTCACGGATACGAAATGAATACTGCCCGTACCTCCGGCAATAGCTTTCAGCTGCGCCACATTGACTGCATCGGTGTCATTCGTGCCGGCTGCCACACCGGTAATCTGCCTTGTAGCAGTACTGCCATTACCAACAGATACCGCTGCATGCGTCGCTTTCCATGCGGCCGATGTATTTGTAGAAGCTAATTTGGTAGACGGATCATATCCCGCAATATCCTTGTCAACAGAGGCAACGGAATCCGCACCGAGCGCTACGCCGCCGTCTTTTTCCGCATTGGCTTCCGAGCCGAGTATGACCGCCTTGCTGGCGGTTGTAGTAATACCGCCGGCAGAAGAACCCATCACAATCGTATCTTTTGCATTGGAAATCGTGCGGTTCGTACCGATGACAGTTACACCGCTTACATTGGTACCTGTATTTCTATAACCGTTCAGTAAATTGTAAGCAGCCTTTTCCGCTGCGGTTCCTTCCAGAGTATTTCCCACCCCGACCAGCTGGGAGCGGTATGCGTAGTCTGCTTTATTTCCTCCGCCGATGGCAAGGACAGCGCCGCCGGAATCATTTCTCCGTATATCCTCCCTGAGTTTTTCTGCCAATTCCTTGGGACTGTTGATCCCCAAAAACGACATGGGATTTGCTATATTGTCCACTGAATTGGTCACTTCATTGCCCGCGCCGAAAACCAAGGTACCGTTTGCGTTGTGGGTCCGATTGGCAGTCCCTACGACCGCATTGGCGATTCCCGATACACTGCTGCCTGACGTTTTTGATTCAATGCTGTTAAAGGATCCGTTGATGACCGCCCCGAAATTCTGAGCGGCAGATCCCTGGTTCGTATTTCCGTCATACGCATTCGTCATGATGGAGTAGGCGCCGGTCGTCGTCGCAAACGCACCGGCAGAATAACTGTTCAGCCCGACGGTGGTCGCGCCTACCAAGACGGACAGTTTGCGCTTTTCATCATCCGTATTGGAATTTACCGTGGTATCTCCCAAGGCGCCGACATACTTATGGTCGCCGATCATCAGACTGCCGCTGCGGGCATAAGTATTCTGCCCAATGGCAATCCCTGCCGGCAGTAAATGGTCTGTACGGGAAGGATCCGTCGAATGCATCCCGAAACGGAATATTTTGTCCTGCGTTCCCCACATGTTTTCTACAAAAGCATTCTTACCGATGGCAATACTGCCTTCCTGCATAACATAATCATCAATCTGGGCGTGATCGCCTATCGCAATAGCACCGTTTTTCGTACTGTTATTTCTTAGATCAGTACCATTTCCGATTTTAATATTCTGATTCCCCGCCTCTACAAACGTATTGACCCCGTCAAGCGCCGCGGATACAGGGCTTACAGAAATCCCAGTCAATAAAAAAGCCGCCAAAACTGCTGCCAGCGTGTTTTTAGAGACTCTCACCCTCCCGCTTTTTCTCGCTGTGCCCGCAATTTCTGAAACGACGACATAACTGTTCTTCACTCGACTCCAAATGACTTTGTAGATGTGATTCATGTTTTCCTCCCATAAAAAAACAATATAATTTAGAAACGCAATAAAAAGAAGCACCATCCCCATGCTGCCGATACTGCCTTCATACCACCTCTCCCCATAACACTTCATTTGCCTGAAAAGCCGGGTACAGAATCCGTAAACAGGAAAATTCCTACCGGTTTCTCCCGCTCTTCTTTCAACACTTATTTTATTAAACAACCTCTGTTCTCATTATAACAAAAGATTTATCTTATTTCTATATAATATGTACTGTTTTACGAACACCTTTATTCACACTGCTTTCTCATCCACGGCAGCAATGTCTCCCGCTGTCATTCAGCACTTTTAGCTGACAGCTCACAGCTCACAGCTGATAGCTGATAGCTTTTATTTTCTTACCGTCCGTCATCACTCAGAACGGGGGCAGAAAAAGAATCTTCATTCTATTCTTTTGCGTCATTCCCCCAAGCCAGTATCCTCCGTCCGGCTTCACCGGCCACCTCCTTATAAACAAGGAGGCTTACCCAATCCCTATTCTTCCCGTTAGAATCCCTTTCCTTAACACTGTAGCAAATCCTTTGTTGGCGCTTTGAATGACGCCTTACCGTCTCCGGTCATTCTGAACGGAGGCAAGAATGCTTTGTAGGAAAACGGGAAACAAAACGATGAATCGGAGTGAAGAATCTATGACTCGGATGACATCTTACCGTCTTCCTCACTACGGTAATAGATCCTTCGCTGCCGCTCAGGATGACGTCTTACGGCTTTCCTCACCATGGATACAGATCCTTTACATTCGCTTAGGATAACGATTAACGTTTCCCTCACTACAACAGCAGATCCTTTGCTGTTGTTTCGTATGACACCTAACGGAAATCATATGCTTCGGCTTTTAACTCACAGCTAACGGTTAACAGCTCACAGCTCACAGCTAACAGCTAATAGCTAATAGCTATTACCCTTTTTGCCGGCCGCTCCTGTCATCTGATATCTGACTTGTTTGTAGGTGGTGATGGCTTTTTCAAATTCCGCTTTTACAGCGGCAGGCAGGTTTTGGGATACGGTTTCGCTTTTCACCATCTTTTCCAAATCCCTGTCGGCACAGATGCTTCCCGCCGGCAGGTCCGCTTCTTTGGCAAGCCGCGCTCTTACTTTTTTCAGATAGAGGAAAAACGCTCTTGTTTCTATGTCTATGGACACCGTCTGTCCGGCCTGAATCGTTTCCTTTCGTACCGCTGTGATTTTCCCTTTCCGTCCGCGGACGGGTTTTGCCGTTTTGGGAATGATATGTTCTCTTTTTTCCGGCACTTTACTTTCTGTTTTTGGGGAAATACGGCTCCGTTCCGGATGGAGGGCCTGTAAAAAGACTTCCGCGTATTTGTCCGCTTTTTTCGGGCCGATGCCTTTCACACCGCGGAATTCTTCTTCGGTTGCAGGGCGGGTTTCTGCGATCCTCCGGAGGACTGTATCGGAAAGAATTTGTGATGTCGACAGATTTTCTTTTTTTGCCAAAGAGCGGCGGAGCCGTTCGAGTCTCTCATATATGTTTTTTTCTTCTCTCTCGTCTTTTCCCCTCATTTCTTCCGCTCCGCTGAATTCTCCAAGCGCCGCAAGGAAACGTTCTCCGTACTTCTTTAATTTGAAAGCGCCGATGCCGTGGACTTCCGCCATTTCTTCTTCTGTCCGCGGGAGGCGGGAGACCATATCTTCCAGGGTGGCATCGGAGAATACGACGAAGGGCGGGACGTGTTCTTTCCGGGCAATGGCAAGTCGGAGTCCGCGGAGTTTTTCAAAGATACCGCTCTCCGTTTCTGAAAGGATGACTTTCTTTTCTACCGCCACAGACGCCATAACATCTTCCGCACCGAAAGCAAAACCCAGTACCGGCGCTTTTCTTTCGAGAACAATTTCCGCTTTTTCCGTAAGATGCAGCAGGGGGGATTCGCCGCCGTCACGTTTGAGGTAACCATCGGCGATGAGGAAATGGATGGCGGTTCTCAAATGTTTGATTTTCGCAAAGGACAGTCTGCCGTAGGTGGGAAGGCTGTCCAGGTTCCGTTCCCTGATCATTTTCGTGCGGCTTCCTTTAAGGATATCCGCCACCACACCGGCGCCGTACCGTTCCTTGAGAGATCTGACGGTTTGGAAAATGAGAACCGCCTCGTCGGTGATATCCACCTTTCCTCTTCCGCTTTCGCAGTTCCCACAGCGGCCGCAGGTCTCATCAGCAGTCTCGCCGAAGTAATTTAAGATGTAATTCCGCAGGCAGCCTGTGGTGCTGCAATAGCCGTCCATGGCATAAAGGCGGTCATAGTCCATCCGTTTCTGGTCGTCCGTCTGGTTTCCCGATTCGATGAGGTAGCGCTGTATGCCCGCGTCCTGCCCGCTGTAAAGGAGGATGCATTCCGCTTTCGCGCCGTCACGTCCTGCCCGCCCCGCTTCCTGATAATAGGCTTCCATGCTTTTGGGCATCTGGTAGTGGAGGACGTAGCGCACGTTGCTCTTGTCGATACCCATGCCGAAAGCGTTTGTCGCCACCATGACATGGATGCGGTCGAAGGAAAAATCTTCCTGCCCTTTCTTCCGCGCGTCATCTTCCATGCCCGCGTGGTACCGCCCCGCTTTTATTTTCCGGCTTGCGAGCATTTCATAAATTTCGTCCACTGCTTTCCTGGTGGCGCAGTAAATGATGCCGCTTTCTTTTCCGTGGTTCTGCACATAGCGGAGAATGAAATCTTTCCGGTCCGCGCCGTGGATGACACGGAAGGACAGGTTCGGCCGGTCCAGTCCCGTACGGAAAACGGCTGCTTTCCCCAGGCCGAGGCTTCGTTTCATATCTTCTTCCACCAAGGAGGTCGCCGTAGCGGTGAAAGCGGTGACTACGGGTTTTGCGGGAAGCGTATCGATAAAGGTTTTTATTTTCCGGTAACTCGGACGGAAATCATGGCCCCACTGGGAAACGCAGTGTGCTTCGTCAATGACGACCATGGACAGGGGTACTTTGGACAGGCAGTCGGTGAAATAGGTGGGTTCCAGTTTTTCCGGCGCCATGTAAAGCAGCTTCAGACGCCCCCGGAACAAATCGCGGAGCCGCTCGATAGATTCGTCAAAAGGCACGGTGGAGTTTACATAGGACGCGGAAATCCCCTGCTCTGCAAGCGCTTCCACCTGGTCTTTCATGAGAGAAATCAAAGGAGAAATAATAATCGTACCGTGGGGAAAGAGGAGGGCGGGAATCTGGAAGCAGACCGACTTTCCCGCGCCGGTGGGCATGACAGCCAGCACATCCCTGCCCGACAGAATGGTTTTGATGACATCTTCCTGCATAGGCCGGAATGTATCATAACCGAAATATTTTTTTAAAAGTTCCGCCGGTTCCATCGTTTCCTCCTTTCTTCAAATACTTTTCTATTATACCAGTTATTTCCCCAAAAGCGGCAAAATAAAAAGGACCGCAGCGGTCCCTTTGTTTCTTTATTTCAAAGCATATCTTTCTTCCACAGCACCAGCGCCGATACGAGGGTCAGCACGAGACCGAGAAGGGTGACCGCAGCAAATCCGATCTCGCTTGATTCCCACGGCACGGGCACATTAATACCCCAAAGGCTGAATATCAAAGTGGGCACGGCAAGAAGGATCGTCACCGAGGTGAGGAATTTCATAATCTGTGACAGACGGTTGGAAATAATCGAGGAGAAGGAGTCCATCATGGACATCAGGATGTTCGTGTAAATTTCCACCATTTCCAAAGCCTGTTTATTTTCAATGATGACGTCTTCCAGAAGATCCTCATCTTCTTCGTACATTTTCAGGAGTGTATGGATGGGGCTGTTGCGAAGACGCATGAGGCGCTCCATGACGTTTTCATTCGCATGAAGGGCGAAGTTGAAGTAGGTCAGAGATTTCTGCAGTTCCAGCATGCGGAAGAGTTCTTTGTTCTGCAAAGATTTCCGCACCTGTGTTTCGATGCCGTCCGTCTTTTTATAAATCTGCTGCAGGAAGTACAGGAAGGACGACGATGCGGTAGACAGTATCTGGAAAAGGAATCTTGTCTTTTTATAAGTCTGGAAAGAGGGATAATTATTATTTATAAACTTCTGGATCACCGTATTATTTTCAAGACACACGGTGACAAATACCTTATCCGTGATAAAAATCCCCAGCGGCAGTGCATCGTAAGCATCTGTTTCAAGGACGACAGGCGTATTTACAACGACAAAAATAAAATCATCTTCCAATTCTACGTGGGAACGTTCTTCGCGGTCAAGAGCGGTTTGGAGGGAATCAACAGGAATACCGGTAAGCTCATTCAGCTTTTCCAGCTCCGCCGCATCAGGAGCCGCGCAATTGATCCACGACCCTTTTTCCATCTCCTCAAAAGCAACGGAACAAAGTCTGTGATTTTCATCATGTTTATAAGCGGTAAGCATCGGGCTCCCTCCTTTCCATATAAAAGGAAATACCGTCTTCCCCTGTATTTCCATAATAATCCTACTCTTTAATATAGTGACAAAGGGGAAATATGTCAATCAGAAAGTAAGAAACTCTTTTCATCCATCATAAAAGCGCACGGGTCCGGCCCGCACGCTTTCACCTTTTCTTTCAAATTTCTTTTAGGCCTGTTCTTTCTTTCCGGTCACCAGCATCTGGACGATACCGACAGCAAATCCTACCACAAAGAAACAGATCCAGCCCATGCTGTATTCCGCCAGCGGAAGAGCCGCGAGCATCGGTTCCATGGCACCCAGCTTCAGACCGAACCCGTGAAGCCCGTCACAAAGAGCGGGCACAGCGGTAAAAAGCGTCGTCCATACATATACGCAGCGGCGGCCGTTAAAGAAGTTATGCAGGAACGCCAGCGCAATGAGGGAAATGGACATGGGATACAGGAAAAGCAGTACGGGAACAGCATTCTTGATGATCGTCGTCAGGCCGAAGAGCGCCACGAAGAAGCAGACAACGACCATGACGGTAACAAAGGTTTTTGAAGAGATTTTCGGCAGGAGCAGGTTAAAATAGGCTGCGCAGGAAGCCGCCAGACCGACACTGGTGGTCAGGCAGGCAAAGATAACGATCACTCCCAGAATGCCTCCGCCGGCGGCACCAAAGTAGTGGAGCGCCGTTTTTACGAGGACGGGAGCGCCGTTTTCCTGCACACCGATGAGGGATACGGAACTGGCACCGATATAGCAGAGCGCCGCATAAATAACCGCCATGAAAAATGTGGAAATCAGACCGGACCGGAGCGTGTCTTTCGTAATCTGCGCTTCGGAAACCGCGCCGTACATCTTGACCGATTCCACCACGATAATGCCGAAAACAAGAGCGGCAAGGCCGTCCATCGTATTATATCCGTCAACGATCCCCTGCCCGAGAGCTTTCACACCGGTGTCATAAGCAGCTGCCGGTGCCTGCCAGCTTCCCATGGGCGAGGCAATGGCGCTGATAATCAAAAGGAAAAGGAATACCAGAAGGACGGGAGTCATGAACTTGCCGACCCGGGCCACCAGTTTGGACGGTGAAATCGCAAGCCACCAGGTAATGATAAAAAACACCGCGGCAAAAACATAAAGCCCCATGCTCCGCATTTCAGGAGGCAGGTACTGCGCCACAGCAATCTCATAAGCCACCGTCGCCGTACGGGGAGCCGCAAAAAACGGCCCGATGGTCAGGTACAGCGCCGTGCAGAAGAAAATGCTGTACGCCGGATGAATACGCCCCGCCAGTTCACGGAGATTCACACCGGAATAGCAAATGGCAAGAACACCCAAAAGCGGAAGACCTACGCCTGTCATCAAAAAACCGATTGTCGCGGGAATCGTATTTACCCCCGCATTCTGCCCCATGAAGACCGGAAATATCAAATTTCCCGCCCCGAAAAATAATGCGAACAGCATGAGCCCGATCGCGATAAATGCGTTGTTCGTCTTTTCCCCCATAAAAATCTTCCTTTCTGCTATACTCCAAAACACCCGGGAATTGCAACCGCTCCCTCAAGTAGATGCACACTTTGTGTGCTATGTACGCAACATTATATCACACTTTCTGCTAATTATTAACCACTTTTTCAATATTTCCCCGTCTGCCTTTCGGCGGCCGCTCTTCCGTAAGAGACATGCTTTTCCTTGACCGTCCTGTTTTTCAAGATTATGATAAACATATATTATATAAGGAATAATAAAGGAGAATCCCCATGAGCATAAAAGAAGAAGCGGCAAAAATGAAACTGGCGTCGCCCCTTATGGCATCCGCACCTGCGGAAAAAAGAAATTCCGCGCTCCTTCACATGATTGAAAATCTGGAAGCAGGAAAAGAAAAAATATTTGCTGCCAACAGGATCGATCTTGCCGCGGCAAAAGCATCCGGACTTCCTCCTGCCGTCATGAAACGGCTGGCATTCGATGAAGGGAAACTGGCAGACAGCATCAGCGGCATCCGGCAGCTCATTTCCCTTCCCGATCCCGTAGGAAAAGTCACTCTTGCCCGCCAGCTTGATGAAGGGCTCCGCCTTTACCGCGTCACCTGTCCCATCGGCGTCATCGCCATGATCTTTGAAGCGCGCCCCGACGCCATGATCCAGATTTCATCCCTCGCGGTGAAAAGCGGAAACTGCGCCATCCTGAAGGGCGGAAAAGAGACGAAAGAAACGAACCGCGTCCTTTTTTCCCTCCTCCATGAAGCCGCCACCGCCGCGGATCTTCCCTCCGAAGCCTTGTTCCAAGCAGAACAGCACAGCGAAATAGATGAGCTCCTCGCCTGCCGCGAATCGGTAGACCTCATCATTCCGCGGGGCTCGAATGCTTTTGTCCAGCACATCATGAGCCGTACAAATATCCCCGTCATGGGGCATGCCGACGGTATCTGCCATATCTATGTGGACAAAGATTATGACATGGCAAAAGCCATCCCCATCGTCATTGACGCGAAGACCCAGTACACCGCTGCGTGCAATGCCGCAGAAACGCTTCTCGTCCACCGGGATATCGCCAAAGACTTTCTGCCCGTACTGGAAAAGGCCGCCGGAGAAAAAAATATCCATCTCCGCGGCACAAAAGAAGCGGGAGAAATTATCCCCCTAAATATCATCGAAGACGATGACTTCCGTCACGAATACCTCGATCTCGTCCTTGCCGTGAAAATTGTCTCCGGCGTGGAGGAAGCCATCGATCACATCAACAGGTACGGCTCCCACCATACCGATGCCATTATCACGGAAAACATCAATACCGCCGCGCGGTTCATGCAGCTTGTCGACTCGGCAGGTGTTTACCAGAACGCGTCCACCCGCTTTGCCGACGGGTTCCGGTACGGCTTCGGCGCGGAAGTGGGCATTTCCACAGGCAAGCTCCATGCCAGAGGTCCCGTCGGATTGGAAGGGCTCCTGTCATACAAGTACAAGCTTTTCGGCAAAGGCCATATCGTTGAAGACTATGCCTGCCATAAAAAAGATTTCCATTTCAAAGAATTGTAACTTTGGGCGAGGTCTTCATGATCGACTTTTTCCACCGGCACCGATCCGCTTTACGGCGGCTTTCCTTCCTGCTGCTTGCCGCCGTCCTGGGTCTTCTCCTCATCGCCCAGATCGCCGCTTTTGCGGCCGCCCGCATTTTCAGCTATGCCATGAACAGGCAGCATATGCTCCGGGGACATATTTCCGTTGAAAAAATCTCCGCCGACATCGCAGGCTATGTTTCTTTCGAAAACCTGCTCTGGACGGACGACCACGGCGTCCCCATCCTCTTTGTGCCTGAAGGGAAAATAAAAGTGCGCCCGGAAGATATCCTCCGGGGCAAACTGCGGGCCACCGCCATTTCCGAGATACGGCTTCACAATGCTTCCGCAGCACTCCAATTTGACAAGAATATGAATGTCGACCTTATCAATAAAACGGCCGCTGAATCCGAACCGGCAGAGGAACGCACAAAAACTCTCCACGAGAAAATCGTCAACTTCAAACGGAACGGACAGAAAATGAAAATGAATATCCACCTGGAAAACTGCCAGCTGGAAGCTTTCTATGAAAACAGGCACTTCCTTCTTTCCCATGTGGACATGCACCTGAATATCGACACCGACGATTCTCTTTTTGTCGACCTGTCCTCCGGCAAATTCGGCGGTACCGCTATCGGCGACAGCGTGAAGCTTTATGGCGACATCGATATGAAAAGCGATGAACACACCATCGCCATGAATGTATCTTTTTACGGTGTCGATCCGGCATCTCTGGGACTGGGAAACAATATTCACGACAAGCTTACCCTCACCGCCGAGGCGGGCGGCCCCGTCGCTTCCCCGAAAGCGGAAGGAAAAATCACCATGGAGCAGCTCCATATCCCTGCCCTTTCTTTCTCCCATCTGGACGGCCATGTTTTCTACCACCACGGGAAAATGAAATTTACCGATGTCACGGGACGCGTCTACGGCGGCACAGTCAAAGCATCGGGAAACTATGACATAGACACAAGGGCCTACAACATCCACCTGGCAGGCAAAAAACTGGATTCCCGCTATCCCGCGAAAGACGCTGCCATTTTCTGCTACGTCGATTTAGAAGGCGACATCCGCTGTGACGGAAATCCGAAAGAGATCATCTCCGAAGGCACCTTTACCTCAGGCAGCGGTCATTACAAACTGATCCCTTTCAAAAAGATACAGGGTGCTTTCCACAACAGGGGAAAAGAGCTGGACTTCTATGACGTATCCATAGAGACCGCCCTCGGCACCTTTTCCACCGACGCTTTCCACATCAGGAACGGCAAACTCCAGCTGGGCGACATTATCCTCACCAATGACAGGGGGGAGGAAACCGATGTAAAAGGCGCCATGGAGCATGCGGAAAACACTTTCCGGCAAATAGGACAAGATATAAAGGAAATAAAAGAACAGATCAGCGGATTAAAACCGTAATGGCGGTTTCCCCTTTCCCGCTCTTTTCCGTTTTACGCGCCTAGGCAAAGCGAGCCGCTTATTTTCATGGCAAAACGCAGAAAGAATTCTTTGCCACTCAATACCGCATCTGCGTAACCGCTATAAAAATTCACCCATAATAAAAATTCCTGCAAGAAAGATTTTCCTTCTTACAGGAGCTTTTATTCTTTTACGCTTCGCCTATGATCGGTTTCTTTTCCGCCACGCCCACTTTCCTCGGATAGGTTTTAGGCGACGGCGCGGTTTTCCTGAAGTAGAGAATCGTCCTTCTCTCTCCCGTAGGGAGCTCCAACTCTTTTCGCTCCATGAGCTCCGCTTTCAATTCTTTCAGGATCTTTCCCGACTGTCTGAGTTCCTCGTCGGCACCAGGTCCTTTCATCGCTGCGAAAATACCTCCTTCCTTCACAAAGGGGATACCCCATTCGGCAATGACGGGAAGCATCTTTACCGCTCTTGCCGTCACCATATCAAAGGTTTCCCTTGTCTTCCTCCGCCGTCCGCCTTCTTCGGCGCGAATATGGAGAATCTTTATATTTTTAATCCCCAGCTTTGCCGCGGCATTCTCTATAAATACAAGTTTCTTTAAGACAGAATCCACCAGCACGACCTGCATATCCGGCCGCAGGATGGCCAGCGGAATTCCCGGAAACCCGGCACCTGTCCCCAAATCCAGCATACGCCCGTTCTTCGGAAAATATTTCTCCTCATACACGGTCAGCGAATCATAAATATTTTTGACCAGGCTTTCTTCTGCATCTTTGATTCCCGTTAAATTCATTTTCCTGCTCATGGCAATCACCATGGCATTGTACTCTGCCATTTTTCTTACAGCGTCCTCATCTGCTGCCAGGCCGAGCGTTTCCACTATTTCCCTGACGGTCATCATGTCTCCCTTGTGCGGCATACATCTCAAAAATAATTATTTTTTATCAGTATAACAGATTTCACGAAAAGAAAGCCATCCGCTGCTTTCCCATGCATAAAAAAAGAGACATGGGGAAAGCGGATGCTCCCTGTCTCTTCTTTCAGATACTTACTGTTTCTTCCTGTTCAGGAAAAAACCGCCTGCCGTCAGCGCGATGCCGATCCCTGCAAGAAAATTCCCTGCCATATGGATCATAAGCTCCCTTTGATTATTGCCTGAAATAGCGGCGGCAGCTTCCTGCGCATTTTTTGCATTTCTGGCAATTTCCAGATTGGCAGCGCTTTGATCCGGATTAAGCAGCAGGATACAAACCCCTACCACCAGTAGTACAATCCCTACAATCAGCATGTTTTTTGGATTACGCATAATACCCTCCTTTTAATTTTTTATCATTATACCACACTCACGCTTCATGTCATAAAGTTTTTTAAGAACCTGATAAGAAAACTAATAAATTTTAAAATAGCTTTCTTCTGCCCTTTAATGATATAATGAAACCGTTTGTGGGAGATCATACTATAGAAACGATTTTATTTACAATAGGAGGCGATTTTAGTGGATTACACCCCCCATCTGACAAAACGAATCGGTTTATTTTTATTGGTACTGGCAGCGGCGATCATGATGCTGACAGGCTGCGGCGGTGGCGGCTCTTCTTCTAGCGGCGGAAAAGAAACATCTGCAAAGCCGACAAGCCAGCTGGAAAAAATCAGCAGCTATGTAAAAGCCACCAACGGTTTCAACGGCCACAATGTAAGATTTGCCTTTTCCATTGATGAAGTCCTGGCGAAGATGAAAGCCGGTGAGAATCTGGACTTTGCCAGCTTCCCCGCTTATAACAGCCTGAAAGAAAACTTGACGAAAGCCAAAACGGAAAGCAGCGGTTTCTCCGATATTGACGAAAGCACGACAGCCGTACTTAAGGTATTGGATGAAATGGTTCCCCTGACCAGCAAAATGGAATCTTACTATACATCCAAGGAATATACCACAGACGGCAATCAGAAAGGCCGCGAAATGGTCGCCTCTTATCTGAAACTCTATGACCAGTTCAACACGGAATACAGCAAACTTGACAGTGCCATCAGCCAGCACAATTCTGAACTCCGCGACCTTCTGATAGAAGAAATGAAAAAGGACAATAAAGTCATGGCAGCCACTTATATGGAAATCGGCCGCGACATGAGACGGGCTCTGGAAGCTATCGACCCGGAAGATCCTGCCAAGACAGATAAGGCGCAGATAGAAAAACTGCTGGGACAGGTAAACGAAAATATGGAAAAACTCAAACCGGCAGAAGATGTTTCCGGCGTAAAATCTTTCAAAAGTTCTGCTGAACGCACCATCGGAAGAATCCGTACCTATCTGGCAGGGCGCGGCGGTAATAACGCTTTCAATGACATGGTAGATTCCTACAACGATTTCATCCGTGACAGTAACAGAATAAACGCAAGCGAACTGGATAATAAAAAGAAATAAGAAAAAAGATTCTCCCAGCAAAAAATCCCCTTTTCTCAAGAAGGGGATTTTTTGCTTCCTTATTTACATACTCATCAGCCGGTCAAAAACAGGAATACTGGATCACAGCCCCGACAGTTCCCAGCCATAAAACAGCCATAATAACCTTAGCCCACAGATGTATATACAAAGGGCCGTCATGCCGGCGGAAATAAAGCAAATGGATGATCCAATAGATAAACAAAAAACAAAAAAAAGCGCTGCTGGATCTAAACATATAAACGGCTCTGCCGGTGCCGCTCATCATCAATGTAACAGATGCAAAAATAATAAAGGCGGAAAATGCGGCCATCAAACTCCCAATCCCATATAACTGCCACTTCTCTCCTTTTTTCCAGGGTCTTTCTTTGAAAGGCATGTACCGCATATTCCCTCCGAGAAGATATTTATACTTTCGGTTTTTCTCATCCCACATGCCCAGCCCTATAAGCAGGGAAGGAAGAATGCAAAACCAAAAGCCGAACCCGAAAAAAACGACGGCTTCTTCCGCCAGCTGATCCATCCGCACCGTAGACCATATATCCGGATTGATTGCCGTCAGCATCAGGGGAATAACGATAATCCCCAAAAGGAACCAGCAGGCGAGATATCGCAGGCAGCCGGCCGCGCCCCTGTATTTCTCCCAATTTTTTATAAATTCTTTCTCTGTTTCCATAAATCCTAACATGATCATCCCGTATCCTTTTATATTTTTACAATCAACTTTCCATGAAGCAGTACGCAGCTTTCCCCAGCGGAAAGGTTCCTATTCACCTGAAATGACTTTCCTTTTCCCGCATTCAGTTCCCGCCTGCCGTTTTTATTTCCGCTACCTGCCATGATGTTTGAAATGATCGCGTTTTATCATGTAAAACACAAAATACATCAGTGCAATGGAAAGCAGTCCGGATTCCCAGCCTATGGATGCCAAACTCTCTTCAAAAACAATCCGGCATTCCTCCATACTGTGCCCGTCCAGCATATAATTGAAACACAGCAGCCCTAAAAGAGCCATAACTGTATTTATAAATGCAGATCCCATCACTTTTACTTTTTCTTTCCAAGCCGCATTTCCCCCCCTTTTTTCAAAAAAGCGGAGGAGAAAAATAGAATACACGGCAGGCACAATGACCAGAAGAAACCCGGCACCCTGATAAGTATAGGTGCGGCCGCTCCATAGCGCTTCCTGTAAAACAGTCTTGACAACCATGCTTTCCCGGCTTGCCAGAAAAACACCCGCCAGGATTCCATAGGCCAGCACCAGTCCCAACATGTACGACAAGACTCTGCTTTCCAATGTATCCAGGTACAGTCTTTTAAAAGCAAACAGCACCAGACCATATATCAAAAGCCCGCTGTAAAATATCCATGAAGCCGTTTCTCCATCCATGCCCTTTCCTCTTTCTAATAAAATAAATTTCCGCCGCAGGACGAGACCTTTTACCCATTTACAGCAGCACTTCCCCGCTACCGTTTTACGGCTGACCTTCAGTTTCTCATCCCGACCCTAAAATTTTTTCCGCCGCTTCCTGCAAATTATTATACACTTCTATCTGCCGCCTGTGTTCTTCCCAGGGCGGGAGCAGGTCGGGAATCATGACGGCTTTCATTCCCGCGCGCAATGCGCCTTCGATGCCGTGGGGGCTGTCTTCAAAAACGGTACATTCTCCCGGAGGAATACCGATCCGCTTTGCCGCCAGAAGAAATATATCAGGCGCCGGTTTCCCTCTTTCCACTTCATCACCGCTCACAAGGGCGTCAAAACAGTTTTCCATTCCTGCGTTTTCCAGATTATTTTTTATCTGCCGGAGCGGACTGCTGCTGGCTACTGCGGTTTTGATGCCAAGCATGCGGCAGCGTCCGAGTATTTCCACCGCTCCCGTTTTGACAGGTACATCCTTTGCCAGATGGCGCAGAACCCTTTCTTTGCAGTCTTTCTGAATTTCTCCGCCGTCCTCCGTGTGGTAGTATTTTTCCAAAATGCGGTTCATCATTTCCCCGCTCGTCCCCGTGATTTCCGTGATAAAACTGTCTGCAAGGACAATCCCCCGCTCTGCCGCAATGGCTCTCCAGTAATTTTGAAAAATCCGTTCCGTATCAAACAGAAGCCCGTCCATGTCGAAAATGCAGCCGCTTACCATAATTTCCACCCTCTTCCGCTTGTCTCCAGCATACCACATTCCGTGCTTTTCACCATAAAAACCGTGACAGTCACCCGCCACGGTTCTTATGAATGTTGGAAATCATTTTATGACGGTCACGCGGCCCTGTTCTTTTTCATACTTTGCAGGAACTGTTCCTTTCAATTCCTCTTTAAGATAGTTTTCCACCGCTTCCGTATCCACATAACCGATGGCCTGGATGTCCACAGCCCCCGGTTCCGTCAGTTTCCCGTAAGCGTCTCCGCCGCGGCAGATGAATTCTGTCGTAACAAGAGTGTAAACTTTATCCACATCGAATGGTTCCCCGCCGATTTCATGGATAGTGACGCGGCTTCCCGGTTTGGCAGGCGCAAAATAGGTGGAATTTTCATACTGCTTCCCGTTTTCATAAGGCACTTTTGTATTCACAGTGTAGCGGATTCCCGACACCTGGGGAAAAGCGCCGATCTGGGACGGAAGGGAACAGGTGGCAGCTTCTATGATTTCCAGAAGCGTTTCGCCCTTAATTTTCATCACATAAAGCTGATTATTGTAAGGAAGCACACCGGAAATATTTCCTACGGTGATATTTCCTTTTTCAATAGACTGGCGCAGGCTGCCGCCATTGAACAGACAGCCGTCCACGCTGACGCCTGAAGCTGCCATTGCCTGCTGCGCCTGCCAAAGGTACGCATCTGCAACGAAGTCTCCCAGGTTCGTTTCATCCGTACGCACACCGGGGTCGCGGCTGCCATTCAAAAGCAACGGTGTTTCCCCCAGCTTCAATGCCATCGCATCGTCCACTTCCCGCTGCGTCTTATCTACCAGTTCTTTGACGATAGGATCTTCTTTATTAAAATCGCCATACTTGCAGAAATTCTCCGTCCATTTATTATCCATGTGGGTAATGACGCCGATATTTTTCGTATAGTGTCCTGTCTCTGCAAGCAGCGCCCCATTGATATATTTATTCTTTGCCGTATGATCATGTCCGTCGATAAAAATATCAATACCGTTTACATTCATGAGAATATCATCAGAACGGTGCCCCCTATTGGCATCTTCACTGCCCAGATGTCCAACTGCCACGATGAGATCGCATTTATCCTCTTCTTTTAATTTCTTCACCAGATTCTGTGTAACGGCAATCGTCGCCTTATCGTCCAGGAATTTCAAACCATATACATTTTTCGGATTCGTAGTCACCACGGTTTCCGGTGTAGTGAGACCGATAATTCCGATCTTCACATCCCCCTTTTTGTATATGACAGAATCTTTGGTAAGCGGCTTGTTCGTCGCTTCTACAATGACATTAGCGGACAGCATGGGAAACTTCGCCTCCCGGATACGCTCTGCCAGAACCTCCTGCCCGTAATCAAATTCATGATTGCCCAATGCCATAGCATCATAACCAGCGGCATTCATGAAAGCGATTGCCGACTTTCCCTTGCTGAAATTTACAAGATTATTGTCCTGTATGGCATCGCCGGCATCTACAAGAAGCACATCTTTTCCCTGTGACAGGTAATGCTTACGCAGAGCGGACACGGTGGCCATACCGTTGATTCCTTCCGCCCGCCGGTCAAAACCGTGGGTATCATTGGTGTGGATAATAACCAGATTGGAAAAATCGGCAGCCAGCGCCTGTCCGCAAAGCAGCATGGACACTGCCAAAAACGCAGCCATCTTCTTTTTCATAATATCCTCCATTCCACCGCCCTCCGCCAGGCGGCATAAACGACCTGTAATTCCCCGCTTTCTCCGTATCTTACTTTATTCTACCGCTCTCGAATATTTCGTAGCCGCTCCTGAATTTAATTCGAAACAACGTTTCCGCGAAGCTCCGCTCTCCCCGCAGGGAAGCATAAATATAATGAGGTTGGACTCATCCACATAGAAGCGGTAAGGGCCGGGCATTTCTGCCGGACGATATCCGTCCGGAATGCAGCCGTCAGGCCTCTCCGAGCTCCATACCCCATCCTTGTAAAAGAACATTCCCGCCCGGATATTCTTTTCCAGACTTTCCACGGTCATGAAACGTTCATCCTCCTTGCGGACAATATCCTTCCATGATACCCGCTTCCCCGTATTCTGCAAAAAAGTGAATGCTTCGTCCATATATACATCCAACTGGCCGTGAAGAATCTGCTTGACCATGACAAGAGAATAAATATTATCCCCGTTCTTCGTAATCATCGGATAGACCCATGTGCCCGGCTCTCCCTCTTTCTGATAGTCTTGATACGCTTTGTCCACATAAGCGCGAAGCTGTTTATTGACCGCCTTCGCCGCCCCGCTGCACTCGTTTACCGGCGTCCTCCCGTCTATAAAACTGACCGCCTGCACTTGGGGTACAGTTGCTCTAAACTTTCCCTTTTCAAGGGTATACTCTTTCTTCGGGATGAACAGGACGCCATAAACAGGTTCCCGCGCCATGGCAAAAACACCTGTCACGAGAGCCAAAAGAAACACGCAAACCGAAACCAGCTTTTTCATTTCCCTCTCCTTTCCGCAATGACAAAAATTCAAGTTCATAAAAATAATACTGCCCTGCCCTTAGTATACAGGAAATACAGAAAAAAATCAGTTGACAAAAGAAGACATTCATACCGTCCTTCCGTACCGCAGCCTGCGTCGCCCCATGCTTTAATACCGGACACCAGAAGCCCTTTCTGATTCCTATCATTAGTAAACGGGGGTAAGAATTCCGTGTGGGAAAAACAGGAAACGGAACAGTGGCATGGAGTGAATAATATTACCCTGATGACACCTTACCGCTTTCCTCACCACAGCAGCAGATTCTTCGCTGGCGCACCGGATGACGATTAACGTCCCCCCTCATTATGATGACTTCCATGCCACGGTCATTCTGAACGGAGACAAGAATGCTTTGTAAGAAAGCAGGAAAGCGGAAATATGACACGGAGTGAAGAATCTGTTACTCGGATGACACCTTGCCGTCTTCCTCACTACAGCAGCAGATCCTTCGCTTGCGCTCGTATTATTAAGTAAGTCAAGCAAATCGCTTGATCATATGCTTCGGAAGGGGTATACGGCATACTCTGAATGAGAATCTTACGGCTCTCCTCACCACGGGTATAGACCCTTCACATTCGTTCAGGATGACGATTAACATTTCCTGCATTATGACACTCTCTCCTTCAATCGTCATTCTGAACAGCGGCAAGAATGCCGTATGAGAAAGCAGGGAAGCGGCAATGTGACACGGAGTGAAGAATCTATTACCCGGATGACATCTCCCACGGATTCTTCCGGACACCTTTATCCTACTCCCTTTCAAGTTTATGCATGTAAAAAGGACTCACATCTCTGCAAGTCCTTTCCCTTTATCAGCAGCTTCCTATCCTCCCGGGCCGCTTCCGGCCAAGTACTTTCGGCGTTTGTGAGCTTAACTTCCGTGTTCGGCATGGATACGGGTGATCCTCACAGCTGTCGCCACTGTTTCTCTGAGAGTCTGTTCTCTCAAAACCATATAGAAGAAGTCCTGAAGTTATTCGCTTGTCTCGGTGTTCCTAAGTTAAGACCTCGACCTATTAGTTTTATGTCGCTCCAAGCCTTGCGGCTCTTCCACTCATAACCTATCTACCTCATCGTCTGTAAGGGGTCTTACTCATTGCTGATGAGAAGTCTCATCTTGAGGTTGGCTTCACGCTTAGATGCTTTCAGCGTTTATCCTTCCCGGATGCGGCTTTCCAGCCGTGCCACTGGCGTGACAACTGGGACACCGTTGATCCGTCCACTCCGGTCCTCTCGTACTAGGAGCAGCTCCTCTCAAACTTCTTGCGCCCGCGATGGATATGAACCAAACTGTCTCACGACGTTTTGAACCCAGCTCGCGTACCACTTTAATGGGCGAACAGCCCAACCCTTGGGACCTACTCCAGCCCCAGGATGTGATGAGCCGACATCGAGGTGCCAAACCTCCCCGTCGATATGAACTCTTGGGAGAGATTAGCCTGTTATCCCCAGGGTAGCTTTTATCCGTTGAGCGATGGCCTTTCCACTCAGTACCACCGGATCACTAAGCCCGACTTTCGTCTCTGCTCGACTTGTTGGTCTCGCAGTCAAGCTCCCTTCTGCCTTTGCACTCTTCGGCCGGTTTCTGTCCGGCCTGAGGGAACCTTTGGGCGCCTCCGTTACTCTTTCGGAGGCGACCGCCCCAGTCAAACCGCCTGCCTGAGAGGGTCCGCAGGGTCGTTACTCCTCGCGTTAGAATCTCAGCAACAGAAGGGTGGTATCCCAACATCGGCTCCGCACCGCCCTAGGGCAATGCTTCGGCGCCTCCCACCTATCCTGTGCATCTGTCACCGGGATTCAGTCTCAAGCTGCAGTGAAGCTCCATGGGGTCTTTCTGTCCAGTCGCGGGTAACCTGCATCTTCACAGGTATTTCAATTTCACCGGGCCCCTCGTTGAGACAGTGCCCAAATCATTACGCCTTTCATGCGGGTCGGAACTTACCCGACAAGGAATTTCGCTACCTTAGGACCGTTATAGTTACGGCCGCCGTTCACCGGGGCTTCAGTTCGATGCTTCGCTTTCGCTAACTTCTCTCCTTAACCTTCCGGCACCGGGCAGGCGTCAGCACCTATACTTCAGCTTTCGCTTTCGCAGGCACCTGTGTTTTTGGTAAACAGTTGCTTGGGCCTCTTTTCTGCCGCCCCTTTTAGCTCTGAGCGTTTCTGCTCTTCACTGACCGGGGGCCATCCTTCTCCCTAGGTTACGGATGCAATTTGCCGAGTTCCTTAACGAGGGTTTTCCCGCGCACCTTAGGATTCTCTCCCCGCCTACCTGTGTCGGTTTACGGTACGGGCGGATCTTGTCTCGCTAGAAGTTTTTCTTGGCAGTGTGGGATCCATGAGTTCGTCAAAGTTTCCTTTAACTCCCCATCATGTCTCTGCTTTTAGCTACAGGGGTTTTCCTCTGCAGCAACATACGCACTTGGACGCGCTCTTCCAGCCGCGCGATCATGTGCCCTCCTGCGTCGCTCCTTCGCTCAATCGACTTGATCCGGTACAGGAATTTCAACCTGTTGTCCATCGCCTACGCTTCTCGCCTCGGCTTAGGTCCCGACTTACCCTGAGTCGACGATCGTTGCTCAGGAACCCTCGGGCTTTCGGTGGAAAGGATTCTCACCTTTCTTTTCGATACTCATACCGGCATTCTCACTTCTTATTCGTCCACATGTCCTTCCAGTCATGCTTCTTCCTTATAAGAACGCTCCCCTACCCATGATATTGCTATCATGCCATAGCTTCGGTTCCGTGCTTGAGCCCCGGACATTTTCGGCGCAGCGTCTCTCGACCAGTGAGCTATTACGCACTCTTTAAATGGTGGCTGCTTCTGAGCCAACATCCTGGTTGTTTATGAAATGCCACATCCTTCGCCACTTAGCACGGCATTGGGGACCTTAGCTGATGGTCTGGGCTGTTTCCCTTTTGACTGCGGCCCTTATTAGTCGCAGTCTGACTCCCAGGTATGATTGCAGCCATTCGGAGTTTGACTGGGTTTGGTAACCGGGTAGGTCCCTCTCCTGATCAGTGCTCTACCGCCTGCAATCTTTTCCCTGAGGCTAGCCCTAAAGCTATTTCGGGGAGAACCAGCTATCTCCACGTTCGATTGGAATTTTCACCCCTACCCACACCTCATCCTAACCCTTTTCAACGGATATAGGTTCGGTCCTCCACACATTTTTACCTGTGTTTCAACCTGGACATGGGTAGATCACTGTGGTTTCGGGTCTACGCTTCCTGACTTGCGCCCTCTTAAGACTCGCTTTCGCTTCGGCTCCGCATTTCCTGCTTAACCTTGCCAGGCTTCGTAACTCGCCGGTTCATTCTTCAATAGGCACGCCGTCGACCTTATTATTAAGCGGTCTCCGACTGCTTGTAAACATACGGTTTCAGGTTCTCTTTCATTCCCCTCCCGGGGTGCTTTTCACCTTTCCCTCATGGTACTATGCGCTATCGGTCGATATCTGTGTTTTGCCTTGGAGGGTGGTCCCCCCTGCTTCCCACGGGATTTCTCGTGTCCCGCGGTACTCTGGTGCCATCTCCGCGTTTCTCTTTTTCGCCTACCAGGCTTTCACTGTCTTCGGCACTGTTTCCCAACAGTTTCGGCTAAGGTTCTTCGCGGTTCTGATGGTCCTCAACCCCGGTAAAGTTTCCTTCACCGGTTTGGGCTTCTTCCCTGTTCGCTCGCCGCTACTTGGGGTATCTCGTTTGATTTCTTTTCCTCGGGTTACTTAGATGTTTCAGTTCGCCCGGTTCCCTTCTCATGCTCTTGGGCATGGATGGCTGTGCATCATCACAGCCGGATTTCTCCATTCGGATGTCTGCGGGTCGCCGATTATTTGCATCTCTCCGCAGCTTTTCGCAGCTTGTCACGTCCTTCGTCGGCAGATATCGCCAAGGCATCCACCGTATGCTCTTAGTATCTTAACTTACGTTTTTTACCTTGACTTTTGTTTCTTTTTCCCGGGGAAAGGGTTCCCTCTCTCCGGGTTTCCTTCA
>NZ_GG698602.1:1894998-1895960 GCF_000160055.1 Dialister invisus DSM 15470
ATTCAGCGCGCCGTTTCCGGATACGACACCGATATTCCCGTCTGACAGTTTTGATGCATCAGCGCCGCCTTTGATATCCAGCTGCTCGCCCAGTTTCTTATTTATAACTGTTGCGTCATCACCCTTAAAGTTCAGCCCTTTGCCAATCGTCGTGTTGATATTTGTGATATCGGTCTTGTTCGTTTTCACGCCGTCACTGACTGTTTTCAGCTGGTCTTCCGTGGCTGCCTGTCCATGTACGACTGTCGGGTTGTCAATATCCCATGTGCGGTTGGTCAGTTCATTCACTGTGCCGGCGCCTGTCACTTTGACTGTGCCTGCCTGGATGTCCCCTGTCGTTCCGTCGATGGTGACCTTGCTGCCCGCCGTAATCTTTCCGCTGGTTCCGTCTACGACGATTTTCTTGTCAGCCGTGCCGAGGGTTACTTTATCACCCAGTCCGACGGTGTATTCTTTTCCGCCTGTCTCTGTACTGAGCCCTTCCGTAACGGTTACATTGGCATCTTTCGCTTTGACGGTCGTCGCTTTTGCCGTACCGCCGATGGCCGCGTTCAGCTGATCCACATTGACGGCATCTGTCCCGGCCGTACCTTTCTCTACGTTGGTGATCTTCTGGCCGTTCGCGTTGAGACCGTTATTCGTCACATAGGTCTTTCCACCTACAGTCAGACCGTTATTATTGATTACCGTGCCGCCTGTTGTGACACTGTCCACTTTCACATCTTTGGCCAGTTTTACATTCAGCGCGCCGTTTCCGGATACGACACCGATATTCCCGTCTGACAGTTTTGATGCATCAGCGCCGCCTTTGATATCCAGCTGCTCGCCCAGTTTCTTATTTATAACTGTTGCGTCATCACCCTTAAAGTTCAGCCCTTTGCCAATCGTCGTGTTGATATTTGTGATATCGGTCTTGTTCGTTTTCACGCCGTCACTGACTGTTTTCAGCTGGTCTTCCGTGG